>NZ_JBHXSG010000083.1:0-32749 GCF_042714835.1 Streptomyces sp. NPDC058678 | reverse complement strand
AGCATCCGAAACCCTTCGTCTGGACGAAGACCGCTGACGAGATCCTCGACAAAGTAGCCGCCTACTGCCGACGAATCTCTGACTCAGGTCACTAGTACTACAGCCGGTTGTTCACGTGACGTGACGGCGGGTGCCTCGTTGCTCCATTCGTGGGACTGATGCTGACGCTGGGCGTGGTGCAGACTGGCGAGCTGAACGAGTTTGAGATCCGGTCGCTGGATGGCGAGTTGGAAGCGCTGTGTGCATCTGTGGACGATGTGTTCGCGCGTCCAGCCTCGCGGGAGAACCTGCGGGCGATGGTGCGCGGGCTGCTCAGCGAGGTGCCGCGCAAGAACCTGTGGCAGCTCGCCGAGTTCGCCGGGCACCCCAATCCCGACCGGCTGCAGGGCTTTCTCGCCAAGGCGGCCTGGGACGCCGACGAGCTTCGCGACCGGGTCCGCGCCTACGCGGTCGCGGCCCTGGTGGCCGACGATGCGGTGCTGATCGCGGACGAGACCGGCGACATCAAGAAGGGCACCAAGACCGCCGGGGTGCAGCGGCAGTACACCGGCACGGCGGGCCGGATCGAGAACGCCCAGGTCAGCGTGCATCTGTCCTACGGCTCCAGCCGTGGCCGCACACTCATCGACCGCGAACTCTACCTCGGCCGCGCCTGGGCCGGTACCACCGCCGAGCACGAGCATCGCTGCGCCGAGCAGGGCATCCCGCCCGAGCGGGCCACCGAGGTGGCGACCAAGCCGGAGCTGGCCCGGCGCATGCTGGAGCGCGCCCTGGAAGCCGACGTGCCCTTCACCTACTTCCTTGCCGACGAGGCGTACGGGCAGTGCCGCGCGCTGCGCGCCTGGCTGGAAGAACGCCGGGTCCGCTACGTGCTGGCGATCCCCAAGAACGAGGTGCTGCCGCTGCCGGACGGCCGTACCCGGCAGGCCCGCGAGTTGTACGCTCTCGTGCCCGAGGAGACGTTCGAGCGCCGCTCGTGCGCCAACGGCGCCAAGGGGCCACGCGAATACGACTGGGCCAGTGTCCAACTCGCCCCCACCGCCGAGGACTTCGAGCGGCATCTGCTGATCCGCCGCTCCACCGTGCCCAACAAGAAGGACAAGAAGACCGGCGCTCTGGTACGCGAGATCGCCTACTTCCTGTGCCACACCCACCCCGGCGTAACCCTGGCCGAACTGATCACGGCGGCCGGGCAGCGGTGGATGGTCGAGGAGGCGTTCCAGGCCGCCAAGGGCCAGGCCGGCCTGGACGAACACGAAGTGCGCAAGTGGTGCTCGTGGTACCGGCACACCACCGTGTGCATACTCGCCATGGCCTTCCTCACCGCCGTCCGGAGCCGCCACATACCCACCCAGCCGACGCCACCCGTCCCCCAACCGTGAACGAGATCCGCCGCCTGTACGACCGGATCGTCCTCGCCCCCGCCCGCACCACCCGGACCTGGCTCGTCATGCACTGGCACCGCTGGCGCACCCGCCATCAGATCCGAGCCCGCGCCAGCCACTACCGCACGCGAACGGCCC
Organism: Streptomyces sp. NPDC058678; assembly: GCF_042714835.1. NCBI lineage: Bacteria > Bacillati > Actinomycetota > Actinomycetes > Kitasatosporales > Streptomycetaceae > Streptomyces > Streptomyces sp. NPDC058678. The sequence continues at coordinate 31,226 of NZ_JBHXSG010000083.1, read as the reverse complement.
GCGCTCACTCACCGTAAAACCACCGGCCGTAACACTAGTGGTGCCAAGCTCGCCCACCCGTGTTGTGGATGAACCGCTGCAACACCTTGAGGGCGGTCAGGTACTCCTCGTCGGAGATACCCGCGTGCCGTTCCGCCCAGAGCTCGTCCTGAAGGGCTGCGGCCTTGTCGTAGAACGCCCTGCCCTCAGCCGTGATGCCCAGACGTCCCTCGGCATCCTCTTTGATCCAGCCCTGGGCGATGATCGTGTCGATCTCTGACTCCATGGTTTCCGGGCCGGTGTCGAGATAGTTCCGAAGGAGGCGGGACACTTCGTCACGGGTCTTGACGGTGTCGGCGCCTGCGACCTGTGCGAGGGCCCACCACTGCGGTTGGGTAGTGCCGATCCCGGCGAGGGCGGCCCGGGTGCGGGCGATGACGGCCTTGTAGGCCGCCCAACTCCAGTAGCCGATGGGCTGTTTGATCAGGTCTGTGTCGCTGTGCGAGTACTCCATGGCCGAAACCCCTGTCGTTGTCTGAGCCGGTTCGACGAGATCGACCGTAGAAACTCAACTGGACTTGAGGTCAAGGGCGTACCGGTCGACTCGTCCGAGAGGTCGCCTACTTGCTGCTCACTCACCGTGAAACCACCGGCTGTAGTACTAGTAGGTCATCGGGCAGGCTTCTGGACGCCGCTCGTGCGAGTGGCGATCTGGGCGAAGGTAGGAATCCCGAGGTCGACGACGGTGGCGCGATGAGCATGCTCGGTGTCGAGCTGGGCGAGCTTGTGCTCGGCGCCGGTCTCGAGGCCTTCAACTTCCCCGAGCCAGCCCTCGCGCTGAGCTTCAGCGATCCGGTCGATCAGGTTGTCGCGGATCTCGATGAGCCGGCCGAACGATCCCGCTGGTCAGTCGCTATGACGGGCGCGGGCGCGGTGGATCGGGAGACGGCCGCACGTCTGCTGCCCGGCCCGCGAACTGGCCCGCCACCTGGGCGTGGACAGCGCCATCCCCGTGACGACGGCCATCGCCACCGCCGAACCGGGGCCCCTGACGCCCGTCGTCACCGAACACGGCAGCTTCCGCAGCGTCCCCGACCACGCCCATCGGCCCCGCCGCATCCAGCCGGTGACTGCCCTGGTGAATCCCGCAGACGAGGACGAACTCCTGCGCGCGAGCGCCCAAAAGACCTTCACCGACCTGATGCACCAGTTCGGCATCACCGCCCACCTGTAGCCGGTCGAGGGCCGGACGAGAATAGTCCTGTCGCCCGGCCACCCCGACAGAGAGCAACCCGCCGTGTTCCAGGAGACCCCCATCTTCAGCCGACTCGTCGCCGAACGCGGCGACGTCCCCGCCCAGGTACGGGGCGAAGCCGAACGCATACGACGCGACTTGGCCCGCGTCCTGCGCCAGGCACCCGCTTCCTCCCTGAGCACACCGCCAACGCCCCGGGCCCGACGGCCCCCCTCCACCGCCCCATAAGGGTGCGAGAGCCGGCCGCTTGCCGTGATCCCGCGCAGCTCGCCTCGCCCCTTCGGTCCTGGCCGCGCTGATGGCGTCCTGCGGCCCTGCGGCTGGAACGGCCCTTGTTGTCAGTGCCGCCTGGCAAGGTTCGGATCATGTTCGAGGGACTTGATGACATCGACTGGGCATCGTTGGAGCACGCGTACGGCACCGCCGAGGAGGTACCAGCACTGCTGTGGGCGCTGCGCTCCCCGGACATGCAGGAACGCCACAAGGCCCTCGACCGCTTCTACGGCGCGGTCCACCACCAGGGCAGCGTGTACCCGTCGACGGCAGCCAGCCTGCCCTTCCTGTTCGAGCTGGCCGCCGACGGCGCCACGCCTGAGCGGGCCGCTGTCGTCGCGCTGCTGGTCAGTATCGGCCGGGAGTCCCTCGACCTGGGCTTTGAGGACGACGGCACCGAGATCGAGTACTACCCACCGATGGGCTGCGGGCAGGCCATCGCCTTCCTGCGCGAGCGGGGTGCGCAGTTCGCCGAACTCGCCCGCGACCGCGACCCGGGCGTGCGCCTGGCCGCTATCGGCGGGCTCGGACTCTTCCTCGACGACGCCGACCGGGCCGCCGCCGTGCTGCGCGAGCGGCTGGCCGACGAGCGCGGCCTCGAGGCGCGGCTGAGGATCGTGGAGGCGGCGGCCACTCTGGCACTGCGTCTGCCGGCGGCCACGCAACAGTTGCGGGACTGGCTCTCCGGGCTCGCCGCCGACCCGGCCCAGGGCCCGGTGACCCGGCTCGCGGCCGTGGTCCAGCAGGCCCGCTGCGCCCCGGATGAGATCGGTGAGGACGCCGTGCCGGTCGCCGTCGGCCTGCTGCGCGAGAGTGCCCGCGCCATACCCGTGCGGCGGATCGCACCGGCCTCGAGCCGCCCGGAGGCACCCGCGGACACAGTTGCGCCCCAGATCGTCGCCGCCTTCGAAGAGCTCAACCGGCACACGCGCGTGTATGCACCGACCACGGCCTTGCTGCGTACGTTCCACGAAGCCCTGGGAGCCCGGGTGCCCGAGCGCACCGCGGTGCTGGCCGAGCAGCTGAGCAGCCCCGACCCCGGCTCACGCCTGGACGCAGTCCGTATGAGCGGCGAGCTGATGCGCACCTGGCGCGGAGATCACACGCGGATCCTCCTGCTGATCACCGACCAGCTCACCACGGCCGACCAGGAGATCGCCGCCGAAGCTGCGGCCGTCCTGGCCTCCTGTCATCCGATCGCCGCCCCGGCCCGGGAAGCACTCGCCGCGCACATCGACACCCAACGCGCGGCGCACGGCCCTCACGTATGGGCGGCCCCCGACGTGCTGCTGCGCAAAAGCCACCAGGAGGCCGTGCGGGCCTTGGCGCGCCTCGGCGACGCACGCGCGCTGCCGAGTCTGCTGGCCGCACTGGACAGCGACGTCGACGCCTGGCGTGCGATCCAGGTCGCAAAGCATCTGCCGCAGGCGGCGAACCAGTTGGTGCCCCGGCTCTGCGACCACCTGCGCCGGATCGACCTCTCCCAGCAGTGGACCCAGATGAGCGCCGAAGCGATCCTGGCCGCCCTGGCCGCCCTCGGCGACCCGGCCGCGGTTCCTGTGCTTGTGGACACGCTCGGTGCCGCGGTGCGCCATGAGCAGCACGGCGTCACGCGATCTGCCCTGAAGGCGCTGGAGGCGTTCGGCCCGGCGGCAGCCGGCGCACGGGACACGATCCGGTCGCTGACCACCGCCACCGACGCGCACGTACGGCCCGCCGCCGTCTCGGCGCTGTGGGCCACCGGCGGTGACCTGGCCGAGGTCATGCCGCTCCTGCTCGGCCTCCTCGACGACCCGGTCACCTTCCGGATCAGTGACGCGGCTGATCTGCTCGGCGAGATAGGCCCGCCCGCCTCCATCGCGCTGCCGCGCCTGCGAGGCCTCCTGATGCACGACTACGAATGGGTCCGGGTGCATTGCGCGGCCGCGCTCTGGGAGATCGCCGGCGAGGCCGAGGCACCGCCCGTCCTGGACGCCCTGCTGCAGGCCATGGCCAAGAGCCCCGCAACGGCCAACCACGTCGTGAACTGCCTGGACCGCATGGGCCCTCTCGCAGCACCGGCCCTGCCCCTGCTCCGCGAGCAGCTAAGCCTGCCCCGGCGCGGCGGCAGGTTCCAGAGCATCGACCACGACGAGGAACTCCAGCAGGTCAGTCGTACCCTCATCGCCCGGCTCGATCCCCCGGCGCCGGCTGGTCCGCCCACCTCGCCCTCGACGACGCGCTGGCTGCCCCTGACCCGGGCCAGCGCCGAGCCGTAACGCGCCCGCACTGGCTGCCCTCACAGCTCGCGTCGGCACGGTCCGGCTGCGGCTACAGCCTAACCGGGTCGCCGCCGCGAAGGACTCCGCGAAGAAGGCGACGGCGAGGAAGACGTCGGGCCGCCGACCGCGCAGCGCCTGACGGCGTCTGTGCCGGGGCCTGATACGCGGAAGGCTGACACTCGCCGGCCCACGTGCCGGGCTCCTGGCGCACGTCCAGGTAGCAGCGCATCGTAGGAGTGTTCCTGATCATCATTGGAGTCCTCGCAGCCACCGGAGTGGTTGGGGTCGAATAGCCGAGCGCCTGCCGGACGGCAACGAGCAGAATCTGCAGCAGTTCGTGACCGTCACTCCTGGGCATGACGCGACGGTGAGGACGCACGTCTGTGCGGGGTCAGGCCGGGCCGGATGAGGTCGGCGAGCTCCTGGTCGACCATGCCGGGCAGCTCACCGCCGTGCAGCGGCGCGACGTCCTCATCGCCGCCTCCAGCGCGCCACACTGGAGGGAAGCGGCCGATGCCGTCGCCCAACCCACCCTGACCGCCGCCAAGTTGCGGGAGATCACTGGTGTACTCGCCACCCCCTGACCCAGACACCGAGCAGCGCATGCGCGCCCACTACGCCCGCGCCGCGAAGGCCCTGGACGTACGAGTCGAGCCGGGCGGGGAGTTCTGGGGTTGGGCCGCGCGCACCCCGGGTGCCCTGGCCCGCACCGCCACCGGGCAACCGGCGTGGCTGCGGCTCGTGTCCTCCCCGGAGGACAAGGCCGCGGGGAAGCTGTGGGACGGAGCCCTCGACGCCCAGCTCGACGGGCGCCGGCCCGTCCTCCTGGCCGTCCACGACGCCGTCGACGACGGCACCGCCTACCGGGCGGAGCTGTCGGCCACGTCGACGAGCCGGTCCTGTCCGTCCAGCATGACCTCCAGTTGTCGGACCCCTGGTGGAAGGGCCCTCACAGAGACGCTGGAGAAGGTGGCGGCCGCCGACACCGACCGCGTCGCCGTACGTCAGCAGTACATGGACCGGGCGATCCCTGAGTTCGTGGGCATCCCGGCCCCGGCCGTGACCTGCTGGACCGCCGCCCACTCCGACCTGCACTGGGCTAACGTCACCGCGCCGCTGAGGATTCTCGACTGGGAGGGATGGGGCGCGCTCCGGAAGGGTTCGACGCCGCCACGCTCTACGCCTACACGCTGCTCCAGGAGGACGTCGCCGCCCGCGTCCGCGCCGCCTTCCCCGTCCTGGGTAGCCCGACCGGCCTCGCCGCCGATGCGACCGTGTGCGCCCAACTGCTGCAGACCGTGGCCCGCGGCGACAACCTCACGGTTCGCCGCTCGCCGTCCCGACCCTCAGGGGCGACCTGCCCCAGGCCGCGATCGCCCCGCGTGGTGGTGAGCTTGACCTCGATGGTGCCCGCGATCGAGCCCCGGACGCGGGCTGCCGGCAGCAGTCCGGTGCACCGGCCAGCGGACGCCGTCGTACTTCGCGCTCGGGACAACGGGAAATCGGCCGTCACTCTGGAGGCGCCCGGCGAGCCTGGTATATCCGGGCTCGGATGCGGCCCGTCTACGTCAGCGGATCGTACGGCGACAACATCAGCTCGACCATGCACGGAGCCTGGAAGTACCTGTACTTCTCCAAGTAGCCCCAGCCCCAGCCCAGGACCGAGCCGGTAGCGTGGCTGCCGGCCCGCCGCCGGCCGCCGCACACCTCCTGCCCCGTCCAGGAAGAAGGCCCACCCACCATGGTCCAGGAAGCCTCGCCGCTCACCGGCCTCGGCCGACGCCGCCCGTCACAAGGGGCCATCTCCGTGCCACCTATGAGGGACTGCCGCATCCGTCGCACACTCGTGTCGGGGAGGGTGTGAGGTGCGCAGGCCCGTCGATGGTGAGGTACATGTTCACTACGGCCAGATCTATGTCGAGAGTGACCCGGACGGTTTCGGTCCCGGTCTTGCGGAGGCGTTCGCCGGGCAGAGCAGCGGACTGTGCGGGGCGGCGATTCCCGGCGCGCTGTGGCTGACGACCGGGCTGCACACCGGCAGCGTCGGCTTCACCGTCGAAGTCCACGACCAGGCCCCGCCGTTGGACCCGTCATGGGAGGACGTCGTGGAGGTGTCCTTCCGCCCGCTGCCCGCCAACAGCGTGCTCATGGAATGGGCAGGCGAGGACGCCTGGGCGCTGGACCTGGACAGGACCGACTACCGGGTGCGCTACTGCGCCACAGGCATGGACGCGGCACGCGAGCGGGACACCCGACTGGACGACGACCCCCAACTCGACAAGTACCTGCTGCAGTTCTGGCCCGCGTCGCCTCGGCCCGACCAGGTACTCAAGCAGACTTCGCAGAAGGCCGCCTACTGGCATGACTACGCCCGACAGCAGCCGCCCCCTCCCACACCCGCCGAACGCGCCGCAGCCGAACACCAAGCCCGCCTCGCCCAGCAACAAGCAGAACGAGAAAGCCTGCTCGCCCACGAACGAGGGCAATGGGGCGGACAACTGCCCAGCCAGGCCCTTTGCACCGTCGGCGGCAACGTCCGAGGCCTGCTCGCTTTCGACCCCGCACTCCTGCACGCCATCGACGCCGCCGGCCCCACCACCCAGCGCTCGGTGGCCTTGCTCGCGGCCCGCCGGGCCTGCGAGAGGGCCGGTCTGACCGGCCTGGACTGGATCACCGACGCACTCACGGCTTGGCCGCCGGCCGTCCGCTGCCGCCGCCCTTCGACGACCCGGACCGCCTGTGGCGGGTACTGGATTCGGACCCGCGTGTCCCGAACAGGACCGTCGGCCGGGCCATCCCGCCTGAACGGCCGCCCTACCACCCGCCCGTTCCCCCAAGGGGCCAGGAGCCTCTGCCGAATCCCCCACAGGCGTCACCGCCAGTGGTGGGCCCCGCGGCTGCCGCGGCGAAGCCGCCGAGCCCGCCCGCACCGCAGCCCGACAGCCCGGCCTCGTACGCCATGGCCGTCGTCATCGGGGCACCCGACCCGTCCCTGCGGATGTCGCAGCCGCACATGGCCCTGCCCGCACTCGTCGATGCCGCCCAAGCCGACCCGCTCCAGGCCGCCCTGGACGCGGTGTACGCGGGCGTGGTCACCTACGGCGAGGACTACCCGGCATTCCTCGAAGAGGTCTGGTCCGTGTGCCAGAGCCATCCATAGTCACCGAAGCTCATCTGCGGTCATCACGCCGGGCGAGGAGCGGTCTCCCCGCCGAAGGGCCGCTGCGAGGGCACATCTCATGCCACCGGATGACGCCACCGTGAAACGGTGGCTATTCTGCATTCATGTCTGTCACCACAATGACTCTGCGCATCCCCGATGAACTGGCCCCGTCGATCAAGGCGGCGGCTTCGGGCGCCAACATGAGTGTGAACGCGTGGATCGTGCGCGCCGCCCGCCGCGCCGCGACTCTCGATGCCGCGCACCAGCTCGCCGGTCTCGGCCTCGGGGACGATCTCGCGGGCGAGGGAGACGCTCTGTGAAGCGTGGCGAGGTCTGGGTCCTCCCCGACGAGCGCAACGTTCTGATCGTCTCCCTGACCGGCCTGGAAGAGGCTTACGGCGCGGTGGTCGTGATCGTGCTGCACCCTTCCGGGAGGTTCCCCGACACGGCTATGTCCGTCGTGATCGGCGACCCGGTCCCGTGCACCGCCGTCGCGGTCAACATGCAGCAGCTGCGGGCCACCCGTTTCGACGGCGCCAAGCTTCTCGGAGAGGTCGCCCCCGAGGCGATGGCCCGCGTCGACCAGGCGCTGCGCGCCGTCCTCGACCTCTAGCCAGAACCTCCGGAGAAGCCCCCGATGAGCCCAGCCCGACGCGGCGCTCGCCTCGCCCTGCCCTTGCCGGACTCGCCATCGCCGTCACCGGCATCATCATCTGGGGCCAGGCCGACATCGACAGCGGCGTCGCCGACGAAGCCGCCACCAACGCCTCAGCCGCCGACCACGCCGCGGTCCTGGGCTTCGAAACCGACTACCAGACCCGCGAAGACCGCTGGCAAGCACTGGGGCGGGCATGACGAACAGGCTGGTTCGGTGTGGTCACGTCACCGCGGTCAGCGTTGCGAATACGACGACATTGCCTTCGTAGCCAGTTTCTTCGGCGTATTCACCCCCACAGGTGATCACGCGTAATTCGGGCCAGGGGGAACTGCCGTAGACCTTCTCGTCCGGAAACGCCTCCTTGTCGTAGAGCTCGACAGCGTCGACCGTGAAGACCGCTGTTCGCCGGTCTGCCCGGGTGATCTCGATGGTGTCGCCCTTGGCCAGTGCTCCGAGCCGGTAGAAAACCCCGGGTCCTTCCGGCGTGTCGACATGTCCCGTCGTGATGGCTGTCCCCACTGAGCCGGGAGCCGGGCCATCGCCGTACCACCCGGCAAAGGCCGGCATATCTGCTGATGGTGGGCGCAGTGCTCCTGTCTCGTCGAGGGTCAGTTCCGTCATGGGGGCATTCACGCTGATGGCGGGGACCCGCAGCCGCACGGGATCAGACGGAGGCAGCGCCGACACGGACGGGTGGTGGGCCGGGGCGGTGCTGCTGGGACCGGGCCGCAGGGAGGGGGAGAAGGACTGCGCGGTCGAAGGTTGCGGAGGCTGTCCGCCCCGGAGCGCCGTGGTCATCAGCATCAAGCCCGTCAGCAGGGTGCAGACGAGGAACTTGGTGGAGGGGGTGAACGAGGAGGAACGATCCACGGGCTCGTCGCCGGGTGCCATCGCTCTAGCGCCTTTGCTTCGCGGCCGAAATGAGTGACGGGAGCGACTCGAGCCCCCGGACCGACACAGGCCCGGGGGCTGGGCCGATGGAGCAGAGCGTCAGGTGCGGGCACCGGCCGGGCGGCGGCGCATCTTGATCGCGCCTCCGGCGGCTGCTCCGGCGAGCAGCACCGCCCCCAGGGCAAGCTGTGTGCCCTTGTCGTTGCCCGCCCCGAAACCAGCATCGACTGCACCGCTGGGGCTGCCGGTGCCGACCATGTACGTGCCCGTGACTTTGACTCGCGGCGGGCACTTCAGAGTGACGGTGTAAGCACCGGGCTCGGTTCCACTCGGCACCTGGAATTCGCCGGTCAGTACGCCCGTGCGGTCGCCTGGGAAGAGGTGGAACTTGCCTCCTGCCTCGGACTCGCCCTTCCCATAGGTCTCCGAGCCGCAGGCTGTCGTGCTGACGCGGACGGTGGAGCCTGGGGCGGCGTGTCTCGTGCTGATGTGGATATCTGAATCACCGGTGAGGCCGCTCGCGGCTGCTGCGGCTGGGCTCGACAGACCGACGGCACCGAGAACCAGACCGATGCCGGCGCCTGCACACTTGATACGCATGAAGTTCCTCCGGGGAAGCAGTGGCCGGCCGGAATGCGCGGCACCGTTGTTGTGCTCCGCTCATGAGAAAACCGACAGACCATCAGGGCTGCAACACGGCATACGGACGGATGGGTCACCCGGCCACACCCAGCGACCGCAGTCCTTTGACCATTTACGCAGGTGAGCGGCTTCGAGGGAGAGATTGGAAGAATGCACCGCACCGGTGACGAAGGACCAGCGTCCGTCCCCTTATGAAAAGCGCGGGACGCCGGTGAGCTTCAGCGCAGCGGAGCGCCCGTCGCCGACGGAAGCGTGAGCGGCACCCGTCCCGCAAGCGATCCTGGGCCCGCGGTCGGCGTCGGGTCAGTAGTCGAGGTCGAGGTAGTCGATGTCGTTGAGGGTGACGTCGGAGAGTCCTGTGGCGCGGGCTCCGCCGTCCTGGAAGTAGATCTCTTTGAATCCTTCGGCGATGATCGCGGGCATCTGCTGGTCGCCGGCTCCGGCGTCACGAGCGTTGAACAGGCGCTGTGCGCAGGCCGGGGGGAGATGCACGGTGAGCCGTCGGAAGCGTCCGTCGTCGGTCGTGCCGACGGGTGCGGTGTAGCCGAACCTGGCCCTCGTCTCCACCGGCGAGGGCTGTACGCGGCTATGCTCGGCTTGGTGGTGGTACATGTGCCTGCACCAGACGACCCCGCCTTTCCCGGCGGGGTTTCTTCATGCCTCACGCCGATGGCCCCGAGGCGAAGAGGCGTTGGGGCCATCGGCGTTTTCGGTCTCGAAGGAGCGAAGCTGATGTCTGACGTCCCGTGGGCAGTTGTGGCGGTGGGGTTGCAGGTGCCTGGTGGTCAGGCGTCTCCGGCCACCAAGGACGCCAGCAGCTGCTTCGAACGTGCCAGCGGCCCGGGGTGGCCAGTACCGGCAAGATCCTTGATGTCGGAGAGTTCCTCGTCTGGTCGTGTCCATCAGGCTGCCTGCTCCTCACGCTCAACCAGCTGACCGCCAGGCTGGCCGCCAGCGCCACGGTTCGGCGTTCGTGGTCAGCCGGTATGGCGGTCGATTTCGTTCTGCACTGTCCCGATGGCTGCAAGGGCGCCGGCACTCGAGACTCCGGGACCGGGGTGCGCATGACGCGCCAGCTGGTGCGCGGCAGGACGAGGACCTGGACTAGGACGACGACCCGCGCCCGGCAATCCGGTCCGCTGGGACTGGGGCGGCGACAGCCTGACGGCCTGCTACTCGGTCGGGGAAGACACGGCAGCGGCGGAACGTGAGCGAGCCGGGCCTGCTCGTCGTCGACGTCGCGGCCGCCGACGACGCCACCGTCCTGGCCTTCCAGCAGCTGCTCGCCGACCGGTGGGCGACGGCCACAGCGGAGCAGACGACGCGGGATGCCGGTCAGCCCGGCGTACGGCTGCGCTGTTACCTGGACCTGCGCCAGCAGCTCACAGCGGCCGCCGTGGTCGGTCCGCCCATGGAGCCGACCACGGCCTGGCCCTGACTCATGACAGGCGCCGCCTTGGCCGAACAGCGGCACCTCCTGGACGTCGACGTCCGCGCGGATGCGGTGGGGGCGGGCGAGGTGCCGCCACCGTCCGGCGCTGTCGCGGGCGACGTCGATGTCGACTTCCATCACGACATCCGGCCGCACCAGGACGGCATCGAGGGTGTGCTGCGTTCCCCAGCCTGCCGAGAATGCGCAACCAGCAAACAGAGGCCCGCCCGTCAGCCGCTGACCACGGGATCGAGAGCCTTTGCCATGACCAATTCCCTGCGCACACCATCCGGCAGCAGGTCGCCCAGCTCCCCGGTGTCCTTGAAGCCGTGACGTTCATAGAGCGCGATAGCTGCACGATTATCCGGCATCACTGACAACCGCAAGGTCCCAGCGTCCCTCTGCACAGCCCACTGCGCGATCTCTCCGATCAAGAGGTCTCCCACCCCCTGACCTCGAACCGTGGGGCTGACCCACATCGAGATCAACTCCACGGCATCTGGCTGCTCAGCCGGTACACCGCTGACCATCCCGACCGGCCCGCTCGCGCGGACTGCGACAACGTTGTGAGACCGAGGAATTCCTAGGCGGTCTCTCCAGCGTTCCTCCCGGTCGCCCTGCCCCTGCCACTCCGCCAACGTCGAGCCGAAGGCATACGGCGCCTCGGCAAGCGCCGCTAGCCGCAGGTCGCGCCACACCGGCCAGTCATCCGGTCCCAGAGAACTCAGCGTGCACTGCCGTGACACGCACATCGATCCCGGGAAACAGCACATCCTCGACCGCGGCAGCCCCCATACCAGGGCAATCCCCACGAGAAACGTTCCCGCAGTCGTACGCCGACCTGGGGATTCACGGAATCGCGGCCTGAACCAATTACCTGACCGCTGACAGCACGTGAAGGCTCTTGGAGTGGTGGACCCCCCGCCAGCACCCGGCCCCCGGCTACGGACCAGGCAAAGCCAGCTCGGCATAACTCTCCGACCTGGCCGAGCATGAGCTCGCCTCTGCGTACGGCGTCTCCTGGCGAGGTCGAGAGGTGCGTCGTACTACGAGCCGGTTTCTGTGGCGTCTGCTGCCAGGATCAGTTGGGACACCTGGCGCCGGTCGCGTGTTGTCACGGTGACCCGGTAGAGGCCCGGAGCGGGCAGCGTTGTGGTGGCGGTGAGGTGGCGGTCGGTCAGCCGCAGCCGGGGACTGACGGGTGCAGCTGCGGTTGATCCGTCAGCGGCCGTAATGTGGCAGGTGACGCCTGCTGGTGAATGGACTCCGGTGATGACGAGGTCCCAGAGTTGCCCGGGGCTGACGAGGTCGGGGATGTCCAGGCCGCATCCGGGGCCTCCCATGGGCGGGCCGAGGTGGATGTCGTCGCGCAAGAGTTCCTGGACGGCGCGCAGGGCGAAGCGGTCCGCGGCGACAGCGCCGTGCTGCAGGGGGAGGGTGCTTACGGCCCCACCAATGGCTGCGGATTCCTTGTGGACTGTCCCGTCGCCTTGTACGTCGAACAGTTTCAAATTGTTGTCGGCGTCCCGGATGAAGGTGTGGTCGCTGTTGCGGCGCACCGTGTGGCAGTGCGTCTGCATGACCCCGTCGTGCAGTGTCAGGCTCTGCGCGGTGGTCTGGCCGGTGCCCGCGACCGCGCGGTGGCCGGGGAGCTCGATCGCGGTTCGCTTGGCGGCGAAGTCGGCCGCCAGGCGGGCAAGTTCGCGGTGCCCGCCGAGGTGTTCCACATCCGAGGGGTTCAGGCGGCGTGCGTCGTTGTCGTTCAGGACGCACACGTATTGCGGCAGCAGGTCGTGCAGGCCGGGCATGGTCGAGCAGAGCTCTTTGAGCTGTTTATGGGGGAGCGGGACGGGTGTTTCGCGTCCGGTGTTGAGGATGGCTGCGGCTTTCACCGCGCCGTGAAATGGGGTGCCCAGTGTGATGACGGCGCGGGTATCGCCGGCCAGTTCGCTGTCGTGCAGGGCATCGAGCGCTGCCTGCGTGACCAGTCCGCCCATGGAGTGTGCGACGAACACGAGCCGACCGGGGCGCGCGTCGACCCTGGCGCGGCGGGCCTGGGCGTGGGCTGGGTGGTTGAGCCAGGCCGTCAGGTGACGTCGTGCGGCCGCGGCAAGCAGCCGGCCGTTCGAGGCGACGGGAACCGCCAGTCGTAGGGAAATTCCAGTACGGCGTCGGGGGGCACGTAGAACCGCCCCACGGCCCGCCGCACCCCCACTGCCCCGAGGATGCCTGGCGTCGGCCCTACTGCGCGTTCCTGACCTCGGGGCCGGTTACGCGATCAGGGCCACCACCATGGCGATCAGCCCGATCGCGATCAGCGCCACCACGACCATGATCAGGGTGAGCGGCATCGCTCCCCACCCCTTGCGCAGTTCGGGCACCGGATAGGAGATGCCGTAGGTGCCCCCTTCGGCGGGTGGCGTTTCACCTGGTGACACACCGCCGCCTGGCTCGACTCCCGGAGTTCGCCGCGGGTCGGGATCAGGAGTCGTCATGACGGACACGCCTTTCGGGGCTCAGTGTTACTGGTTGGACCGCGCGGCGCTGATGTCTCCGAGAGCCGACTCGGAGTCGCGCTCGATGGCCAGGTCGCCAAGGGAGACGATGCCCACCGGGTGCCGCTCTTCGTCGACCACCGGGACCCGGCGGACGGAATGCTCGCGCATCACTTCCACCGCGAGGGCCAGATCGTCGTCGGGCCCCACCGTGACGAGATCTTCGCTGCACGCGTCGCCCACTGTCATGGTGTTCGGGTCGCCGCCCTCGGCCAGCGCGCGCACCACCAGGTCGCGGTCGCTGACCAGGCCGCGCAGCTGCTCGCCGTCGATGACGAGAACGGCGCCGATGTCCTCGTCCCGCATCGTCCGGGCCACGGCCGTCACCGAGGCCTGCGGCTCGACGGTCACCAGGGCACTCGTCATGACGTCGCTGACATGCTGGGTCATGGGACATGCCTCCAGGTGCGGGCGGTCCTCTTCCACCACCGTTCACAGCCCCGAGTACCCGCAGACGGCCGGTCCCCACGGCATCGCCAGGGCGGCCGAACGGCAGTCAGTAACCGTGATCGTTACGCGAGCGGGACCGAGGGTACCGGGGGCGCCGCCGCCTGCTGCGCCTGACCGTACGGCTGCGGTGGCACCCGTACTGGGACACCGCCCGCTCTGTGACGGCAGCGCGTACCGAGCTGCGGCAGCTGGCCGGCACCCGGGGAGCGGCGCGGGTGGCAGGAAGCAGTCCGGGCGCCGTATGTCACCAGGAGCGGGGTTGCGACAGGGGTTGCGGCAGAGGTTGCGCCTGCTGTTGCGGTAGGGGATGCGCCTGCCGTTGCGTGCCCCGCCGGGCCGCCCGCGCTTCAGCGCAGGTCACCACACGATTTCGGCGTGGGCGGCTTGCTGACATCCCCGTTGCGGCCGCTTTTGCCCATGTCCCAGAGGGAGGGCGGCACGGACGCGGCCAGGCATCGGGGCGCGCTCAGCCGGGTTGCGCGGCGGACGAGCCGCCGCGCCCGTGCAGCGTCAGTGCGGCGGCAGGTGGGGGATGTCGGTGGGCGAGAGGTCGGGCGAGTCGATCTCGACCTCGGTCCACCGCAGTGCAGTACGCAGCCTCATATGGGAGTTCGAGACGCAGAACGGTCCGGGCGAGGCGTATCTGCACGAGGACGGTACGTGCTTGTACATGGATGTCTGGCAGGAGGCCGACCCTTTCAGCTCCTTGATCGCGCGAGAAGGTAGGCGTTCCGGCCCGGCGGGTCCAGTTCAGTGCCGCGCTGACGCTGATCCCAAGGGTCTCGAGACGCTGGAAGGTCGCTGGCCAGGGCGAGTAGGGCGGTGTTGCGGGCGGGGATCATAGGCAGGCCGTGCTGGCGCAGCCACCCTTCCGGGACCGGGGTGATGCTGCTGTTCCGGTAACTGGTGTTGGCACAGGCCGTGCGCTTCGTCCCCAAAGAGATCCCGGAGGGCCCGACTGGCGACTCCTGCCTCACCTTCACGCCGACGGGGCCGCCGTCTGAGCACCTACCATCGATGGATCTCTCTGGCAAGCGGCAGCCTTCAGTTACGGGGCGTTCCCGGTCTGAGACCAGGTCGTCGACCGTATTACAGTAAATGCGGGCGGCTGTGCCGAACACCATGCCGCAGGCATGTACGACGAGATGGCGGGTAGTGGCGCACTCGTGAACCGGGAATGAGGGCGACGCCAGTGGGATCCCACGCCGACGGTGACGGCCGTAGTGGACCGGATGAGCACCTGATACGCGCCGGCTACGCCCTCGGTGGTGACGACGGCTGCATCGCCGATGCCCGCCAGCACGCCTTCGCTTTCCTCGACCCAGGCTCAAGCCGACTATCCCCTGTCGGTGCCCGCCCGTACGAGGGACCTGACCCAGTTGGTGGTCAGCGAGTTGGTCACCAACGCCTGCAAATACGCCCCCGGCCCGGTCCTGGTGGAACTGCGCATCAACACCCGCGCCGTGGACGTCCTCGTGTGGGACGGCGCCCCCACCGTTCCCGTGGCCCGGGCCGCCGATCCGACCGGATCGGTTAGCACGGCCTGGAGATCGTCAAGGCCGTCGCCGAGGCACCCTCTTCATCGAGCAGCAGCCGGTCGGCAAACGCATCACAGCCCGCATCACCCTGCTCGACACCCCAGCGGCGACGTCGAAGGTGACCTGCTGCCCTCGGTCAGCGTTTGCTGCGTCCAATCGGCGTCGTGGCCACACCCCATGCCCCGAGATGGCGGTGACGTCACGTATGTGACGGCCCCGGCGGGGGCTGTGGCCGGTGGGCCGGATGTCGAGCTGGGCGCGGGGCCGATGCGGGTGGGCGTCGGAGACCGCCTCGGGGTCGAGTCCGCTGCGCGGCAAGCACGCTGAGGAAGCGTCTGCGTCAGGCGTGGCGCGACCGGACGACCAGGGACGCGCCCCCGGCGATCGCCAGAACCGCCACGCCCCCGAGGACTATGCTCTGCTCGCCGGTGCCGGTCTGGGCGAGGCTGGGTCGGGAGCCCTGCGCCGCCTGCAGGATCAGGTCGGTGACCTCGCCGGGGTTGGTCTCCAGCACGTCGTGCGGGGCGTCGACCTCGACGGTGGTCGAGCCGGCCCGCTTGGCCATGAAGCGCAGGTTGTCGGCACCGATCGTGCGGTCGTCGGTGGCAACCAGGTACCACGAGGGAATCGATTTCCACGCTACGGCCTTGGTCGGTTCGCTCCCGGTGACGGCGGCCGCCGGTCGCTGTGAGGCGGCCAGTACAGCGGCCCGGCGCCCGTCCACGCGGTGGCTCAGGAAGACGTCGCTGAACTTCTCCGGTTCGATGTAGAGATCGACATCGTTGGGACCGCCGTTGAGCGGAACGGCGTTGAGAGCGGTGGGAACGGGTGCCTGGGGGTCGTCCGTCAATCGGCTGCCAGGGAACATGGCCGTCAGTTTCAGGGTGTTCTCGCCCTTGTCCGGCGCGAATCCGGCGATGTAGACGAGGGACTTGACGTTCGGGTTGCCGGCTGCCGCGTTGGTGATGACAGCGCCGCCGTAGGAGTGAGCGGCGAGGACGATGGGACCCTTGATCGTCTTGAGTAGCGCGGCAAGGTAGTCGGAGTCGCCGGAGAGGCTGCGAAGCGGGTTGGCGGTGGCGATCACCGGATACCCCCGGGCCTGCAGGCTCTGGATGACCTTGCTCCAGCCCGAGGCGTCCGCGAAGGCACCGTGCACCAGCACGACGGTCGGCTTGGCGTTCTCGCCAGGCTTGGCGCTGTCGGCGCTCTCGGACGCCATGGACGGGGCGGCGACCATCAGGGTGACGGCGGGGAGGAGGGCGGCCAAGGGGAGTGCCCGCCTGGCGGTGGCGGGCCGTATGTGCTTCATATCCACTCTTTCTCTGGGGAGATGACTGCTGACGACACTGCCTTCACCGCACCCGTGCGGCGCGAGGTGATGGTCTGGCCGAGTGAAGATCGCGTCAGCGGGTGAGAACGGCCCATGACGCACGTCCGGAGCAGTGTCCGTGGCGCGCGGGAGCCGTCGCGCGACGGCGGGGCAGGCGCCGCGGGCCGCATGCCGGAGACGCGTGCGCGGGCCCACGGGGCCGCGAAGACAGGGCTTGCGCTCCGAGAATCTCAAGCGTCTGCTCGCGGGAGCCCGTGCCCAGGATATTCGCGTTTTCTTTGCTCTCGCGTCGTACACGGAAGACGACCAATTACGTGAAAGTGCCCCGCTGGCATCGACCACGTGATGTTCGACGACCGGATGCCAGGAGGGCAGCTGGGCGCCGAGTTCCACCCCGATCCCTCCCCCCATCGAGGGCGAAATCGTCATTGCCCCGCATAAGACATCGACGTCCTGGCCACGACAGACCTGGAGATTCAACTGAGTACATCGCCATCGCGGGCATGATTGGCGCGATGCGCTGGAGCCCGCCGCCCGCAGTCGCATGGAACACGGTTACCCCATCACCACGTTCACCGACGCCGCCTCGGACGCCGGACCAGAGGCGAACGACGCGATGGTCAAGCGCTACCCAGTCTTCTCCCACGCCACTTATGCGTCGAAGGCACCCCCGCGGCCCTACGCGCACATGGCCGAACAGCGCTGCCCTTATGGCATGTAGATGCGAAGTCGTCGGCTGCTGAGGCATCACGCTTCATAGCGCACGCAAGGGCAGGGACTCCAGCCACCGGCTGGGTCCGACCCTGCTGGACCAGCGCCCGGATGCCGGCGCCTGCATCAGTTTCGAATGTTGTCGGCGACTGGGGGCAGTGGTGGCACTGTTGGATACCTGCGCCTACCAAGCTGCCACTGCTGAGATGATCGTGCGGCGGACAGCCCCGACCGATCCGGTGTGGTGTGCGACAAGAAGGACAATCCTGTCCGGATCCCGCCCCTCGACAATCACAAAAGCGTCGCGAGTAATGGTTCTCGTATACGACTTCAGTTGCTTCAAGCGACATTCTATAGACAGTAATTTATCTTTTGGATCAGTCATCCATGCAGCCGCATGCAAGCCGACATAGCTTGTCACGTGTTCGGCTTTTTCGGCATGTAAATGAATCTGCGAACCGTCTGCAGAGGCGAGAAGCGCCAAGTTGTTCTCACGCAAAGCCACTTCGAGGTCCAAGATGTACTTGTAGAAGTTCAATGGATCGATCCAGATCCGATACCCGAATTATCAGTGACGATATCTTCATGACAGTTCCCTGTCTTACTGAACTTCAAGTGTATGCGCTGGGACCGACGCCCTCGAATCGGAGCGTGGCGCCAGGCAAGACCCGGCGATGTGCGGAAAGATCCGGCCCCGGGGGCCGCGGGGCATGCGGCGACCCGGTGTTGTCAGGTCTTCACCGGCTGCACCGAACCCGAAGAACGCACATCAGGCAGTGGAGCTGTGCGTTTGACTTGCTTCGGTGCGATGGGAAGGTGGTATGCGGGGCAAGTGGTTGGGAGGCTCGCATGACATCCGCTTCCGCATGGCGATCCGCAGCGCGGCAGCTGCCGCTCAGGCTTACTGTCGGCGCGTTCTTCCTGAATTCCGGGCTGTCCAAACGCGGCGTGGATCAGGCCACCGCTGAGGGACTGCAGCAGTTCGCCACCACCGCATATCCCTTCCTGGGCAAGCTCGACGCCCAGCGGTTCACCCGGTCACTCTCTGCAGGGGAGATGGCTGTTGCCACCGCGTTGCTCCTCCCTGTGGTCCCTGCCGCAATTGCCGGGGCTGCGCTGACCGCGTTCTCTGTCGGCTCGCTCGGGCTGTACCTGCGCGTGCCGGGCATGCGCAAGGATGGCAGCCTGCGCCCCACTGAGCAGGGAATCCCGCTGGCCAAGGATGTCTGGATGCTGGGTATCGGCATCTCTCTCATTGTCGAAGGTGCCATCGGGCACCGTCGGTGATGCTACGGATATCTTGCGGCCCTGCATGTGGGTATGGGCAAGAGGCCGGGCACGCAGTGCGACAGGCGTCTTTGGTGAGACAGGCGTGAGCCGTACTCCGCCCAAGCCGTCATCCATGGAGCTTTCCGTCAGTTGGGGTGCCGTTTACGGCCAAAGCGCGGCACCTGCTGAGACTTCGGGACGGCGAGCACGTAGCCGACGGCGGTTTCTTCCAGCATCCGGCGAAAGCGCCATTCCTGGCCGTAGGCGGCATCCGCGGTCACCCAGGCGATCGGCAGCGGCGAGGCGAGTGCGCACAGCACCGTGGCCCTGGCCAGCTGTGGTTTGGTGGCGAAGTTCTCATCGGGAATCTTGGCGGCGCGAACAGCGTTCGCGGTCGTCCGTCCAGGACTTGGGCAGATACCAGCTCGCGGTCCACCAGGGCGCGTCCGCGGGTGGTGGCGTGGGCGGCGAAGACGCCGATCTGGCAGTTCTCGGTGCGGCCGGGGGCCGTATTTCAATAACTGTCAGCGACGGGTTTCCGCGGGGGTTGTTCGGGCGTGTAGCTGTTCCAATGTGCGGGCGGGCGATCCTGGTATCGGCGTGACGAGGATCCGGTGCAGGCCCAGGAGCCGTTTTGCGTCCTGGTACTGGATGGACAGGTTGGTGTGGTTGACGCCCAGTAGTTGGGCCAGGAACGTCATGGTCACCGCTCTGCGGCGGCGGAGGATTGCTGCCAGGAGCCGGTGGGTGTGGTCCACGCTGCTGGTCTGTGGGTGGCGGTAGCTGCGCGGGCGGTGGAAGCGTCGCTGGAATGCTGCCTCGGCCAAGGCGTCCCAGAAAGGCTCCGAGACCGCCACCAAATACTCGAAGGCGCTTCGTGACATGCCGGTCAGGGCCGGATCGGTAAGCACCGCGGTCAGGGCCGGGTCGGTCCGGTGTGTCGTGGCCGGCGCGTCTGGCGCTCGCGGTGGAACGGGAGACAGTGTGTAGTTCCAGTCACCGTGGAAGGTGTGGGGTGTGATCGGAAGGGCGTGGAATTCGGCGGGTGTGACGCTGATGCCGAGGTCGTAGCTGCCTGTGTCCAGTTCGGCGCCGATGCTCAGGCCGGTCTTGGTTGTTGTGGCGGCGATGGTCTCGAGGACGACCTGGTAGCTGGTCTGCGGCCGTCCCCGCCAGTTCGCGGTGATGTGACAGAACATCCGGTGCTCTATCTTGTTCCACTTCGAAGTCCCCGGCGGTAGGTGACAGACCGTGATCTCCAGGCCGCTCTCTCGTGCGAAGGTGCCAAGGTTGCTTTTCCAGGTCCAGCGGCCGGGGGTCGTTGGAGCCGCCGGAGTCGGCGGTGATCAGGAGTCTGCCGGCATTCGGGTGGTCCGCCCGTCCGCGGTGCTGCCACCAGCGTCGGATGGACTCCACCGCGAACTGGGCGGTGTCGTGGTCGGTGCCGACGTTGACCCAGCTGTTGTTGGCAATGTCGTAGATCCCGTAGGGGATCGCCATCGGCTGGTCGTTGGTGGTGAACGTGTGGCAGTCCACCTTGATCGCGTTCTTGCCCGGCCGCCAGGTGCGACCGGGCCGGTCCCGGTTGCCGAGCCATTCCTTGGCCTTGATGTCGACGCTGATCACTGGCTGGGCATCGTTGAGGAACGCGGCGGCGGTGGCATTCAGGTGGGTGAACTGGGCATCGCGGTCCGGATGGCTGATGCCCTCTGTTGTCTTCGCGGTTTCCTGCAGGCTGTAGCCCAGGGTGTGCAGCAGGTGTCCGACGGTTGAAGCGCTGGACCTACCACCGGCGCCGACGGCAACGACGCCTGGGCCGATTGACCCCCGCCGAGTACGAGACCATCATGACCCCACCCGCAGCTCTGGCTGCATAAACCCCGCTGTCACCCGATCATGCAGCAGTCCCGAACGTGAAGAGATCGCCTTGATGACAGCCCAGGGCGCTGGGGTCCGTGCCCGCCGTCCTGGCGGACTGATCGCGCTCGCTACTCAGTACGGGCACATGCGCACCATCCTGGATGTCCGCACCTCCAGCGGCTACGGCTCCCGCAGCCGCAGCGGCATCCACGGCGAGCTCGACATCGAGACCGCTCTCGCCGCAGCCGACACCGCCGCCCGTCTGCGCGACCGCCTCGCCGCCGGGGAGAAGGTCTCCGGCCCCGGCGCCCGACGGGCCCTCACTGCTGCTGCCCAGACCCCGCGCTTCGAGAGACGCATCGTCTCTGGGACGTTCGCGAGGAAGGCAGCCAAGTTCCTCGCCCGGGACGGCGTGGTGCTCTATGACAACCCCGACGCGTTCTTGATCTGCGCGTTCAAACACGACACCGCCCTCTGCGAACCCGAGCCCGGCGCTACGGCCCCGCGGCAGTACGACTGCCGGCCCGGCTGCGGAAACGCCCTCCGCACCGACGCCCATGCCCGTCTCCTGCGCGAACGTGCCGACGAGCTCGCCTCCCACTCTCCCGGCCCAGTCAGCAAACGCCTGCACGCCAATGCAAGCCGGCTGCGCGCGACGGCCGACACGCACGACGCCACCGCCCATCCCGCCGAGGCCCTGACAGGAACGAGCAGCACCAGGACGAGCGCGCCCGGATCCGCGAGGCTATGGACCGGCTCCTGGCCGGAAGGGCCACCACCTCCAACGGCAGCCTCACCGTCGTCGCCCTTGCCGCAGAGGCAGGCGTCCACCGCATGGCCCTCCTCAGACGGCACGTCGACCTGAAAAACGAGTTCTACGAGCGTGTCCGCACCGAAACACGACAGGTCCCAGAATCCGAGAGACGTCTTCGTGAGACCGTCACCAAGCTCAAGGAGACCGTCGCCAACCAGAAAGCCGAGATCAAGGAACTTCGCCAGCTGGTCACCAGGCTCACGCTGGCCAGCGCCGTGCTCACCCAAATCGACGATCAGCAGGCAGCGGGCCCACCTGCCGCCGACAACGTCGTGCCGTTCCGCCGGGAGAATCCTTGAAGGTGGACGTCGTCGACACCCGGACGCGGCCCGGCAGGCCATGACACGGGGCCGCACCGCAGTTTCCATCCGGTGGTGCGGCCCCCACGCGGTTGCGGTGGCGGGCTTCGAGAGCCGCGACGCGCTCCGCTTCCGCCTCGTCGATACGGGGGCCAGGAGGCGTAGGTTGGAGACCTTCAGACCGCCGTCCGGCCCGGCCAGTCGCTGAAGCGGGTCTCGCCAAGAATCGCGTCACTGCCCGGCACCAGAGTTCCCTCGCTCAGTTCGGCTCCGAAGTAGCGGGCGTGGGGGTCCGGGACAACCTCACGCGGGTCGTGGCGGGCGGCTAGAGCTTGCCGGAAGAATTCGTCCATCCGGAACCGCTCGGGCCCGGCGACCTCGACCCTGCCGTTCAGCGGCGACCCGGTCGAGATTCGGCCCACCGCCTGGGCGACGTCGTCGCCCGCGATGGGTTGGAAGAGCGCCGGGGCCAGCCGGACCGTGCCGCCGGCGGTGGCATCGTCGGCGATGCTCGCGACGAACTCGAAGAACTGTGTCGCGTGCACGATCGAGTACGGGATCGAGGATTTCTCGATCAGCTGCTCCTGAGCGACCTTCGCCCGGAAGTAGCCGCTCTCGGGCAATCGCTCGGTCCCCACCACCGACAGTGCGACGTGGTGGGCGACACCGGCTGCGGCTTCGGCGGCGAGCAGATTGCGCGTGGAGGTCTCGAAGAACCTCATCACCGCGCTGTCCTCGAAGGACGGCGAGTTCGATACATCGATCACCACGGACGTGCCGGCCAGCGCGTCGGTGAGTCCTTCGCCAGTGAGGGTGTTGACCCCTGTCTCCGGTGCTGCCGCCACCGTCTCGTGGCCGTGCTCGGCGAGTTGCGGCACGAGTTTCGAACCGATCAGGCCGGTGCCGCCGATTACGACGATCTTCATGGCAAACCTTCCCGTTCGCCGGGCATCCGGTCGCACACAGTCGCCGCTAAGACCGGGCAACCCTGTGGGGGTGACGGCCCCGGCGAACTTCTTCACGTCGTCCGTTGAGGGAGTGAGTGAGGTATGGGAGATCAACTGCGGGTGGCACAGCCATCCCGTCAGATCGGTGCACGCCAACCGAGTCGCCGGGCCGGCGATAAGGCGCCGTGGGTTGCCGTTGTCGGCGGCTTGTCAGCCCGGCGAGGTTCGGGCGTGGCTGGTCGCCCATTCGAGCGCGTAATCGGCCACCTGTTCCCAGCCGGGCTCGACACCGGTGAAGTGTGAGCGGTCCGGGAATTCGTAGGTCTCGGTCAGCGCCTCGGAGTTGCGGTACTTCTTCGCGTTCGAGCGGATCACCGAGGGCGGCATCAGGTGGTCCTTGCCGCCCATGATGAACAGCAGCGGCGCCCGGTCGTCCAGGTCATAGTCGACCCAGGTCTCCTGGTGGCCCGGCTTCCAGTTGGCTATCAGGCCGTAGGCCCACACCCAGCTGCCGGGCGCCGGGATGTGGAGGCGGTCGTACGCCGCGTCGGACTCCTCCCGGCTGCACGTGTTGGCGAACGCATAGTGGAACTGCTCCCTGGTGAAGCCCACCGCGCGGTGCCGGTTGGCTGGGTTGGCGAGGATCGGGAACAGGGACTTGATCTGGGACGGCGGGTTCACCCGCACACCCTCGGGTGGCGCCGAGTCGATCGTCACGGCGGCGGCGCCCAACCCTCGGTTGACCAGGAGTTGGGTGAAGGTCCCGCCGAAGGAGTGGCCCATGATGATCGGCGGACGGTCCAAGCTCTCGACCACGTCGCTGAGATGGTCGAGGGTTTCGGGGACGGATGCCGCGGCGATGATCTCGGGCTTCTCGCGCAGCGCCTCCACCTCGATCTCGAACCCTGGGTACGTCGGCACGACCACCTCGTAGCCCTTCGCCCGGTAGTACTGCGCCCAGCGATCCCAGCTTCTGGCGGTCATCCAAAGCCCGTGGATCAGCACGATCGGCGGGGCATTGGTCGTCGGCTCGCTCATGGTCCTCCTTCCGATTGCGGGTTGTAACAATCGTCGACCTCGAACAGCGGTCGTACAACCGCAGCGATGAAGTGGCGGCCCACCGGCGCACGCTCTGCACCGCCGCCCCCTCCGGGGGGCCGATCGCTTCCGTGACTTTCTGGCCGTCCGCACATCGGCACGACCGGACGCCCAGTGTCGCGAAGGTCGGTTACGGTGCGAGCCGCTCGGTCCACGGCAGATGAGGGGTGAAACTGAACCGATCCTGGGCCGCACGACGTGGATCTGGACCGTTGTCGCAAACAGTCGCTTCGACAACGAGGCATACCCAGGCTGAGCCCGTGACGGAGGCAGACCCGCTGGAAGGGGCCGCCTGGCGAATGGTGGTCGGAAGACTCGCATCCGATGATCTGCCCGAGATCGCGACCGAGGTGCCTGACCGATCTGGGCCCCACAGCCGGCCCTCCACCTGCTTCGGCCTCGGCTCGGGCAGCAACAGCGCAGTGGTGGTACGGGCCGGGGCGTGCGACTGCACGGATGCGATCATGACTCGGAGGGACGACGCTGTTGCTTGTGGCAATGCTGCGCGGCCTGCCCAGTGGCGGGGCGCATTGACGCTCCGCGGTCAGGCCGTGCAGGAGTCCTCAGCATCTCTCAGCCCCAGACCTCACGGAGCTCGTCATGACCGCTCCCTCTGGCTCCATCGTTCTGGAGTCCGCAGCCCAGCAGTTCGCAGATGCCACGTCCCAGCCGCCGTTCTTGTACGAACTGGGGCCCGAGAAGGCCCGCAGGGTGCTGGACGACCTTCAAGCGGAACCGATCGAGAAGCTCGATGTCGACTCAGAGTGGATCACCGTTCCTGCCGATGTCGGCGATGTACGTGTCCGCATCGTCCGGCCGCGCGGCTCCGCGCCACCCCTCCCCGTGGTTCTCTACATGCACGGCGGTGGATGGATTCTGGGCAACGCCGACACCCATGATCGACTGGTGCGCGAGCTCGCGGACGGGGCGCAGGCTGCGGTCGTGTTCGTCGAGTACACCCGCTCTCCCGAAGCGCACTACCCGGTGGCGATCGAGCAAGGCTACGCCACCGCTCAGTGGATCGTCCGAGAAGGCGCTGCCCATGGCCTCGATCCGGACCGCATGGCGGTGGCGGGCGACTCGGTCGGCGGAAACATGACGGCTGCTCTCGCCCTGATGGCCAAAGAGCGTGGCGTCGTCCGCTTCGTGCATCAGTCCATGTACTACCCGGTCACCGACGCCGAAATGAACACCAAGTCCTACGCCGATCTCGCCACCGGCTACTTCCTCACCGCCCAGGCCATGGAGTGGTTCTGGAACGCCTACGCGCCCGATCGCGCGCAGCGCAGCGAGATCACCGCCTCTCCCCTGAAGGCCAACCTCGATCAGCTCGCCGATCTCCCACCGGCCTTCCTCCTTGTCGACGAGGCAGACGTCCTACGCGACGAGGGCGAGGCATACGCGGCCAAGCTCCGCGCCGCGGGCGTCGACATCACCACCGTCCGTTACGACGGCATCACCCACGACTTCATGATGCTCAACCCACTCAGCGACACCAACGCCACTCGTGCGGCCGTTACCCAGTCCGTCGCAGTGCTGCGCGACGCTCTGAGAAGTGGTGTGGCCTCTCCTTGATCTGAGACGTTCGTGACTCGATCGGTGCTTCGTAGGCCCACGGTCGTTCTCCAGGCGCGCGCAGGGCCCGCTCGCGGCGCCCCCGGAGCTACGCCGAACTGGTGGGCGGGCCGCTGAACGGATTGCTGCTCGACATCACCGGCTGGAGGCCGGAGGAGATCGACGACGGTGTCTCCCTCCTCACGGAACTCGGGCAGTTCGGCCCCGGGGGCCGGGCGCTGTACGACCCACGCCCCGGCGACCCGGCCCGCTGGGACTGGGGCGGCGACAGCCCCTGAATACCTCCGTCACACGACCCAGCACAGAGCGAGAAGTAGCCATCGCGCTGGACTGATGCGGCCACTGTTCGGTGAAGTGCCTCATGGGGTTCCGAGCCTCTGCCAGTTTCGAACGCGTGGATCAAGGATGGGCAGCGGTTATCGCAGGCAGTGTCGGGCTCGTTGGCGCGGTCGTTGGCGCTCTCGTCGGCGGGCTTGCCGCGGTCCGGGGTGCTCGGATCGGCGCGGAGATGAACGCGGCCGCCGTACGGGCACAGGTTCGAGACCAGGCTGCTCTGGAGCTACAGCAGTGGGTCCGCCAGGAGCGGCAGAAGGCGTGTCTGCAGGTGATGGACATGTACGCCGTCTTCAATGTCGAGTCCGTCCGGCGGCGTGAGCAACTGGAAGCGGGCACGGTGCTGGACGAGGCGTCGTTGCGGGCCTACGGGGAAGCCTTGTTCAACCGCCTCACCGCGTGCAGCCACTTGGCGCTCCTGGGGCCTGACTCCGTACAGGTCGCGGGTGGCACCCTGCGGCGCATGACGGAGCGGTTCACGAGCACGCTCAGGTTCGTGAACGAAGAACTGGCCGAACAGCCGACTGAGCAGCGGGCAGATGGACTGCACGCGGAATGGCTGGAGATGCTGGCTGAGGACGGGCAGGAGATGAAGCTCGCCTACCTCGAGTTCATGCGCGTCAGCCAGGCCGCTCTGCTGCCAGGCTGATCGTCGCACGGGACCGGGCAGCTACTCGGTCGGGTGAAGACACCGGACCCCGGAGGCCGGAAGTGAGGATGGTCATATGCGCATCGGGGAGCTGGAGAAGCTGACGGACACGCCGGCGCGGTCACTGCGGTACTACGAGGCGCAAGGACTGATCGTTCCGCAGCGGCTGCCCAACGGATACCGCGACACGACGACCACCTGGTCGACCGGGTGATCCAGATCCGCGGACTGATCGACAGCGGAATCCCCACCCGGATCATCAAGCAGATCCTGCCGTGCCTCGACAAACCCCGCGAGATCGTGGTCGAAGACGCCGACCCGGAACTGCTGGTACTCCTCGCGCGCGAGCGTGACCGGATGACGGCCCGCATTCACTGCCTCACCCAGAACCGCGACGCCGTCGACGGCTACATGAAGGCCGTCGACGAAGCGACCACGTAACGCAGCACCACCAGCGCCGCGCAGATCCAAGCCGACGGCACACCGCCGAGCATGGGACATCTCGCTCACGCCTGCACGGGCCCGGCACCCCGGCGCAGTACCGGCACCGGTACTGCGCCGGCGTGCCGGGCCAGCCTCTCTGCGGGATGGGCGGCCTCCCGTTTGACCTTGACACTGGTGTCAATGTTTGACCCTGGGGTGACGCACGTACGACACGACCTCGCGGCGGCATCACAGGTGTCCAGCCGCGATGGTCCTCTGAACGGAGTACACATCATGGCCGTCACCAGCCGTCTCAACGTTATCCGCCAGTCGCCCGCCTACTGGCGGATCGTCATCGACAATCCCCCGTTCAACCTCTTCGACCCGGAGATGTTCGCGGAACTGAACGTCCTGATGGACGAGATCGAGAACGACTCCGATCTCAAGATCGTCGTTTTCGAGAGCGGTGACGAGGACTTCTTCGTCAATCACCACGATGTTGCGCGCGGTCATGGGGCGGCCGACCAGCCGGGCGGTGCGTCGTTCGACCACTGGCCGACCTTCGTGACCCGACTCGCACAGTCTTCCGTGATCAGCGTGGCAAAGATGCGCGGCCGCGCCCGGGCGCAAGGGTTCGAATTCTCCCTTGCCATGGACATGCGCTTCGCATCGAGGGAGCGGGCGGTGTTCTCCTTGATTGAGGTCGCCGGCTCCTCTATCCCGGGCGGCGGCGGCGTCGAATGGCTCGCCGCCCTGATAGGACGCTCGCGAACCCTCGAGGTCGTCCTGGGCGCGGACGACTTCGACGCGGACATCGCCGAACGCTATGGCTGGGTCAACCGATCCGTTCCCGACGGTGAACTCGACGCGTTCGTCGACGCCTTCGCCGAGCGCGTGAGCCGTTTTGAGAAGCGGGCGCTGGAGACCGGCAAGAAGCTGGTCAACGCGCGCGCCGGCGTCCCCTCGGAAGGGGATCTCTGGGTGTCGAACCATGTGCTCGCCGGGGTAGACGCATGGCCCGAAGCGCAGGCGATGATGCCGAGGCTGAACGCCGCAGGCTTCAGCACGGACAAGGAGTTCGAGTTGAACATGGCCGAGCGCCTTGGCAACCTTCCCTCCGAATGACCGGCATCTGGGCGACCGGGCGGAGTGTGCGGCAGTCCTGCCACCGGCGGTGCGTTGGCTGCGGGGCCGGGGTGGCCAAAACCGGACAGTGTGCGCTTCGCCCACCGCCTGGGGGTCGTGACGACCAAGCTCGATGACCCTTTCTCGACGCTGACGCAGCGTCGCGGCTTCCGTGAGCATCTCGCTGGGCTGCTCCTGCCGAGGCACACCGGCACCCCGCCGGGGTGCTGGACTAGCTGCTCTGCGGGATGGGCGATCCCATGGCTGGTCTACGCCTTTGCCGCGATCTGGGGACTGGCCTCCGGCGGTGCGGGGGGCCGCTGCTCCAGACTGCCGCCGAGGCACCAGGGGCGGGACGAAGCCGTCGACGTCGTCCAGTCCCTGGTCGTGACGGAACACCGGCATCGCCGCAGGCGCCATGCTGGGCGGCATTCTCCTCAGCGGGACCGGTTCGCCGTCCCTGGCCTGGCGGCCCTCGTCATCCTTCTCCTCGCCCTCGCCCTCGCCGTGGCCGTCGCCGCACGCCAGCACGGCTTCCCCGACGCCGCCAGGAGCCGCGACGCGTGGCCGGGTGAGCCGCCACCGGGCCACGAGAGGAACGTCGCCCGGGAACACGCAGACCATCAGGTAGCACAGGGCTGGAGAGCCAAGCCCG
Organism: Streptomyces sp. NPDC058678; assembly: GCF_042714835.1. Lineage (NCBI taxonomy): Bacteria > Bacillati > Actinomycetota > Actinomycetes > Kitasatosporales > Streptomycetaceae > Streptomyces > Streptomyces sp. NPDC058678. The sequence continues at coordinate 3,038 of NZ_JBHXSG010000083.1, read as the reverse complement.
CACAACGTGAAGGAGCAGAGCATGAGCAAGCAGGCAATCAGGGTCGGGATCATCGGGGCCGGTGGCTGGGCCAGTTATGGGCACATCCCGGCGTTGCGGACCCTCCCGGAGTTCGAGCTGGTCGCCGTGTCGGCGCGCCGGAAGGAGTCGGCGCAGAACGCGGCCGAGAAGTTCGGCATCCCCCGCGCCTACGATGACGCCCACGAACTGATCAAGGACCCCGACGTCGACCTCGTGGCGGTACTGACACCGACTTCACAGCGCGTGCCGCTCGTGAAGGCCGCCATCGAGGCCGGCAAGGACGTCTACAGCGAGTGGCCGCTCACCACCCGTACGTCGGACTCCGAGGAACTGCTGGCCCTGGCCGAAGCGAAGGGTGTCCGTCACGTCGTCGGCCTCCAGCGCCGCCAGGGGCCCGCCGCCCGCTACGCACGGGACCTCGTGGCCCGCGGCTACGTGGGGGACGTGCGTGCCGCCCGCATCTCGGTCGGCGTGGACGCGTTCCCGCCCGTCATGCCGGAGAAGGTCGCCTGGACCTTCTACGTCAACGCCTTCACCCACATGCTCTCCATCTACGGCGGCCACTTCCTCGACGTGCTCTTCCAGATCGCCGGACCCCCCAAGGACCTCACCGCACTCATCGAGACCCAGTTCCCCGAACTCACCGTCGAGGAGACCGGCGAGACCGTCCCCTCCGCCAAGCCCGACGAGGTCATGGCCATCGGCACCCTCGAGAACGGCGGCCTGTTCTCCGTCCAGCTGGAGGGTGCTCAGAAGTTCCCGACGGGCCTACAGATCGATATCACCGGCACCGAGGGCGTTCTGCGGCTCACCAATGACCGCGCCTTCGAGAACACCGAGGACAACACCATCCACGGGAAGCGACCACCTTCGCGGACGCCGTACGGCAGCACCACCTCATCGACCAGATCCAGCAGTCGTCAGAGAAGCACTCAGCGTAAAGACGGCAGCACGCCTGGAGTACGAAGCGCTCGCCGCGCCCCGGCCCCGTGACACCAAGGCCCTGAGCCGCCGCCTGCTGCTCCTGGCCGTACGCCTGCGGTGGCACCCGCACTGGAAGTGCGTCGCCTCGGTGCCGACCGCGCGTACCGAGCTGCGGCGACTGACCCGCACCCGGCGAGCAGCACAGGCTGCATGAGGAACGTCCCGCGTGTACTCGGCTGCCCGGAACCGCGTCAGGTTGCGCTGGGTGTTGCGACAAGTGTTGCGCCGGGTGTTGCGCTAGGTGATACGGGACTTGCAGACCCCTCTTCGTATCCGTCGATGCGGGCCGGGTAACGCTGCGCTCCAGGCGCGGCACCGAGATGCTTCCGGCGTTTCCGGAGATTGGGGCCGGGGCCGCGCAGCTGCCGGACGCGACCGCGCTGGACGGGGTTATGTGACCTGTACGGATGTCTCAGACCCAGGGTTTCTCAGGCAGCGCACCTCCGTAGACGAGACGCGTTCGCCGCCGATGGTTCGGGGAGCCGAAGAAGGAAATAGGGCCGCGTGGCCGTCGGCGCGGCCACCGATAACCTGCGCGAATGAAGCGGATTCAGCGGGCCGCCGGCGTAATCGTCGGCTCAGCCGTGGGTGACGCCCTGGGCGGCCCCTTCGAGTTCGGTCCCCAGGGAGCGTTCTCCGCGCGGTTTCCCGCGCCCGGTGCCGGTGGCGAGATGTGCGGAGGCGGCGGATGGGACCCCGGCGAGGCCACCGACGACACGCAGATGGCCGTCCTGGTCGCGGAATCGCTGCTGGAGCAGGGCGGACTGGATCTGCCGGACATCTTCGCCCGCTTCCAGCGGTGGGCAGCATCAGAACCAAAGGACATCGGCCTACAGACCGAAGACGTCCTGACCAACGGCATGTCCTGGGACCTCGCCGCCGCGATCCACTTCCAGGTCAACCAACGAGCAGCAGGAAACGGCTCCTTGATGCGGGCATCGACCTCCGCGGTCCACTTCGCGGTCGGCGGCCAAGAAGCCACCATGGACGCGGCCCGCCGCATCGCTGCCCTCACCCACGGTGACCGCGCGGCCTGGGAAGGCACCGCGATCTTCCACGAACTCATACGCGTCACGTTCGAGGGCACCGACCCCCTCACCACGCTCCCGGACATTCTGGCTCTTATCCATCCAGACCACCGCGACCGCTACGCCACCGTCCTCGCGCCCGACTGGCACCCCGCTCAGGCGACCGAGTTCAACGGTGCCGTCTGGCCCTGCCTGGGCTCCGCCGTCTGGGCCCTGCGTACCACCACCAGTTTCGAAGAAGCGATACGCGCGGCGATCGACCTTGGCGGTGACACAGACACCGTCGCCGCGGTGACCGGAGGCCTCGCGGGCGCGTACTACGGGCTGGATGCAATCCCCGCCCACTGGACCCAGCCGCTCCATATCCCCCTCCCAGGATTCGACGGACGGGTGCTGCACCTGGCAGATCTGCTCCACCTTGCACACCGCCTCGCATCCACTCAAGCCGACGATCTGCCGACGGACAGGGGCTGATGAGACAGGGGTGGTAGCCCGCATAAACGGCGAGCTGGTCGTATGGGACGCCGAGGGCCGCCTCGCCTTCGAGCAGCTACAGAACCGGCTTCAGCGGCGCGGCGCCGGGGCGGCCCGGGCGGCGGGCGAGTGGCCCGGCCCACTTCCGCGTTCGATCTGCTGCGGCTGTCCGGGACGGACACGACCGGGTGGCCGTACCGGCGGCGCCGGGCCGCATTGGAGTCCGTGTTCGCCGCGCGCCGGCTGTCGGCGCCGTGGGCGCTGTGTCCGTCGGACCAGGGCCCGGAATCCATCCCACTTGGGCTCTGCCGCCCAGCCCGGCCGTAGTTCGGGCACGGGCACGGGAGTGCTCAGCATGGGTTCCGGCGGCGTCCACGTCACACCCGATCCCTTCCACCGTGCGCTTCGGTGCTGTCCTTCTGCTGCCGAGTCCCGCTAAGGGTTCCTTGCAGAATGATCTTCTTGTGGCACGGTGGAGAGGTATGTGATCTCGTGCTGCTTGGGGGTGACCATGGCACGGCGGAAGCCGTG
>NZ_JBHXSG010000082.1:0-33035 GCF_042714835.1 Streptomyces sp. NPDC058678 | reverse complement strand
TGGTCGTCCTACTGACCACGGCAGGCGGACCCGCCTCAATGCCACCGGACCGGTGGCGGGCCGAGCGACTGCGAAAAGCGACCGGGCGGCTGAGCTACGGGGGAGTACTCAGCCACCCGGAGGCGTTGGGGCGGGCCCGGGTTCAGGCGCCGGGCCCGTCCCGGCTGTGGGGCCTCCCGGACCTTGGCTTCGGGCCGGTATGACCTTGGCTTCGGGCCGGTATGACCTTGGCTTCGGGCCGGTATGACCTTGGCTTCGGGCCGGTCAGGTCAGGCCTTGGCCAGTTCCTTCTCGCCGCCCTGCTCGGGGATCTCGGCGTGGGCGTCGTCCTGGGGCTCGCTGTCGTCGAGGAGCGTCTTCTCGTCGAACGGGATCTGTCCGGCGAGCACCTGGTCGACGCGCTCGCGGTCGATCTCCTTCGTCCAGGTGCCGATCAGGACCGTGGCCACGGCGTTGCCCGCGAAGTTCGTCAGGGCACGCGCCTCGCTCATGAAGCGGTCGATACCGACGATCAGGCCGATGCCGTCCACCAGGGCGGGCTTGTGCGACTGCAGACCACCGGCCAGCGTGGCCAGACCGGCGCCGGAGACACCGGCCGCACCCTTCGAGGCGACCAGCAGGAAGAGCAGCAGCGGGATCTGCTCGCCGATCGACATCGGCGTACCCATTGCGTCGGCGATGTACAGCGAGGCCATGGTCATGTAGATCATGGTGCCGTCGAGGTTGAAGGAGTAGCCGGTCGGGACGGTGATGCCGACCACCGGCTTGCTGACGCCCAGGTGCTCCATCTTCGCGATGAGCCGCGGCAGCGCCGACTCGGACGACGAGGTCGAAAGGATCAGCAGGAACTCACGGCCCAGGTACTTGAAGAACGTGAGGATGTTCAGACCCGCGATCAGGCGCAGCATCACGCCGAGCACGATGAAGACGAAGAGGAAACAGGTGACGTAGAAGCCGAGCATCAGGACGGCGAGGCTCTTGAGCGCGTCGACGCCGGCGGAGCCGGTGACGGCGGCGATGGCGCCGAAGGCACCGATCGGCGCGGCCCACATCACCATCGCGAGGATGCGGAAGACGAGCCGCTGGATGTGCTCCACCCCGCGCAGGATCGGCGCACCGGTCGAGCCCATGGCCTGCAGGGCGAAGCCCGCGAGCAGGGCGACCAGCAGGGTCTGCAGGACCGTGCCCTCGGTGAAGGCGGAGATCATCGTGGTGGGGATGATGGAGAGCGCGAACTCGACCGGCGGCAGCGCCTCGTCGCTCACCTGCTCGTGACCGGCGGTCTTGATCGCCTCGGTGATGTGCAGGCCCGTGCCGGGCTCCAGGATGTTGCCGACGACCAGGCCGATGGCGAGGGCGACCAGCGACATCGCCATGAAGTAGCCCAGCGCGATACCGCCGACGGCACCGACCTTGGCGGCCTTCCGCACGGAGCCGATGCCCAGCACGATCGTGCAGAAGATGATCGGCGAGATCATCATCTTGATCAGGTTCACGAACCCTGTGCCGAGGGGCTTCAGCTCGATGGCGAAATCGGGTGCGGCAAGCCCCACGGCGATGCCCGCGGCGACCGCGATGATCACCGCGATGTAGAGGTAGTGGGTGCGGTCCCGTTTGGCTTTGGGTGCGGTTGCTGCCGTATTGGCTGCGCTGCTCACGGCGGCCCTCCTTGACGACTTCGTCGGCATCACCGGCGTGCGGCTCACGTCCGGGGGATCTGCATGGGGATGTGCAGGGGGTTCAGCATCGGGGTTCTGCATGGGGGGATGCGGTGACTATCCCCCGCCGTGTGAGGGCGGTCACCCTTCCGTTCATTTAGTTCACAATCAGCCACGAGGCAGACTGACGGCATGCACGTCCGTGTCCCGAGACCCCGCAGCCTGGCCGGCCAGCTCTTCGCCATGCAGGCCGTGCTCATAGCGGTGCTCGTCGCCGGGTACGCGCTGTTCACCTACATCAGCGACCGCGGCCAGGCCGAGGACGCGGCGCGCCGGCAGGCCCTGGCGGTGGCGCGATCCGTCGCCGACTCCCCCTCCGTGCGGGAGGCGATAGGCACCTCCGACCCGACGGCCGAGCTCCAGCCGTACGCCCTGCGGGTCATGCGGGACACCCAGGTCGACTTCGTCACGATCATGAACCCGCAGGGCATCCGCTGGACGCACCCCGACAAGGACGAGATCGGCCAGCGCTTCCGCGGCCACATCGACCGGGCGCTGAAGGGCGAGTCCTTCACGGAGACGTACACCGGCACGCTCGGCCCGTCGGTCCGCGCGGTCACTCCGGTCCAGGACGACGACGAACACGTCGTCGGCCTGGTCAGCGCCGGTATCAGGGTCGACGAGATCAGCAAGCGGGTACAGGGCCAGCTCACGGCCCTGCTCGGCGTCGCGGGCGGCGCACTCGCGCTCGGCGCGGTCGGCACCTACGTGGTCAACGCCCGGCTGCGCCGCCACACGCACAACATGAACGCGGCCGAACTCAGCGCGATGCACGACTACCACCAGGCCGCGCTTCACGCCGTACGGGAGGGGCTGCTCATGCTCGACGGGCAGTACCGTGTGGCGCTGATCAACGACGGCGGACGGGAGCTGTTGGGTGTGTCGGACGATGTGGTGGGCCGGTCCGTCGCCGATCTCGGACTGCCGGTACCGCTGACGGGTGCCCTGCTGGCGTCGGAGCCGCGGGTGGACGAGGTGCACCTGACGGCTGACCGGGTGCTGGTGGTGAACACGTCACCGGTGTCGGGAGGCGAACATCGGGGCACGGTCGTGACCTTGCGCGACGTCACCGAACTCCAGTCGCTGATGGGCGAGTTGGACTCCGAACGCGGCTTCACCCAGGCACTGCGCTCCCAGGCCCACGAGGCGGCGAACCGACTGCACACGGTCGTCTCGCTGATCGAGCTGGGAAGGGCGGAGGAGGCGGTGGACTTCGCGACCGCCGAACTGGAACTGGCCCAGGCGCTGACCGACCAGGTCGTGGCGGCGGTGAGCGAGCCGGTGCTGGCGGCCCTGCTGCTGGGCAAGACGGCTCAGGCCAACGAGCGGGGCGTGGAACTGGTGGTCTCGGAGGAGAGCCGGCTGGACGACGGTCTGCTGCCGCCGTCGCTTCCCTCCCGGGACCTGGTGACCATCCTCGGCAACCTGATCGACAACGCGGTGGACGCGGCGCAGGGGAGCGTGCGGGGCCGGGTGACGGTGACCGCGTACACGGCGGACGGCGAGCTGGTGCTGCGGGTGTCGGACACCGGCGCCGGCGTCGACCCGGCGCACGCGGACGCGGTCTTCCAACGGGGCTTCTCGACGAAGCCGTCGGGGCCGGGGGGCCGGGGGCTGGGCCTGGCGCTCGTACGGCAGGCGGTGAACCGGCATGAGGGGGCCCTGGCGGTGGCCGGGGCCGACGGGGGTGGGGCGGAGTTCGAGGTGCGGTTGCCGTTGGGGGCCCGGGCTGAGCGGGACGCGCTCGAGCGGCGAAGCTCCGAGCCGGCGGCGCAGGGGGCCGTGCCGGGCAGCGCGGCTTCGGGGGGCACGGTGACGGCTTCCGGGGGCACGGCCATTTCACGGGGCACGGCGACGGCTTCCGGAGGCAGTGCGGTTTCTGAGGGCGGGGCGGTTTCCGGGGGCGGGGCGGTTTCCGGGGGCAGTGCGGTTTCTGGAGGCGACGTATGACGACGGCCGAGCAGCACCCCATCCGTGTCCTGGTGGTCGAGGACGACCCCGTCGCCGCCGACGCGCACGTCATGTACGTCAACCGGGTCCCGGGCTTCACGGCCGTGGGCAAGGCGCACACCGGTGCGGAGGCGCGGCGGGCGCTGGAACGTACGGCGGTGGACCTGCTGCTCCTCGACCTGCATCTGCCGGACGTGCACGGGCTGCAGCTGGCGCGGTCGCTGCGTGCGGCCGGGCACCACGCGGACGTCATAGCGGTGACGTCGGCGCGGGATCTGACGGTGGTGCGGGAGGGCGTCTCGCTGGGCGTCGTGCAGTACGTACTGAAGCCCTTCACCTTCGCCACGCTGCGGGACCGCCTGGTGAGATACGCCGAGTTCCACGCGTCGGCGGGTGAGGCCAGTGGGCAGGACGAGGTGGACAGAGCCTTGGCGACGCTGCGGGCGCCCGGGCCTGCCGCGTTGCCGAAGGGGTTGAGCGGGCCGACGCTGGAGCGGGTGACCGTGGCGCTGCGGGACTGTACGGAGGGGCTCACGGCCACCGGGGTCGCGGAGGCGGTGGGGATCTCGCGGATCACGGCGCGGCGGTATCTGGAGCATCTGGTCGACGCGGGACGGGCCGCTCGGAGTCCGCAGTACGGGGCTGTGGGGCGGCCCGAGTTGCAGTATCGGTGGGTCAAGGACGAGCGCGGGGACGTGGAGCGGGGGCGTTAGGCGGAGGTGTCGTCGAGCCCGGAGATGGAGGATCCACCCCTCGCCGTACCGGTCCCCGAACCTCCTGCGGGTCGCCAGGGCCTCGCCAAACGCCTCAGCCACCTCATCCGTACGGCCTCGGCGGCCCAGGTGCGCGCTTCGGCTGCTTCGGTGAGGGCGTTGGCGCGGGCGAAGGCGTCGGCGGACCCCAGATAGGCGATGCGGGCCTCGACAGGGCGGCGAGCAACCTTGTGGATGGCGGCCAGGTTGTGCAGGGCCCGCCCCTCGCCGTACGGGTCCCCGAGCTCCCGGCAGATCTCCAGGGCCTTGCCGAACGCCTCGACCGCCTCATCCGTACGACCCGTCTCCCGCAGGGCGAGGCCGAGGTTGTTCCACGCCGAGCCCTCGCCTTGGCGGTCCCCGGTGGTCTGGAACAAGTCGCAGGCGCGGGTGTGGACGTCGATCGCCTCTTCTGCCCGGCCCGCCTCCCGCAGGGCGAGGCCGAGGTTGTTCCATGCCATCGCCTCTCGAGGGCGGTCCCCGGCGGCCTGGAACAGGTCACGGACATGGATCAGCGCGTCGATCGCCTCCTCCACCCGGCCCGCCCGCAGCAGGGCGGTGCCAAGGTTGCCCCACTCGACGGCCTCGCCTTGGCGGTTTCCGGTGGTCTGGAACAAGTCGCGGGCGCGGGTGTGGACCTCGATCGCCTTCCCCACCCGGCCCGTCTCCGCGAGGGCAAGGCCGAGGTCGCTCAAGGCCCTGGCCTCGCTCTGCCGGTTTCCTGCTCGGCGGGCCGCGTCCCGCGCAGTCTCCGCGACGGCAATCGAGTCGTCGAAATATCGCCGCCAGCTCAGGTGAACGCCCAGGTACTCGGAGAGCCACATCGCCGCGTCGGCGAACCGCTCCTCCCGCGCCCATCCCACCGCCGCCACCAGACCCGCCCGCTCCTCGTCCAGCCACGCCAAAGCCTGCGCCCGGTCCCCGAACCGCTCCGGCACCGGCTTCCCCGGCACCCACCGCAACCGGGCATCAGCCGCACCCGCCCACCGGCAGTAGAAGCGCAGCACCCGCTCCCGAGCGGTCGCCCCCTCCTCCCGCGACTCCACATCCCCCGCCACCGCACTCGCCCCGAACACCCGCACCAAGTCATGCAACCGCCACCATCCGCGCCCGCTGCCCCGCTCGACGAGGTGCGCACGAACCAGGGCCTTCAGGCCGCGCACCGGAGGGACCTCGGCATCGACCAGCGCGGCGACGACCTCGTCACTCACCTCGGGTCCCGGTGCGAGGGCGAGCAGGCGCAGCAACCGCGCCTGGTCGGGCGGCAGACGGCGATAGGAGAGCTCGAAAGCGGCGAGGACGTTGCGCTCGCCGTCGTCGAGGTGGTCGAGACGGTCGTGGGACTCGGCCAGCTCCGACACGAGTTCGGTCACCGGCTTGCTCGGGTCCTCCGCCAGCAGAGCGGCCCCGATCTGCAGGGCCAGCGGCAGATACCCACAAAGAGCGGCGAGTTGTTCAGCCACGGCACGGTCGTCGATGGCACGTGTGTCCTTCGGATCGGCCGTCCGCAAGGCGAGGGTGAGGAGTTCGTATGCCTCCTTCGGCGTGAGCTGGTCCAAGGGAACAAGCCGTGCGCCGAGTTGGGGCAGCCGGTCGCGGGACGTGACCAGGACGTGGTGCCGCACGTCTCCCGGCAGGAGGGGCCGTACCTGCTCCGGTGAGGAGGCGTTGTCGGCCAGGATCAGCACCGCACCGTGCTCCTGGGCCCGCGTGGCCAGCGCCGAGCGGTAGAGCGCCGCACGCTCGTCCGCCGTGGTGGGGATGTGTTCCGGTCGGGTACCGAGGGCGCGCAGCAGGGCCTGGAGGGCCCGGTCGGCGGTGACGGGCTCTTGGTCGTAGCCGTGCAGGTCGATGAAGAGGACCCCGCCGGGGAACCAGCCACGCTCGCAGGCCAGGTGCGCGGACTCGACGGCAAGCGCGGTCTTGCCGACGCCGCCGAGGCCGGACACGGCGGCGACGGGCACCGCAGGGGATTCGGACGACCTCACCCCGGCCGGGTCCAGCGTGCGCAGCAACGCCGCGGTCTGGCTCTCCCGGCCGGTGAATCCGTTGGGTCTCGGCGGCAGGGCGGCCAGCGCCTCGGGGACGGCGGCACCGCCCTGCTGGATCACGACCTGTACGCCGACCACCTCACGCAGGAAGACGCCGCCGCGGAAGTCGGCATGGTCGCCGCTGTACCAGGACGCCCCACTGCCCGGCGCCAGCCGGTCCATGGCCCGTGCGACCGCCCCTGCGCCCTGCGGATCGGCAGCGAACAGATCGGCGAGCGCCTCGCCCCACTCCCGCACGGCTTCCCGCCGTGCCGGGTCCCTCGCCGCCTCGGCGAGTTCCCGGGCGGACGCTCCGACATCCAGCCCCACCGCCCGCGCCAGCTTCTCCACTGCCCGGCGTCCGGCATCCCCGCCCTCTGCCAGGGCTGTCAGCAGCGCCGTGTCCATCCGCTCGTCCCGTCCGTCCCCGTACCCGACCCTCGCCGCACGTCAACGGTACGGCGCCAGGCGGGACTTCACGCCCCTTTTGCGTACCACACGATCTGCGAGGCGAGCCCGGTCACGGCAAGCGCCTCCAGCCCCGACAGCACGACGAGCAGCCCGCCACCATCGCCGTCCACCCAGAACACCACCAGCGCGGCCAGCGGCACGGCACAGAACGCCGTCAGGTCAATGACGAGCTGGACGGCCTTCCGGGACTTCCGCCGCGTGTCCCCGCGGTGCGCGGTCTCCCAGCCGAACGCCTCGAAGCCACCGGCCGGTTCGGCCAGCGCGGCGATCCGAGGCCCGAGGTGCTCACGTACGTAGGCCCCGATCGCCGAGATCTTCTCGTCGTTCACGAGGTACGTCCACCCGAGAACCACGCACACCGGCGGCAACGCGAGCAGCATCGACGCCTGTTCGGCCTGCGCGGCCGCGGCGATGACGGCGGCCACGACGGCCAACGTCACGTAGAGCAGGTTGTCCCGGAACCCGATCCGCGCCTTCTGCTCGTCCTTGACGCTCTGGTACTCGGCGAGCAGCAACTGCCCGACGGTGACGTCCTGTTCCGGCACTCGATCTTCCTTCCCCCGGCGTACCTTAGGAGTGTGCCGGAGACCCAGCCCACCGTTCTCATCCTGACCGCGCTCCCCCTCGAATACGCCGCCGTCCGGGCCCACATCGAAGAGCGGAAGGAGCTGGTCCATCGCGACGGGACCCGAGTCGAACAGGGCCGGCTTCCCGGCACATCGTGGCATGTCGCCATCGCCGAGCTGGGCATGGGCGCTGAGCGGGCGGCCTCTCTCACCACACAGCTCATCGACTGGCTGCATCCCGAGGCCGTGTTCTTCGTCGGCGTCGCCGGCAGTCTCAAGGACGACGTCGAGATCGGTGACGTCGTCGTGGGCACGCAGGTGTACGAGATCCACGGCGGCAAGCAGACCCCCGAGGGATTCCTGGTCCGGCCGAAGGCGTTGCCGGGCTCGCACGCGCTGGAACAGGCGGCGCGTTCCGCCGTGCGGGACATGTCCGACGTACAGGCGCACTTCATGCCGATCGCCACGGGTGACGTGGTCCTGGCGGACTCCGGGTCCGAGATCGCCGGGTTCATTCGCAGGCACTACAACGACGCCGGCGCGATCGAGATGGAGGGTTCCGGGGCAGCCCTCGCGGCGCACCTGAGCGGCCGGTTGGACGCCCTGGTGGTCCGGGGCATCAGCGACGGCGCCGACGCGGGCAAGCACAAGGCCGACGCCTCGGGCTCGCAGAAACTCGCCGCCGCGCAGGCGGCCTGGGTGACGGTGGCCGTGCTGCACAAACACCGCCCCCGCGAGGGGTCCTCCGACTCCGAGGAGCGTCCCCATCGAAGTGGGGACAGCGGAGCCACGTACGGCGGGGACCACATCGACTTCCGGGGCGGCACGTTCCACGGTCCCGTCACCGGCAAGGGCGACGGGCGACGGTAGGGGCACCACCCACGGCCCGGTCCCCCGCGCGACCGCCACCCTGCCGCCCCGCCCCCCGGGGTTCACCGGCCGCTCGGAGGACCTGGACCGCCTGCTCCCGCATCTCGCACCCGACGACGAGGACGACACGACCGCGCTCCCGCTCCTCATCTTCGCCGTCACCGGCATGGGCGGCATCGGCAAGACGGCGCTGGCGGTGGAGGCGGCGCACCGGGCCCGCACGCAGGGCTGGTTCCCGGGCGGAACGCTCTTCGTGGACCTGCGGGGCTATGACGACGACCCGGTCACTGCTGATCAGGCGGTACTGGCCCTGCTTGACGCCCTCGGTGTACGGGACCGGGATCTGCCGCCGACGTCGGAGCGCCAGTACGACGCGTACCGCGCGCTTCTCGCCGAGCAGCGGGACCGGATGCTGCTGATCCTGGACAACGCGTCGGACCCGTCCCAGTTCCTGCCGCTGCTGCCGGGCACCGACCGCCACCGGGTCCTCATCACCTCCCGGGACCGTCCCGACGCGCTTCCGGTACGCCTCATCGACCTCGAAACGCTTGACCCGGACGATTCCGTTTCCCTGCTGACGCGTGCCCTGCACGACACTGACGAACGCGACGGGCGGCCGGGGCGCGAGCCCGAGGCGCTGCGCGAACTGGCCGAGCTGTGCGGCCACTTGCCGCTGGCCCTCCAGATCGCTGCGGGAATGTTGCGTCGGCGCCGCCACCGCGACATCGCCTCTTTGGTGACCGAGATCAGGAAGGCCGGCGACCCGACCGCCGTGCTCGACCACGGCAGCCCCGGAACGGACCTGTACGGCCGTTCACTTGCCCTGCGTCCAGTGCTGGAGACGTCGTATCGCCGACTGCCGCCGGCTCAGGCCCGACTGCTGCGTCTGCTCTGCCTTGCCCCGGGCGCGGAGACCGGCGCGGAGGCAATCGCCGCCTTGGCCGACCTCGGCATGGAAGCCGTGCTGTGCCTGTTGGAGGAGTTGGCCGCCACCCATCTCGTCACGCCGGTGCGGGGCGTCGACGGGACGGCTTCGGCCATGCGCTGGCGGGTGCACGACCTGGTGCGTGGGTTCGGGGCGGGTGTGGTGGCAGGGGACGCAGGGTTGCAGGAGGAAGGGGAGGCAGCGCGCAAGCGGGCGCTGGGGTTCTACTTCCTGTGGGCTCGAGAGGCTGACGCCCGGTTGCGCTGGCTGCCGGGGAAGCCGGCGCCGGAGCGGTTCGGGGACCGGGCGCAGGCGTTGGCGTGGCTGGACGAGGAGCGGGCGGGTCTGGTGGCGGCGGTGGGATGGGCGCGGGAGGAGCGGTTCGCGTACACGGCGGTGCTGCTGGCTCTGCACCTCCGTGAGTACCTGTCCTGGCGGCGGTATTTCGACGACTGGATCGCCGTCGCGGAGGTCGCGCGTGAGGCCGCCCAGGGGGCAGGGGACCGGCTGGGCGAGGCCCTTGCGTGGAACAGCCTCGGCCTCGCCATTCAGGAGGTGGGCCGGGTGGGGGAGGCGATCGAGGCCCACACCCGCGCCCGCGACCTGTACCAGGCCGCCGGAGACCAACACCGTCAGGCCACGGCGTGGAACAACCTCGGCCTCGCCCTGCGGAAGGCGAGCCGGACGGAAGAAGCGATCGAGGCCCACACCCGCGCCCGCGACCTGTGCCAGGCCGCCGGAGACCTTCACGGCGAGTCCATGGCGTGGAACAACCTCGGCCTCGCCCTGCGCGAGGTGGGCCGGACAGAAGAGGCGATCGAGGCCCACACCCGCGCCCGCGACCTGTACCAGACCGCCGGAGACCGCCACCGCGAGTCCACGGCGTGGAACAACCTCGGCCTCGCCCTGCGGAGGGCCAGCCGGACGGAAGAAGCGATCGAGGCCTACGCCAAATCCCTGGAGCTCCGCCGGGAGTTCGAGGACTGGTACGGAGAGGGACGGACCCTCCACAACCTGGCCTGCGCCCACGAGACCGCCCGCCGCCCCGCCGAAGCCCGCACCGCCTACCTCCAGGCTGCCGACGCCTTCACCCGCGCCAACGCCCCCGACGAAGCCGCCCAGGCCCAATCCGCCGCACACGCGTTGACCTGACGACTACCTCGCCGGCGTCAAGAAGCCGTTGCTGAACAGCCTGGTCCTGTGCGGCGGCGCGACGCTGCTGACGGTGGTGTGCGCGGCGCCGGCGCCGTACCTGCTGAGCGGGCGGCGGTGGGGCGGCGGGTTCGCGCTGGGCGGGGCGGTCACGGGGTGAGTCAGTCTCCCACCGGCGGATCCGGCAACACCCCCGCCCGGAACGGCTCCACCCCCACCACCCTGCGCACCCGCACCGGCTCGATCAGCAGCATCACCCGCCGCTCCCCCGGCAGCAGCCACGGATACCGCTCCTGCCCGATGTACTTCCGCGTGAGCCGGTCCATGGACCGCTCCGCCTCCTCCCCCTCCACGAACCGGACGACCCGCCCCCGGATCTCCACCCGGTCGTAGGGGTTGTCGGGGTCGTGGTGGGAGAGCGAAACGTTCGGATTGCGCCGCAGGTTCTCCTCCTTCACACGGCCGATCGCCGTGTTGACCATGACGTACTCGCCTTCGACGTCCGCCCACATGGGCGAGACCTGCGGAGTACCGTCCGGGCCGACGGTCGCGAGATGCCAGAAGTTCGGCGCCTGCAGACGCTCGCGAATATGCCCCTCTACCTTGCCATTCACCTCGTACACGAAAGCCACACTCCTCCCGGGCGCCCGGCCGGGCGGCCCGCCGCCATCCTCGCCACCACTCCCGCGCAGCCGACAGACGATCTTCGGCCACCCCGAACAGACGGCCGGAACCGTACATTCCTACAATCCGTGATCCTGGCCGAACAGACCGTAGTCAGCCCACGCCCGCGCCCCTACGTTGTGGCCCGTGCGCCGACCCCCAGCTCTACCGAACCAGCCCGGTCCCCCGTTCAACGCCCCCGCCGCCCGCAGACTCCGTGCCGCGCTCAGCATGGGCCCCGAGCACGTCGCCTACGGCATGCGCGCCTCGTACGGACTGCCCTACGTGACGCCGGACCTCGTCATGGCGTGGGAAAGCGGGGCCGCCTCCCCCACCAGTCCCGAACTCACCGCCCTGGCGGGCGTGTTGTGGTGCTCCCCAGGTGAACTCATCGACCGCCCGCGGACCTTGCGCGAGCACCGCGTGAACCATGGCCTCGCGCCCGAGGACGTCGCGCGCGCCGTCGGTCTCGAACTCCTCGCGTATCTGCACATGGAGGAGCATGACGAGTGGCGCGGCACCAACCGTCAGTCCGCCGCGCTCGCCGAGCTGCTCGACCTCTCACTCCCGGACTTCGTCACCGTCATGGGGCGCGAGCCACGACTGGCCGAGCACCTCCGCAGTGCCGTCACCACCCGCTGGCAGGCCTACGCCCGCCCGGTCGCGAAGCTCGTGCCCCTGGACCGGCGCCTGGTCGAGGACACCCTCCAGGAGCTGCACCGGGAGTACCAGGGGCAGATGGTCGCCACGCTCAGCTGGGGCGGCGACAGCGGTCGCTCGGTCGCGGCCGGCCGGGACTTCCTCGACCGGATCGTGGACCGATTCTGGACGACGATCCGCGAAAGCACCGGCTGACACCGGCCGGACCCGCCGGACCCGCCGGACGGTCCTAGAAGACCGACTCCGCCTCGTCCATCCGGTCCTTCGACACCGTCTTCAGCTCGGTCACGGCCTCCGCCAGCGGCACCATCACCACGTCGGTGCCCCTGAGCGCGGTCATCCGGCCGAAGTCGCCCCGGTGCGCGGCCTCCACCGCGTGCCAGCCGAAGCGGGTGGCGAGGACGCGGTCGAACGCGGTCGGCGTGCCGCCGCGCTGGACGTGGCCGAGGATGACCGGCTTGGCCTCCTTGCCGAGGCGGCGCTCCAGCTCGAAGGCCAGTGCCGTGCCGATGCCCTGGAAGCGCTCGTGGCCGAACCGGTCGATCGCGCCCTTGCCGTAGTTCATGGTGCCGACGGCGGGATGGGCGCCCTCGGCGACGCAGATCACGGCGAACTTCTTGCCGCGGGAGAAGCGCTCCTCGACCATCTTGACCAGGTCGGCCGGATCGAAGGGCCGCTCGGGCAGACAGATGCCGTGGGCGCCGGCCGCCATGCCGGACTCGAGGGCGATCCAGCCCGCGTGCCGGCCCATGACCTCGACGACCATCACACGCTGGTGGGACTCGGCGGTGGTCTTGAGGCGGTCCATCGCCTCCGTGGCGACGCCGACCGCGGTGTCGAAGCCGAAGGTGCGGTCGGTGGAGGAGATGTCGTTGTCGATGGTCTTCGGGACGCCGACCACCGGCAGACCGGCGTCGGACAGCATGCGGGCGGCGGTCAGCGTGCCCTCGCCGCCGATCGGGATCAGGGCGTCGATGCCGAAGTCGCGGGCTTCCTCGGCGAGGTGCTCGCAGGCCTCGCGCAGCCGGTCGCGTTCCAGGCGGGAGGAGCCGAGGATGGTGCCGCCGCGGGCGAGGATGCCGCTGACGCCGTTCAGGTCGAGGGAGCGGTAACGGCCGTCCAGCAGACCCGCGAAGCCGTCCTCGAAACCGATGACCTCGTCGCCGTAGTTGTCGACCGCTCGGTGCACGACCGATCGGATCACGGCGTTCAGGCCGGGGCAGTCGCCGCCTGCGGTGAGCACTCCGATGCGCATCGTGCTGTGTCTCCTGCTCGCTGTTGATACCGGTGAGCCAGGTTCGATTCTTTCACGTCCGCCAGGTCGGCGCCGCATCCGATCCTGACGGGCGCCTTATCTATCGCGAGAGGTATTGTCAAGAGGGTTCTGCTCACCTCGGTGGGCGATTTTTATGGACCAGGTTCCTCGACGCCAGACGAAACGGAGAGCACGCGTGACCCGCAGCGTGTACGTGACCGGTATCGACCGCGGCGACGGCCGCCAGGTCGTCGAGCTGGGGGTCATGGAACTCCTGACCCGGCAGGTCGACCGGGTGGGTGTGTTCCGTCCGCTCGTCCACGACGGCCCCGATCGCCTGTTCGAGCTACTGCGGGCGCGCTACCGGCTGACCCAGGACCCGGGCACGGTCTACGGCATGGACTACCACGAGGCGTCCGCCCTCCAGGCCGAGCAGGGCGCCGACGAGCTGGTGTCGAGGCTGGTCGACCGCTTCCACCGGCTCGCGCGGGACTACGACGTGGTCCTCGTCCTCGGCACCGACTACGCCGACACCCAGTTCCCCGACGAGCTGTCCCTCAACGCCCGCCTGGCGAACGAGTTCGGCGCCTCCGTGATCCCGGTGGTCGGCGGCCGGGGGCAGACCGCCGAGTCCGTGCTCGCCGAGACCCGCAACGCCTTCCGGGCCTACGAGGGCCTCGGCTGCGACGTCCTCGCCATGGTGGCCAACCGGGTCACCCGCGACGACCGGGACAAGATCGCCGAGCAGCTCGACACCCGGCTTCCCGTGCCCTGCTACGTCCTGCCGGACGAGCCCGCCCTCTCCTCGCCGACGGTCGCCCAGGTCGCCCACGCCCTCGGCGCCAAGGTCGTCCTCGGCGACGACTCCGGGCTCGCCCGGGACGCGCTGGACTTCGTCTTCGGCGGGGCGATGCTGCCGAACTTCCTGGGCGCCCTGACCCCGGGCTGCCTGGTCGTCACCCCCGGCGACCGCGCCGACCTGGTGGTCGGCTCGCTGGCCGCGCACAGCGCCGGCACCCCGCCGATAGCGGGCGTCCTGCTCACTCTGAACGAGGTGCCGAGCGACGCCGTCCTCACCCTCGCCGCCCGGCTCGCCCCGGGCACCCCGGTGCTCTCGGTGCCCGGCAACAGCTTTCCCACCGCCGCCGAACTCTTCGCCCTGGAGGGGAAGCTGAACGCGGCGACCCCGCGCAAGGCGGAGACGGCGCTCGGTCTCTTCGAGCGGCACGTCGACACCGCCGAGCTCAACCGGCGCGTCTCCGCGCCGAGCAGCGACCGCCTCACCCCGATGATGTTCGAGCACAAGCTCCTGGAGCAGGCCCGCTCCGACCGGCGGCGCGTCGTGCTGCCCGAGGGCACCGAGCCGCGCGTCCTGCACGCCGCCGAGGTCCTGCTGCGCCGCGGGGTCTGCGACCTCACCCTGCTCGGCCCGGTCGACCAGATCCGCAAGAACGCCGCCGACCTCGGCATCGACCTGGGTGACGCCCAGCTGATCGACCCGGCCACCAGCGAACTGCGCGACTCCTTCGCCGAGAAGTACGCCCGGTTCCGCGCCCACCGGGGCGTGACGGTCGAGCTGGCGTACGACGTCGTCTCGGACGTGAACTACTTCGGCACCCTGATGGTCCAGGAGGGCCTCGCCGACGGCATGGTGTCGGGCTCGGTGCACTCCACGGCCGCGACCATCCGCCCGGCCTTCGAGATCATCAAGACCAAGCCGGACGCCGACATCGTCTCGTCCGTGTTCTTCATGTGCCTGGCCGACAAGGTCCTCGTCTACGGCGACTGCGCGGTGAACCCCGACCCGAACGCCGAGCAGCTCGCCGACATCGCCATCCAGTCGGCCGCCACCGCCGAGCAGTTCGGCGTGGAGGCGCGGATCGCGATGCTGTCGTACTCGACGGGCACGTCCGGCTCGGGCGCCGACGTCGACAAGGTGCGCGAGGCGACCGAGCTGGTGCGTTCGCGGCGGCCCGACCTGAAGACCGAGGGGCCGATCCAGTACGACGCGGCCGTCGAGCCGACGGTCGCCGCGACCAAGCTGCCGGGCTCCGAAGTCGCCGGACAGGCCAGCGTGTTGATCTTCCCCGACCTGAACACCGGCAACAACACCTACAAGGCCGTGCAGCGGTCGGCCGGCGCGATCGCCGTCGGGCCGGTGCTGCAGGGTCTGCGCAAGCCGGTCAACGACCTGTCCCGGGGCGCGCTCGTCCAGGACATCGTCAACACCGTCGCCATCACCGCCATCCAGGCCCAGTCCCCCGCTCCGTCCCCGATCGAGAAGGCCACCGCCCAGTGAGCTCCACCCGCCCGTCCCCCACCACCGCCCTGTCCGACGAGCCGCGCTCGACCCCCTCTACGCGAGTCCTCGTCCTCAACTCCGGTTCGTCGTCGGTGAAGTACCAGCTGCTCGACATGCGCGACAGCAGCCGGCTGGCCGTGGGGCTCGTCGAGCGCATCGGCGAGGAGACCTCCCGGCTGAAGCACACTCCGCTGACCACGGGCGCCTCCCGCGAGTGGACGGGGCCGATCGCCGACCACGAGGCCGCGCTGAAGGCCGTGGCGGAAGAGCTGTCGAAGGACGGGCTCGGGCTGGACTCGCCGGAGCTGGCCGCGATCGGGCACCGGGTGGTGCACGGCGGGAAGTCCTTCACCGAGCCGACGGTCATCGACGACACCGTGCTCGCCGAGATCGAGCGGCTGATCCCGGTGGCCCCGCTGCACAACCCGGCCAACCTGACCGGCATCCGCACCGCGCAGGCCCTGCGCCCCGACCTCCCCCAGGTCGCCGTGTTCGACACCGCCTTCCACACCACGATGCCGGAGTCGGCCGCCCGCTACGCGATCGACGTGAAGACCGCCGACGCGCACCGGATCCGGCGCTACGGCTTCCACGGGACCTCGCACGCGTACGTCTCCCGGGCGACGGCGAAGCTGCTGGGCAAGGACCCCTCCGAGGTCAATGTGATCGTGCTGCACCTGGGCAACGGGGCGTCCGCGTCGGCGGTCAGGGGCGGCCGGTGCGTGGACACCTCCATGGGGCTGACGCCTTTGGAGGGGCTCGTGATGGGTACGCGCTCCGGAGACATGGACCCGGCCGTCATCTTCCATTTGATGCGCGTTGGCAAAATGTCCACGGACGAGATCGACACTCTTCTCAACAAGAAGAGCGGATTGACCGGTCTGTGCGGGGACAACGACATGCGGGAGATCCGCCGCAGGGTCGACGCGGGTGACGAACAGGCACAGCTGGCCTTCGACATCTACATTCACCGCTTGAAGAAGTACATCGGCGCCTATTACGCGGTGCTCGGCCGGGTGGACGCGATCGCGTTCACGGCCGGGGTCGGCGAGAACGCGGCGCAGGTGCGGGAGGCCGCCGTGGCGGGCCTGGAGGGACTGGGCCTGATGGTGGACGGCGAGCTGAACGCGATACGCGGTGACGAGCCGCGGCTGGTCTCGCCCGCCCACGCGCGCGTGGCGGTGGCCGTGGTTCCGACCGACGAAGAACTGGAAATCGCCACTCAGACTTATGCACTCGTTGCACTGGTCGAAAAGAACAACTGAGCGACCGCCCGCCCATTTGTATCTTCCGCCAGACGGAATATTCCGTAGCGAAACAAACCGATAGGATCGCCCCATGCGCCGTTCGAAAATCGTCTGTACTCTCGGCCCCGCGGTCGACTCCCACGAGCAGCTGGTGTCGCTGATCGAGGCCGGCATGAACGTGGCCCGCTTCAACTTCAGCCACGGCACCCACGCCGAGCACCAGGGGCGGTACGACCGTGTCCGCGCCGCCTCCAAGGAGACCGGCCGCCCCATCGGCGTCCTCGCCGACCTGCAGGGCCCGAAGATCCGCCTGGAGACCTTCGCCGAAGGCCCGGTCGAGCTGGAGCGCGGTGACGAGTTCGTCATCACCACCGAGGACGTGCCCGGCGACAAGCAGATCTGCGGCACGACCTACAAGGGCCTGCCCGGTGACGTGACCAAGGGCGACCAGATCCTCATCAACGACGGCAACGTCGAGCTGAAGGTCACCGAGGTCGAGGGCCACCGGGTGAAGACGATCGTCATCGAGGGCGGTGTCGTCTCCGACCACAAGGGCATCAACCTGCCCGGCGCGGCCGTGAACGTCCCGGCACTGTCCGAGAAGGACGTCGAGGACCTGCGCTTCGCGCTGCGCATGGGCTGCGACATGGTCGCGCTGTCCTTCGTGCGCGACGCGAAGGACGTCTCGGACGTCCACAAGGTCATGGACGAGGAGGGCCGCCGGGTCCCCGTCATCGCCAAGGTGGAGAAGCCGCAGGCGGTGGAGAACATGGAGGACGTCGTCGCGGCCTTCGACGCCGTGATGGTGGCCCGTGGCGACCTGGCCGTCGAGTACCCGCTCGAGAAGGTCCCCATGGTGCAGAAGCGCCTCATCGAGCTGTGCCGTCGCAACGCCAAGCCGGTGATCGTGGCGACCCAGATGATGGAGTCGATGATCACCAACTCCCGTCCGACCCGCGCCGAGGCCTCCGACGTCGCCAACGCGATCCTGGACGGCGCGGACGCGGTCATGCTGTCGGCGGAGTCCTCCGTGGGCGCGTACCCGATCGAGACCGTGAAGACGATGTCGAAGATCGTCACGGCGGCGGAGCAGGAGCTGATGTCGAAGGGCCTGCAGCCGCTGGTCCCCGGCAAGAAGCCCCGTACACAGGGTGGTTCGGTCGCCCGTGCCGCCTGCGAGATCGCCGACTTCCTCGGCGGCCGGGGCCTGGTGGCCTTCACCCAGTCCGGCGACACCGCCCGCCGCCTGTCCCGCTACCGCGCCTCCCAGCCGATCATCGCGTTCACCACCGACGAGAGCACCCGCAACCAGCTCACGCTCAGCTGGGGCGTCGAGTCGCACGTCGTGCCGTTCGTGAACAGCACCGACGAGATGGTGGACCTGGTCGACCAGGAGATCGCCAAGCTCAACCGCTTCAACCCGGGCGACATCTGCATCATCACCGCGGGCTCGCCCCCCGGCGTCGCCGGCACCACCAACATGCTGCGCGTCCACCACCTCGGCGGCGCGCGCGACTGACGGTCCCCCGAGGGCCGCTGCGGCCCGGCCCCTGAAGGGCCCTGTACGGCGCTGAGGGCGCCCCCTGTGACCAGGGGGCGCCCTCTGCTGTGTGCGGCTCCCGAACGGGCTTGTAGCGGCCTTCAGTCGGTGGTGTACTGCTGCATCCCGGGGACGTGCAGCGTTCCGCCGAACTGGGCGGCCTGAGTGATCTTCACGTTGGTGAAGTAGATCAGCGGGATGTTCAGCGGCGGCGGGTGCTCCGGGTCGAACGTGATCGGGATCAGCCCGAACAGGTTGCCGGAGATGCTCTCGGTGTACATCACCGTGTCGCCGTCGGTGATCGTGGACTTGGAACCCTTGGCCGCCTGCACGTGGTAGGTCTTGCCGTGCTCCTTGACCAGCTGGTGCAGGTCGCCGATGTCGGTGCCGTCGGAGACCACGTACTTCAGGACCTTCTTGGTCTTGCCGCCGGCAGTCTTCACCTCGACGACGCCCTGGTAGTCCGCGCCCTTCAGGGTGAGCGAACTGGCCTCCAGGTACCAGGGGTTGTCCGCCACCGCGATCTTGTTGTCGACGTCGCCCTCGGCCTCGGTGGCCACCGGGCAGTCCTCGGCGGCCGTGGTGGAGCTCGCGGAGGGGCTGGGCGTGGCCGTGGCGTCCGCGGCGTCCTCGGCCGCCTCCTCCACCGCCTTCGTGGTGCCCTCGGCCGCCTTCGACGCCGTGTCGGTCGTGTCCTTCACGGTGTCGTCGACCGTGCCGGTGACCTTCTCGGTCGTGTCCTTGACGGCGTCGGAGGTGTCCTTGCCGGCGCTCGCCGTGCTCTCCGAGGCGGACGGGGACGCGGTCGGCGTCGGGCTCGCGCTCTCCGACGCCTTGTCACCGCCCGTGAAGATGCCGGTGATCGCGTCGCCGATGTCCTCCAGCACGTTGCCGCCGTCACTCGCGGAGGGCGACGGAGTCGCCGTGGCGGTGTCGCCGGAGGCGGAGTTGCTCTCCTTGCTCGGCGAGGCCGAGGGGGACGGGGTGGGGTCGGCCGCGTCGTCGGAACCTGAATCCGACGAAGAGGAGTCATCCGAGCCCGGGTCCGAAGAGCCCGAGGAGGAGGTCGCCGAGGGGCTCGGCTCCGTCGCGTCGCCCTTGTCGTCGTCCGCCGAGGCGTCGTCGCTCGTCGAGGCGGACGGGGACGGCGTGGGCGAGGCGGACGGGTCGTCCTCCAGGGCTGTGAGGCAGTCCTTGTACTCGTCGGCCGTGAGGCTCTTCGAGGTCGGCTGCTCGTCGGCGAGGGCGAGCGTCGGCGTGAACCCGATGCCCATGAGGACCGCCGTCGGCATCGCGGCCATGGCTATCGCCTTGCCCGCCGGCATGTGGAACCTGGTGAACAGCGGCTTCCTGGGCGCCGCGTGACGGGGGCCCGTTCTCGCCTGTGCCGGAATCACGGGGCTCTCGCCGCGGATCTCGTCAGCCGACACGGTACCCCCCGTTGGATCCCTCGGCCCAGGCGCCTTCGGGCGTCCGGTCCGCCGGCCCGCCTGTCGCGGGGTCCTGCGCGTGGTACGGCGCTCCCGGCTCACCGACGGCAGTCTCCGAAGCGGGCTCCACGGCACCCTCGTCCGAGGGGCCCTTCTCCGCCTCGCGGGGTCCGGCGCCGGCCGCCTGCGCCTTGCCCGGCACCCATGACACGGCGAGCGCGCCGCCGAGCATCGAGAGCAGGAAGCCGATGATGAAGCCGCCTATGTTGGAGACCACCAGGGACACCAGGGCGAGGACGATCGCCGCGACACCGGCGAAGACCCGTGTCGCCTGCTGGAACCACATGGTCAGACCGAGTGTCACCAGCAGTACGCCGATGATGAGGGAGCCGGCACCCGCCGTGGTCGCCATGGCGAGCGACATGGTGCCCAACTTGAAGGTGGCGTACGGGAAGTAGGCGATCGGCACCCCGCCGAGCAGGGTGAAGAGGCCTGCCCAGAACGGCCGGGTGCCCCGCCAGTCACGGAATCGCAGACGCAACCGGGTGAACGTCCCGGCGCTCTGGACCGGAGTCTCGGCACTCATGGAAAACAGCTCCCTGGGTCCGGTTGAAGTACGTACCGGCTCGGCCGTAGGCGTGGAGAAGCCGGAAGTCTGGGTGTGTGCACGTGCCCGGCGCGAGGCGTCGAGCTGGACGTGCGGGGCGGAGAAGCGGCGAACTCCCCCGCCCCATGGGCAGCTCAGCTGTCCAAGGACGCCCCTGCGGCGTGAGCCGTCAGAAGCACTCCATCTTGGCGTCGGTACCGAGACGCATCTTCAGGCCGCTGAGCTTGAAGGTGCCGGCCGTGGTCGCCCACGCCGTCTGCTCGACCTTCGTCAGGTCGGCCGACTCCGCCTGCTGGGCGAAACCGCCCGGCAGAGACTTGCCGTCCTGCTTCACAGGAGCATTCCTGGTCTTGTCCAGGTCCTGAACCGCAACACCGATGTCGATGTTCTTGAACGTCGCATCGGCGTCGAGCTGGGCGACGTCGATGTAGAGGTTCTCGGCCTCGACCTTGTGATCCGCGTCCGGCCCGGCGTCGAGACGGAGGTAGATCGTCTTCCCTATGAGGGGAATCTCCGTCTTGACCGACTGGCACATCTTCGTGATCTGAGCGGTCTTGAACGACGAGATCGCGACGGGACGAACCGTCTTGGTCTTGCCGTCGGTCGACGTGTAACCGGTGTCGACACCGCCGTACTGGGCAAAGCCCTGGCCCTCAAGGTGCCCGGCGGACACCTTGAACTCCTGGCCGGACACGCTGAACGACGCGGCCAGCGCACCCTGCGCCAGCCCGACACCCACACATGCGGCCGCGGCGACGCTGGGCACCATGACCACAGCGAAGCGCTTCCATCTGGTCCCGCCACGCACCTGGGACTCCATATTTCCTCCTTCTCGGACGTACATCTCCTGGCCCTGACTGCCCCTATCGACGCGACGGCTCAGCCGGGCAGGGATGGGAGAAGTGCTACGTCCTCGGGAAGGGGAGCGCCCGCGCTCGAGGCGCGAACCGCACCCGAATCACCGGCGATCACCCCCGAGCGACAACCACTGGTCGCGCCTGACACGCATCACGCACAACCTTGCTGGACAGGCTTCGCCGAACGGCGAAGACCCCCCTGCCCAAGGGCCGACATCACTGTCGTCGACCCTGCTCGGTGGGGACCCAAGGAATCCCGTCCGCCCAACCGGCTGCCGGGGTACGGGAATGGACCGAGCGTCGCCGATCGTGGTGCATTCTCGCCGCCGACACAAGGGGGTTCGTTACTCGCTAGTAACGGCCGGATAACCGAACAACGACCCGCTGGTCTCGGCCGACGACGCTCGGTGTCAGACAGGGGCTGGACAAAGACATTGATCGTTGGACAGATTCCGACAGATCAACGCCGCTGACTTACTCCAAGTAACAGCGGCCGCGTTTACCAAGATTTGGTAAAGCGCGGCCGCAGTGGCCCCCTGTCGGCCAATCTTTCACTCGGGCATCACATGCCTCGGCGTTTAGGGACTGGTCAGAACCGGCCCCACGCCCCGGTCAGAAGAGGGCGCGTGCCAGCGCCCTGCGCGCCGCCGCCACTCGCGGATCATCGCCGCCGACCACTTCGAACAACTCCAGCAGCCGAAGACGTACGGCGTCCCGGTCGTCACCCACGGTGCGCGCCACGGTCTCGATGAGCCGTCCGAACGCGTCCTCCACGTGTCCGCCCACCAGATCCAGGTCGGCGGCGGCGATCTGCGCCTCGGCGTCGGCGGGCCTGTCGGCCGCGTCCTTGCGCACCTGCTGCGGGTCGAGTCCCTGCACGCGGTGGAGCAACTCGGCCTGCGCAAGGCCGAGTTTGGCCTCGCTGTTGCCCGGGTCGTCGCTCAGTACGTTCTTGTACGCCTGGACCGCACCGCCGAAGTCCCCCGCGTCCAACGCGCGTACGGCGGCTTCGAGGAGCGTGTCGTACGGCCCCTCGGGCATCGCGGGAGCGGCCTGGACGGCACCGCCCGGCTCGGCGTCGGGGTCGACGGCCAGACCGGTGAGGCCGAAGCGCTGCTCGGCCACCTCCACCAGCTGGTCCAGGGTCTGCCGGATCTGCGCCTCGTCGGCGGCCCCCTGGAAGAGCGGCAGGGCCTGCCCCGCGACCACCGCGAAGACGGCCGGGATCCCCTGGATCCCGAACTGCTGCATCAGCATCTGGTTGGCGTCGACGTCGACCTTGGCGAGGACGAAGCGCCCGTTGTACTCGACGGCGAGCCGCTCCAGGACGGGGCTCAGCTGCTTGCAGGGCTGGCACCACTCGGCCCAGAAGTCGATGACGACGGGCACTTCGGCGGACCGCTGCAGGACATCCCGCTCGAACCCGGCCTCATCGACATCGATGACGAGATCGGCCGGCGAGACGCCACCTGCGCCGCCGCCCTGCCGGGCGGCTTCGGCCCGCGCCTGCTCCGCCTTCGCCTTGGCCTCTTGGGCCGCCTTCACCGCGGCGAGGTCGACGACTCCGCTCATGGACATGTTCCGTGGCTGCATGCGTACATCCTCCCCCGTTCCCGCGCCCATGTGAAAAGCGTTGTGAAAGCCGGTCGTGCCCTCGGGTGTTCGGCGCCGGGTCCCCACCCCGCGCCGTGCGTGTGTGCGTCGCTCGCGTACGTCCGCCACGAGCTTTCGCTACGGGTCGTAGCGTAATGGCACCGGGTGCCTCCGGAACAGCGGAATCCGGTGATCTCCCTCACTGGGGATCGGGAAAACGGCCGGTTATCGTCGTGAGATGCAGAGCCGCACCCCCGTCGGCCGTACCGGGCGTCCGCGCAGCGCCGCCGCGGACACCGCGATCCTGGCCGCGACGCGGGCGGCGCTGGTCGAGCTGGGCTGGTCGAAACTCACCCTGGGGGACGTGGCGACCAGGGCCGGGGTGGCGAAGACGACCCTCTACCGCCGCTGGGCCGGCAAGAACGAACTCGTCGTCGACGCGGTGGCGGAACTCTTCGACGAACTGGAACTCCCCGACCGCGGCACCCTCGCCGCCGACATCGAGGGCGTCGTCCTGCAGTTCGCGGCGATCCTGGCCCGCCCCGAGGCGAAGAGCGGCCTGATGGCGGTGGTCGCGGAGTCGGTGCGGGACGACGCGCTGCGCGAACGCATCCGGGCGTCGATCGTGGAGCGCCAGAAACGGTTGGTCCTGGAGGGCCGGTCACGGGCGCAGGCGCGTGGCGAACTCCCTCCGGAGCCGAACCCGGAGGAAGCCGCCCGCACGGTGGACCTGATCTTCGACATCGTCGCGGGTGCGGTGGTCCACCGCACCCTGGTGAGCGCGGAGCCGGCGGACGAGGAGTGGGTGCGCAGCTTCACGCGGGTGCTCCTGCTGGGCCTGTCCGGCGCCGCGTAGCGTCAGAACCCGGCGGGCTCGGTGTACACACCCCACTCGTCCCGCAGCACCCCGCAGATCTCTCCCAGCGTCGCCTCGGCCCGTACGGCGTCCAGCATCGGCCCGATCATGTTGCCGCCGTCCCGTGCGGCCGCGAGCATCGCGTCCAGCGCGGTCCGCACACCGGCCTCGTCCCGGGCGGCCTTCCGCGCCCCCAGCACCCGGACCTGCTCCCGCTCCACCTCGTGACTGACCCGCAGGATCTCCAGGTCGCCGGTCACCGAGCCGTGGTGGACGTTCACGCCCACGACCCGCTTGTCGCCCTTCTCCAGGGCGCGCTGGTACTGGAAGGCCGACTCGGCGATCTCGCCGGTGAACCAGCCGTCCTCGATGCCGCGCAGGATCCCGGAGGTGATCGGCCCGATGGGGTGCTGCCCGTCCGGGTGCGCCCTCAGACCCCGCTCCCTGATCTGCTCGAAGATCTTCTCGGCGTCCGCCTCGATCCGGTCCGTCAGCTGCTCGACGTACCACGAACCGCCCAGCGGATCGGCCACGTTGGCGACGCCGGTCTCCTCCATCAGCACCTGCTGCGTGCGCAGTGCGATCTCCGCCGCCTGCTCGGAGGGGAGCGCGAGGGTCTCGTCCAGGGCGTTGGTGTGGAGGGAGTTGGTGCCGCCGAGGACCGCCGCGAGCGCCTCCACGGCCGTGCGCACGACGTTGTTGTACGGCTGCTGGGCGGTCAGCGAGACGCCGGCGGTCTGGGTGTGGAAGCGCAGCCACTGGGCCTTGTCGGTCTGTGCGCCGTACACGTCACGCATCCAGCGCGCCCAGATCCTGCGTGCCGCGCGGAACTTGGCGATCTCCTCGAAGAAGTCGAGGTGTGCGTCGAAGAAGAAGGACAGGCCCGGTGCGAAGACGTCCACGTCGAGACCGCGACTGAGCCCCAGTTCCACGTACCCGAAGCCGTCCGCCAGCGTGTACGCCAGTTCCTGCGCGGCCGTCGAGCCGGCCTCGCGGATGTGGTAGCCGGAGACGGACAGCGGCTTGTAGGCGGGGATGCCGGCCGCGCAGTACTCCATCAGGTCGCCGATGAGGCGCAGGTGCGGCTCGGGCTGGAAGAGCCACTCCTTCTGGGCGATGTACTCCTTGAAGATGTCGGTCTGCAGCGTGCCGTTGAGCACGGCCGGGTCGACGCCCTGCCGCTCGGCGGCGACGAGGTACATGCAGAAGACCGGCACGGCGGGCCCGGAGATCGTCATGGAGGTGGTGACATCACCCAGCGGGATGTCCTTGAACAGGACCTCCATGTCGGCGGCCGAGTCGACGGCGACACCGCAGTGACCCACCTCGCCGAGCGAGCGCGGGTCGTCGGAGTCGCGGCCCATCAGCGTCGGCATGTCGAAGGCCACGGACAGTCCGCCGCCGCCGTTGGCGAGGATCATCTTGTAGCGCTCGTTGGTCTGCTCGGCGTTCCCGAATCCGGCGAACTGCCGGATCGTCCAGGTACGCCCCCGGTAGCCCGTCGCGTACAGCCCGCGGGTGAAGGGGTACTCACCCGGCCAGCCGATCCGCTCGAAGCCCTCGTAGCCGTCCCCCGGCCGTGGCCCGTACACCGGCTCCACGGGGTCGCCGGAGAGCGTGGTGAAGTCCGCCTCACGCGTGCGTGCGGCGTCGTACCGGGCCTGCCAGCGTCGGCGGCCCTCTTCGATGGCGTCAGCGTCCATGCTTCAAATTTACTAGGACGTCCTAGTAAATGTCGATGGCAGACCGCCGTACGCGACCCGTACGGCGGTGGGGTTAAGCCTTGGCGACCGCCGGAGAGTCCTCGGCGATCTTGCCCTCCAGCTCGCGGCTGATCTTCCGCTCCACGAAGAAGGCTGCCGTCGGGATCGTCCCGGCCAGCAGCACCCACAGCTGCTTGGCGACCGGCCACTTCGCCTTCGAGCCCAGGTCGAACGCGAAGACCAGGTAGACGACGTACAGCCAGCCGTGCGCGATGCCCACGACACGGGTGAAGTCGTCCGCCCCGTCCATCTTGAGCAGGTACTTGGCGATCACGCCCAGGGTCAGCAGGACCAGCAGCACACCGGTGACGTAGGCCATGACGCGGTAGCGGGTCAGCACGGACTTTTTCATGCCTACGAGCGTAACCAGGCACTCCGGCGGATCTTGCCCCGGGTCAGGGACCGTCCGGCGGATCATGCCGGCCGGTGTCGGCCACGCTCGTGACCCATACGCCTAGTCCTCGTCGAAGTCGTGCGCGTCGACCCGCAGCGGTCTCAGCATCGCGAAGATCTCCGCGCACTCCTCGGCGTCGTACACCCCTAGCCCGAAGTCCATCGCCATCAGGTCGCGGGTGGCCGCCTCGACCACCTCGCGCCCCTTTTCGGTGATGACGGCGAGCGTGCCGCGCCCGTCGTTGGGGTTGGGTTTCTTGTCCACCAGGCCCGACCTCACCAGCCGGTCCACGGTGTTCGTCACGGACGTTGGGTGCACCATGAGCCGCTCGCCGATCTTGGACATGGTCAGCTCGCCGGCCTTGGAGAAGGTGAGCAGGACGAGCGCCTCGTATCGCGCGAACGTCAGTCCGTACGGCTTGACCACCGCGTCGACCTCGGCGAGCAGGATCTGGTGGGCGCGCATGATCGAGGTGATCGCGGCCATCGACGGCACGTTTCCCCAGCGCTGCTTCCAGAGTTCGTCGGCGCGGGCGATGGGATCGAACGGGAGACTGAGCGGCTTCGGCACGGCAAAGACCTTACCGGCCGGTCACATCGTGGTCAGCCCTGTCTCGCCCCTCGGTCCGCCGGACTTCCGGGGCCGGCAGCACACAGCACACCGTCCCCGGCACCATGGCGGCCACTCCGGCGAACGCCGCCGCCACTCGACCGGGGTCGGTCCGCCGCCCTCACCGCGGTCGTCGGTGTCGGCACATCTGACGGGTCCTGCGGGACGCGGGCCTGCTGACCGCGCGGCGGTACGGCCATCAGGGACTGTTCGGGTGTCTTCGGGGGGTCGTGTTGCGCCTTCGGGTGTGGTGGGGGTCGGGGCCGTGTCGGGGGGTGTCCGTCCTCGGAACGGCGCGGAATCGGTTGCCTGTGAAGGTGCCCGTGTTGACGCGCCAACCGCTGCGGGCGGACACCCCCCGGCACGGCCCCTTGCCGCCGTACGCGAGTGCGGGCGCGTACGCCTTGCGACGCCGGTCGCGGCGGGGTGGGGTCCACCTCTCGGCCGACCGAGTCGGGTGGTGGGTGGGCATAGGTTCGGGGGTCTGGGGGCGGAGCCCCCAGCAGGCGCTCGCACCGGTGCTGGGGGCCATTTGCCGCCGTACGGGGGTGCGGGAGCGTACGCCTTGCGACGCCGGTCGCGGCGGGGCGAGGTTCCACCTCTCTGGGGGCGGAGCCCCCAGTAGGCGCTCGCGCCGGGCAGGAGGTCAGCGGCGGCTTGTCCGGCGTAGATGGTGGCGCACCGCCCGCTGGGCAACGGGGCCGAGGTCCTCCAACGCGGCGACCAGCACCCCGAGTTGCTCCAACGCGTCCAGCGCCGCAGTCGCCCCCGCCGCGTCCACCCCCTCGTACAGCTCGATGCCGACGAAGGACGCCGCGACCGCCCGTGCCAGCCCCGCAGGGTCCGCGAACTCCCCGAAGGGCGTGGTCGCGAGGACTCTCGTGAGGACCGTTTCGATCTCGGTGATCCAGAGCTCCAGGCCTGCCGCCGTGGCCGGGCCGAGCGTGGCGTGGGTCTGGGCGCCGGCCAGGAGCTGGCCGAGCAGGGCGACATGGCCCCCGGCGCGTTCCTCCTCGTGGATACGCCGGCCGACCGCGAGGAGCTCGGAGAGGGAGGTCACCTCCGCGAAACGGGACCGGTACCGCGACACGGTCCGCTCGGCACCGTACCGGCAGGCCTCGGCGAGGAGTTCGTCGACGGAGCCGAAGTGGTAGAAGACCAGTGCCTGGTTGACCCCGGCCGTCGCCGCGATCGTACGGGCCGACGTCTTCGCGATTCCCTGCTCGGTGAGTGTCCGCAGCGCACCGTCCAGGAGTTTGGTCTTGGTCTCCTGGGACTTCGCCGTCTCCGGGCTCATGCGCGCCGCTCCTCGCGAACGGGCCTCAGCCCGGGCCGTACCCCACAGGTGGTGATGTCGGTGTACGTCGCCTTGAAGGAGCCCTCGTACCCGAAGAGCGGGCCGAAGTAGTCGTTGACGACACGGACTCGGATGCGGAAACGGCCGCTCTTGTCGTCGTAGGACTCGCGGACCTCGGCCGTGGCACCGATCAGTTCGGGTACGCGTACGTCCACGACTCCCTCGCGGAACCGGTGTTCGCCGGAGCGGATGAGCAGCGAGCCGTCGGGCTCGGCGCCGAAGTGGAGGTCGCTGGCCAGGTGCTGGTGGGTGCCGAGGTAGTCGAGGATGCGGTCGCCACGGGGGCCGAGGACCATCTGGGCGTCGAAGCGGCGGGGGCGGCCGGGCAGGTGGAAGGTGCGCACGAAGGTCACCGTCTCACGGCCGTACGAGTCCGTGTACGGCACGTTCTCGATGGTGAAGGGGACGTGGCGGCCGGTCCTCGGGACCAGGATGTTGCGGGTGGTGCCGAGAGCCAGGAACGGCTTCACGAAGGCCCCGCCGTGCCAGACGCGGTCCATCGCGCCCCGGCCCGTGCAGGCCTCGCCGGTCGTCAGGCCGACGGAGAAGCGGCGCTGCAGCTGGGGGTGGAGGCGGTCGAAGTCGGCGCCCATCACCGTGCGGAAGATCGAGGTCATCGCGGGTTCTCCAGGGTGCGCAGGAGGCGGGGGGCGCGGACGCTGGTGGGCGGCTGACGCAGGCAGCGGCGGGCCGCCGGGGTGCAGGAGGACGGCGCCTTGAACAGGGCCAGCGAGATGGTGACGGCGAGGAAGAGGGGCCAGACGTAGGCCATCGACGCCGCCAGCGGGCCGAAGAGGCGCAGGAACTGTTCCAGGCCGAGGCCGCTGCAGGCGACGGTGATGACGAGGGCGCGGACGAGGAGTTCGGCCAGCCAGTTCCGCAGGGCTCGTTCCGGGGTGATGCCGCGCTCCAGCCACAGGCGGAGGCGGTCGAAGGACCAGGCCGTCGCCCAGCCCATGAGGGGGCGGAAGACGAGGCGGTCGGCCAGTGCGCCGAAGGCTCCCCAGCGGGGGCGGTAGTCGTAGCCGGTGAGGAAGCGGACACCGTCGCCGTCGGGGATGTAGCGCCAGTAGCCGCTGCCCTCGGCCAGGAGGGAGAGGGGGTGCGCGGAGGCGAAGCGGAGTGCGGAGGTGCGGGTGCCGTCGGGGCGCGTGCGTTCGCCCGCGGAGACTCCCGTGCCGGCCACGGTGAGGCCGGGCAGGACTCGGGTGGCGTACCGGAAGCGCTGCGGCTGGCCCTCCGCGCGCGGGAGGTGGTCGATCTCGGTGAAGCGGAGGTCCCAGCGCTGGTGCCGGGACGGCTCCTGTGTGCGGGTCCAGAGATCGTCGAGGTCGGCACGGATGCGTGCCTCTATGTAGAGCCCCATGTGAATCCCCCAGGTGAGCTCGCTGCTGAGCTGTTTGAGCGATCGCTCAAACTTCCTGGGACAGGAAGATACCTGTTTTTGAGCGATCGCTCAAACGGTGGACGCAAGAAAACCCCGACCCGCGAGGGCCGGGGTTCCCGGGTTCTCCTGCTGCCGCGCTACTCGGCGAGATGCCGCTCCACCGTCTCCACCTTGGAGGTGAGTCCGTCCGTCACTCCGGGGCGGATGTCCGCCTTGAGGACCAGCGACACCCGCGGCGCCCGCTGCTCCACCGCCGCGACCGCCCTTTTGACGACGTCCATGACCTCGTCCCACTCGCCCTCGATCGACGTGAACATCGCGTCGGTGCGGTGGGGCAGACCCGATTCCCGTACGACCCGGACGGCGTCGGCGACGTACTCCCCCACGTCCTCGCCGACGCCGAGGGGCGTCACGGAGAAGGCGACGATCATGCCTTCACGGCCTTTTCCTGGCGGGCGCGGGAGGCGATCACCGCGTCCTCGCTCTCGCGCCTGAGCTTGCGCTCGGCGAAGAAGCCGCCGGTGGGCAGCACGGAGAGGACGAAGTAGAGGGCGCCGGTCTTCAGGGGCCACTTCGTACGGTTCCAGGCGTCGGCCCAGAAGATCACGTACAGGATGAAGAGGACGCCGTGGATCATCCCCATCACGGGGACCGCGTTGAAGTCCGTGGTCCGCTTCAGCACCGAGCAGACGAGGAGGAGGAGGAAAGAGATCGCCTCGGGGGCCGAGACCAGGCGGAGGCGTCGGAGGGCGGTGGCGGTCTTGATGTCCACGGGTCACCTTCGGTGGGAGAGACGTCGGACT
This sequence comes from Streptomyces sp. NPDC058678, assembly GCF_042714835.1. NCBI lineage: Bacteria > Bacillati > Actinomycetota > Actinomycetes > Kitasatosporales > Streptomycetaceae > Streptomyces > Streptomyces sp. NPDC058678. The sequence continues at coordinate 3,278 of NZ_JBHXSG010000082.1, read as the reverse complement.
GTTTGTGAATCCGGGCACAAGCGTTCGCCCCATTGTGGCAAACGGCTGGGCGGCGGACGGTCGGGGGGTGGAAGCTGGTGCCGGCGACAGGGGAGCCCGTATGCAGTTCGTCTTCTTCATGACGATTCCGGGGCTGGTGGTTCTGCTCACCGTGCTGGCCTTCGTCGATCAGGTGCTGATGCGGGCCGGGCAGGCCGGGGTGCTGCCCTGGCGGAACTCGGGGCGGCAGTGGCAGATCTCCGCGACCGGGTTCGAGCAGCTGCACGCCGCCTTCTCGCCGGGCAAGCAGAGCGAGCTGAAGGAACGGCAGAGCGCGCTGGTGATGCGGGACGACGAGGAGGACGGTGACCCGCCGTGGTCCACGGTCGACCTGACCACGGGGAAGGCCGTCATCCGGCTGCCCGGGGCGAACGAGTGACCCCTTAGGGGCCCTTAGGGGTGCGATCAGGGAGTGCTCCACCTCCAGCTCTGTCGGCAACGGCTCACGGCCGCTACCTTCGCAGCGTGGCGATGTTCCGACTTCAAGGCAGCAAGGTGCTGGCCGTCGACATGACCGGGGACGCCGTGAAGGCGAAGAACGGCTCGATGGTCGCGTACGACGGGCAGATGGACTTCAAGAAGCTCAGCGGCGGCGGTGAGGGCATCCGGGGGATGGTGACCCGGCGGATCACCGGCGAGCAGATGACACTGATGGAGGTGAAGGGGCACGGCACGTGCTGGTTCGCGGACCGGGCCTCGGAGATCAACCTCGTCGCTCTCCAGGGGGACAAGCTGTACGTGGAGTCGAGCAACCTGCTCGCGACCGACTCGGGGCTGCGGACCGGCACGTCGTTCACCGGCACGCGCGGGGCCTCGCAGGGCAACGGGCTGTTCACGACGACGATCGAGGGCCACGGACAGGCCGCGATCATGTCGGACGGGCCGGCCGTCGTGCTGCGGGTCAGCGCGCAGTACCCGCTGACGGTCGACCCGGGCGCGTATATCGCCCACCAGGGGAACCTGCGGCAGTCCTTCCAGTCCGGTGTGACGTTCCGCACATTGATGGGCGAGGGTGGCGGCGAGGTCTTCCAGATCCGCTTCGAGGGCGACGGCCTGGTCTACGTCCAGCCGAGCGAGCGGAACACGATCGCGGGGGATGTGTGACATGGCCTTGCGGGAGATCAACTCCAAGATGGTCGAGGCGACCGTCATGCCGGGGCACCGGCTGTTCAGTCAGCGCGGGGCGATGCTCGCCTACCGGGGCGAGGTGTCCTTCACGCCCAACATCCAGGGCGGCCAGGGCGGGGTCATGTCGATGATCGGCCGCCGGGCGGCGGGCGAGGCCGCCCCCCTGATGACTGTCGAAGGCAGCGGCACCGTCCTGTTCGGACACGGCGGTCACCACGTCCAGGTCATCAACCTCACCGGCGACACCCTGTTCGTGGAGGCGGACCGGCTGCTCGCCTTCGAGGGCACCCTGGAGCAGGGCACCATGTTCATGGGCTCCCAGGGCGGCGTCATGGGCATGGTCCGCGGCCAGGTCAGCGGCCAGGGGCTGTTCACGACCACCCTGAAGGGGCACGGCTCGGTCGCGGTGATGGCGCACGGCGGAGTCATCCAGGTCCCCATCACCCCGCAGCGCCCGGTCCATGTCGACCCGCAGGCGTACGTCGCCCACCACGGCGACGTACGCAACAAGCTGTCCACCGCGCTGGGCTGGCGGGACATGGTGGGCCGCGGCTCCGGTGAGGCGTTCCAGCTGGAGCTCAGCGGCAACGGCGCGGTGTACGTCCAGGCCTCGGAGGAGAAGCTGTGAGCATGTACGGGGCTCCGGGCGGCGGCCCGACGGTCTACGACCCCATGACGCTGCCGGTCGACGACAACGTCGACAACTACACCTTCTGCGTGGAGCTCAAGGGGAGCCAGTGGTTCCTGCAGAAGGGGAAGATGATCGCCTACTACGGCTCGATGGAGTTCAACGGCATCGGACACGGCCGGCTGGACCGTCTTGTCCGTACGTCCTTCCATTCGCCTCTGCACGCGAGCGACTGGGTCGTGGCGGAGGGCTCGGGGAAGATGCTCCTCGCCGACCGGGCCTTCGACGTGAACTCCTACGACCTGGAAAACGGCAACCTGACCATTCGCTCGGGCAACTTGCTCGCTTTTCAGCCAAGTCTGGCCCTCAAGCAATCAATCGTGCCGGGTTTTCTGACACTCATCGGAACCGGAAAGTTCGTGGCCGCGTCGAACGGTCCGGTGGTGTTCATGGAACCCCCGATCCGGGTGGACCCGCAGGCTCTCGTCGGCTGGGCCGACTGCCCCTCTCCGTGCCATCACTACGACCACGGGTACATGACGGGCCTGATGGGCGGTCTACGTGCGATGACGGGCCTCGGTGGGGCCTCCGGCGAGGAGCACCAGTTCGAGTTCGTGGGGGCCGGCACGGTCCTGCTCCAGTCGTCCGAGGCGCTGATGGCCGAGCAGGCCACAGGGGCTGTTCCGCACGAGGCGGGAGTGCCCGGTGGCGGTGGGGGGCTCACAGGCCCCGCACAGCAAGCCGGCGCACCGCGCCTTCCCGGACAGCTCGGGGACCTGCAGCGTCGCTTCGGGCTGTGAGCGGTAGTCTGCGGAGTGTGACGTCGAACGTGTGCGCGCCGACGTCACGCCACCCTCACTAGTTCGCCTTTCAACCTTTTAGGTAGACTTCATTCATGGAGACCGAGACGGCCACGCGCTGGCTGACCGATGCGGAGCAGTGCGCCTGGCGCACCCACCTGGAGGTCAACAGGCTGTTGACGTACCAGCTCGAGAGGGACCTTCAGCCGTTCGGCCTGACGATGAACGACTACGAGATCCTGGTCAATCTCTCCGAGTCGGAGGGCGTACGGATGCGGATGAGCGACCTCGCGTCCGCCACCCTCCAGTCCAAGAGCCGCCTCTCCCACCAGATCACCCGTATGGAGAACGCGGACCTCGTGCGGCGCGAGAACTGCGAGTCGGACCGCCGCGGTCTGTACGCGGTTCTCACCGAGCACGGCATGGAGACGATGAAGAAGGTCGCGCCGCACCACGTGGCGTCCGTGCGCAGGCACTTCATCGACATGCTGTCTCCCGACGCCCTGGTCGAGCTCGAGAAGTCCCTGCGGCCCGTCGCGGACCATCTGCGGGGGCAGCGCGGGCGTCCGTGACCCGGGCACCGGCCGTCTAGGTGTATTGACCCGCAGCGTTGTTCACACGGCTGATGGGTGGCTTGCCTCCGAGTGCGGTGTGGCAGCGGTGGTGGTTGTAGGTGTGCAGGA
>NZ_JBHXSG010000081.1:0-33631 GCF_042714835.1 Streptomyces sp. NPDC058678 | reverse complement strand
GGGCGGGCGCCTGGGCCTGCGCCGGCGGGGCGGCAGGCGCGGGCGGGGCCGTGGTGGTGGTCTCTGCGGCCCCCGCGGCCGCAGTACCCGCCGGAGCCGAGGCGGCAGCCGCCCCCGGCTTGTAGTCGGCGAAGAAGTCCCACCAGGCTCGGTCTACGGAATTCGGGTCCTGGAGGTACTGCTGATAGATCTCGTCGACGAGCCACTCGTTCGGACCGAAGGCCGCTGCGGGGTTCTTACCCGCTTGGTCTGCGTCGGTGGAGATGCTCGAGTTACTGGGGGACTGTGGCGACACGGCGGCAACCGCCCTCTTCCGCTTCACAAGGTGATGGACAGCGGGAATAAAGGCTACGCCTCCAAGACCGAGAAGGTCAGGCCGGGTCCGTCCATCGTCGTGTAAGTCACATCGAACAGCGTGTTTCAGGGCTGGAAATGGCGGGAAACAAGCGAGGTTCCGCTTCGTCCGGGATGAGCTGAGCTGGCCCAGGCGCGACAACGGCGCGGGCCTCTGCCTGATCACACGTGTCCGTCAGGACGAACGTCCGTGGATCTTGTGGCTCCGCTTCGAACTTTACGTCAACTTGGCAAAGAAGGAAGTCCCGGAAGGGTGACAAGAATCCGGCAACCCCGCTCGGATTCGGCCACTCCGATCAGACCGCCGTGCAGATCGACCGCCCAGCGGGCGATCGCCAGACCGAGGCCCGTGCCGCCGTCGCTGCCGGGCCCGTGCGGCCGGTTGACGCTGCCGCGGTTGAACCGCTCGAAGACCCGGTGCCACTCCGACCGGGGAATGCCGGGGCCCTCGTCGAGAACCTCCAGCTCGAGCGACTCGGGAGCGGCCCCGCGCCGCGCCTTGACCGTGACCCGGCCGTGCGGCGGGCTGTGCTTGACCGCGTTGTCGATGAGATTCGCCACCACCTGGTGGATCCGCTCCGGGTCCGCGTGTGCGGTCAGCTCCGGAGGGGACACGTCGAGGTGCAGATGGACGTCCGTACGCGTGTGGCTGCCGGATCCGGAAGCGATGCCCGCGCGCGCCGAGGCGACCATGTTGGCCTCCTTCAGCACGCCCGACAGGTACGGCCACACCTCGAACCGTCTCCTGCGCAGCGGTACGACCCCGTTGTCCAGCCGGGACAGGTCCAGGAGCGTCTCCACGAGACGACCCAGCCGCTCGGTCTGCTTCAGGGCCGTCCGCATCGTCTCGGGGTCGGCCTCCGTGACGCCGTCGACGATGTTCTCCAGGACCGCCCGCAGACCCGCGATGGGCGTACGCAGCTCGTGCGAGACATTCGCCACGAGCTCCTTGCGCTGCCGCTCCTGGGCCTCCAGGTCGTCCGCCATGCGGTTGATCGTCTGGGACAGGTCGCCCAGCTCGTCCCGGCGGTTCTCCCGCACCCGGCGGGTGTAGTCGCCGTGCGAGATCGAACGGGCCACCGCGTTCATCTCGTCCAGCGGCGCGGTGAGCGAATGCGCCACGAACTGCGTAATCAACAGTGTGGCGATCATCGAGAAGACCGTGATGAAGCGCAGTTCCGTCTTCGTGTGCACGGCGATCATCAGCAGGCCCGTGGTGATCAGCACCGAGATGACGACCAGAGCGCCCAGCTTGGTCTTGATCGAGTACGGGCGTACGCCGCCCCAGGGCTCCCCGGGGCGTCTTGGTGCGGCCGGCCCGTCGCTCATGGCGTCGGCGTCTCCAGGGCGTAGCCCACGCCGTGCACCGTGCGGATCCGCTCGGCACCGATCTTCCGCCGCAGCGCCTTGATGTGGCTGTCGACGGTCCGGGTGCCGGAGGCGTCCGCCCAGTCCCAGACCTCCGCCAGGAGCTGCTCACGGGAGAGCACCGCGCGCGGCGTGTTGGCCAGGCAGACCAGGAGGTCGAACTCCGTGGGCGTCAGGTGGACGTCCTCGGAGCGCACCCGCACCCGGCGCTGCGCGTGGTCGATCTCCAGCTCGCCGAGCCGCAGGATCCCACTGCGCGGGGTCGACGCGGCGATCGCGGCCCGCTCCACGCGGCGCAGCAGGACGTGCACGCGCGCGGCCAGCTCCCGCATGGAGAACGGCTTGGTCATGTAGTCGTCGGCGCCGACGCCGAGCCCGACCAGCATGTCGGTCTCGTCGTCCCGCGCGGTGAGCATCATCACCGGCACCGGCCGGGCGGCCTGCACGCGGCGGCAGACCTCCAGACCGTCGAAGCCGGGCAGCATGATGTCGAGGATCAGCAGGTCGGGCTGCCAGGCCTCGGCGGTGTCGACCGCGGACGGACCGTCGCCCGCTGTTTGCACGAGGAATCCCTCGGCGCGCAGGCGGGTCGCGATGGCGTCCACGATCGTCGGATCGTCTTCGACGACAAGCACCCGTCGCTGTGCGCCCGGGGTCGTCGCCGTGCCGTTGTGGGAGGTGTGTGTCTGCTCCATCGCCCGCCCCTGAGGTGTGCAATTCCGGAACCAGTGGGGTGATTCCTTGTCCGCGCATGACTGCGCTTGACGCTTGAATGATCGGCGTCAGGGAAGCAGAGTACGGGGAGTCACCTCGGGTTTGCTATCCAGGTCGGACGGCGATGTGCACGACGTCCGGAACGCCCCGGGCAACCGGGATCTCTTCGGTACGCACCTGCTGGAACCCGGCATTCCGTAGAGTTCCTTCAAATTCCGGAGAGGGCTGGGCGGACCACACCGCCAGTACCCCTCCTGGCCTCAACATCCTTGTGCAGCTTGCCAGTCCGGCCGCGGAGTACAGGCCGTGGTTGCCCTCGGTGACCGTCCAGTCGGGCCCGTTGTCGATGTCCAGGCACAGCGCGTCGAACGTGTCGCATGTCTCATTGACGAAAGCGACAAGATCCGTTTCCACAATTCGGGTGCGCGGGTCGGCGAGGGCCTGCTCCGAGAGCGCGGACAGCGGCCCCGCACGGTGCCAGTCGATGACGGCGCGTTCCCGCTCGACCACGGTGATCCGGCCCCAGCGGGGATCGGCCGCGGCGTGCGCGAGCGAGAAGCCGACGCCGAGGCCGCCGATGAGCACGCTCGGCTCCCCGCGACCGTCGAGCGCGTCCAGCGCCGCGTCCACGAGCCGCCGCTCCGAGCGGCCGTCGGAGGTGTCCATCAGGAAGCAGCCGTTGACGATGATCTGCAGTAACTCGCCGTGCCGTCGCAGGACGACCTCGCCGTGCGGACCCTCGCGCCGGTCCAGGACCTGTGGAATGTCGTACGAGGTGGGCATCGGCCCATCCTGCCAGGTGGGAGGGGATGGGCCGAGCGGTTCGGCGAGGAACGGACCGCCTCGGACGGTGAGCCCGTGGCCGTACGGATGGCCGCGTCCTCGGTGTCGTCCGGGATGTCCGGCCGAGCCGTCTCCGCCGCCGCCATGAAGCGCGGACTCCGCCATGAAGCGCGGAAGTTCGAAGGACAGCCGGCCTTCCGCCCGCGCCCGGCCGAAGGCCACGTCGAGCCGGGCGGCGTCCGAGGCGCCGTGGTCGGTCGGCGGGGCGGCGGCCCTTCTCGGCGGTCTCGGGGAGGACCGCGGGGCGTTCGAGCTGCACGCGTACGACTGCGGGGACCGGGTTGCCCGTGGCCCGGGACGTTCCTTGAGAAGTGGCTGTGAATCGGCGCCGGGGTGGCGCCGGTCACAGACACCGGCCCTGCGGGGCGCGGAGTGTGGGGCGGGAACGGAAGGAGCGCCTCACCGTGGAACGGACTGAGACGGTGGGTACGACGGACTCGTCGGCGCCCGCGGAGGTGTCGCCGCCCCCGGAAGTGCCCCCTCCTCCGCGCTACGACGCCTGTATGCCCGACCTGTCAGGGCTGTTGGACGGGATGCCGCGCCAGCGAGGGGCGTCGGCGAACGTGCCGGAACATCCGGCTGTCCCGGTCGCGCCGGCGGCCGCCCCCGCGGTCGAGCCCTCGGGAAGCCGCCGCCTCCGCCCCTGGCGTCTGCTGCCCACCCCCACCGGGACACCGTTCACCTTCGGTTACGGTGCCGTCCTCGCCGTCACCTCGCTGGTCACCGCGTACGCCGATCCCGCCCTCGTGCACCAGCTCCACCAGGCCTCCAGCACCGATGTGGCGCACCTCGTGCGGATGCCCGCACTGGTGCTGCCGGCCAGCGCGCTGTGGATCGCGGGCGGAATCTTCTCGCCGTACGCGATCGGCTTCCTGCTCGTGCTCACCGCGCTGGAGCGGCGCACAGGCGGCCTGCGCACGGCCGGTGTCTTCTTCCTCGGGCACGTCCTCGCCACCCTCGCGACCGAGGTCCCGGTGGGCCTCGCGGTGCTCGTCGGCCACCTGCCCGACAGCTCGCTGCACCGCCTCGACTACGGCGTCAGCTTCGGTGTCGCCGCGGCGTTGGGCGCCCTGGCCGGACTCCTCACGCCATGGCTGCGCTGGCCGCTGCTCGCCCTGTTCGGCGGGGTGCTGGTCCTGGACCTGCTCGCGTTCACCGACCCGCTGACCAACTGGGGCCACCTGATCGCACTGGCGATCGGCGTCGCGACCTGGCCGGTGACGCGGGGCTCGCATCGGGCGCGGGCCGCGTAGGACCGCGTGGCCGCAGGGGCCCATCCGAACCGGGCCGATGAGGGCGAGCGCGCGGTCCGTGATGACGGTGTCCCGTCGTCGTTGTGAAGCCGTCCCAGTGTCACCGGTTCCCGGAGCAGCCACGCGTCGAGGTACGGCGGTTTCTCGGCGGTGGGCCAGTGGTTGAGGTGGTGGGGGTCAGCCGGCGGGCGGTGACCAGACGTACGGCGTGGTCGTGGTGACCGCGTGGAAGCCCAGGCGTCGCAGGATGGGCGCGCTGTCGTCGGAGGCGTCGACGTGCAGGTAGGTCACGTCCCGGGCGGCGGCGAGCCGGGCCCGCTCGGCCACCAGGGCGCGGTAGATGCCCTTCCCCCGCCACTCGGCGAGCGTGGAGCCGCCCCACAGGCTCGCGAACCCCGTGCCCGCGCGGAAGGCGAGCCAGGCGGCGCACACCACCTCCCCGTCGGCCTCGGCGACGTACACGGCGATCTCGTCCGGAGCGGCGGCGACCCGCCCGATCAGGTCCTCGGCGAGCCAGCTCCAGTCGTCGTCCCACACGGCCGACTCCATGGCGGCGATCCGCCGCAGGTCCGCGTCCGCCGTGACCCGGCGCAGCGTGACACCGTCCGGCAGGACCGGTGCGCGTACGGCCATCTCGGCGGCGCGTCCGACGAGTACCGTCTCCCGTTCCTCGGGCACGAACCCGGCCGTCCGTAGCCGGTCGGTGAGGTCGGCCGGGACGTCGTGCGCCCGGGTCTTCCACTCCACGGCCTCGCCGCGCCCCGCGAAGAAGTCCCGCTGTCGCGCGATCAGGCGGTCCAGCGCGTCGCCGTCCACGCCGAGGTCACGCGGTCCGCTGACGAACCCGCGGAACTGCCCGACGATCCGCAGCAGCGGACCGTCCTGTTCGTACGTCACTCCCAGCGGCGGGGTCGGGGGAGCGCCACGCATCTGGTCGTCGTAGGCGGCGAGGAGGACGTGTGCGGTGGTGTCTGTCACCGGATGACGGTCGGGGCAGGGGGCGGGTGTCGGCAACCGGATTTCCTGGGGCGCCGTCGGCCGCGGCCGCTCGGGTTCACACGTCGCGCCCCGGCACGCACGCGTGGCAGGTGCTGGTCGTGCCAACCATCCGTGTGCAACAGCGCGCCGCGCATGGTGCCCTCCAGGGCGAACCCGGCCTTCGCGGCGACGCGGCAGGACGCCGGGTCGGCCACCGAGTGGCACGGCGTGAGCCGGTGCAGGCCCACGTTGTCCAGGGCCCACCGGCTGAGGCGACGCGCGGCCTCGGCGGCGATGCCGCCGCCCCGTCCGGCGGGCAGCACCCAGTAGGCGGTCTCGGCGTTGCCGCGGTCGAGGTCGGTGCCGATCCACGCGGCAGGGCCGACGACCTCGCCGCCGTCGACCCGCGCGATCGCCCAGACCCCGGCGGTCCCCGCCGCCCGGCGCTCGTGCATCCGCTCCACGCGCACGCGTGCCTCGTCGTAGGACAGTGCGGGCAGGAGGTTCCACCGACTGACCGCCGGACCGTGACTGGCGGCCACGAGCGCACCGGCGTCCGCTAGCCGCCACGGCCGGGGCTCAGGACCGGTGCCGGGAAGGTCGAGGCCGGGTTGGGTGTTGTCGGAGATGCGGCCGGCGGGGGACGACCGGAGGTATGGGAGCGATCACCGGGGGAGCGTTACATGCCTGGTCAGGCGGCAGTCGGCAAGTGATCGCTCACAGCGAACACGGGCCGGGGAACAATCCGGGGCTCACGTGCATTGAGTCGGCATAGCTCAACTTGACTGCCGAAGGGGAGATCATGGCTGCTGAGTCCACGGCGTTCACACCGCTCGCCCTGCCCGTGCTGCCGCTCGACGACGAGGTCGTGCTGCCCGGGATGGTGGTTCCGCTGGACCTGAACGACGCCGATGTGCGCGCCGCGGTGGAGGCCGCCCAGGCCGCCGCACGCTCGGAACCCGGCAAGCCCAGGGTTCTGCTGGTGCCACGCATCGACGGGACGTACGCGAGCACCGGAGTGCTCGGCACCGTCGAGCAGGTCGGCCGGCTGGCCGACGGCGACCCGGGTGCGCTGATCCGCGGTCGTGACCGCGTGAAGATCGGCGCCGGGACCACGGGGCCGGGCGCGGCGCTGTGGGTCGAGGGAACGCGGCTCGACGAGCGCGCGCCCGATCCGCTGCCGGGGCACGTCACCGAACTGGCCAAGGAGTACAAGGCCCTTGCCACGGCCTGGCTGCGCAAGCGAGGTGCCTGGCAGGTCGTCGACCGGGTGCAGGCCATCGACGACGTGTCCGCCCTCGCCGACAACTCCGGTTACTCGCCCTTCCTGACCACCGAACAGAAGGTGGAGCTGCTGGAGACGGCCGACCCGGTCGCCCGCCTCAAGCTCGCCACCCGGCATCTGCGCGACCACCTCGCCGAGCAGGATGTCGCCGAGACCATCGCCAAGGACGTCCAGGAGGGCGTCGACAAGCAGCAGCGCGAGTTCCTGCTCCGCCGCCAGCTGGAAGCCGTCCGCAAGGAACTGCGCGAGCTCAACGGCGAGTCGGAGGGCGAGGAGTCCGACGACTACCGTGCCCGCGTCGAGGCCGCCGACCTGCCCGAGAAGGTCCGGGAGGCCGCCCTCAAGGAGGTCGACAAGCTGGAGCGCTCGAGCGACCAGTCGCCCGAGGGATCGTGGATCCGGACCTGGCTCGACACCGTCCTCGAACTGCCGTGGAACGAGCGGACCGAGGACCAGTACGACATCCAGGGCGCCAAGACGATCCTGGACGCCGAGCACGCCGGCCTGGAGGACGTGAAGGAGCGGATCACCGAGTACCTGGCGGTGCGCAAGCGCCGTACCGACCGGGGGCTGGGCGTGATCGGCGGACGCCGTGGTGGCGCCGTGCTCGCGCTCGTCGGCCCGCCCGGCGTCGGCAAGACCTCCCTCGGCGAGTCCGTCGCGCACGCCATGGGGCGGAAGTTCGTCCGGGTCGCCCTCGGTGGCGTCCGGGACGAGGCCGAGATCCGCGGTCACCGCCGTACGTACGTCGGTGCGCTGCCCGGCAGGATCGTCCGGGCCATCAAGGAGGCCGGGTCGATGAACCCGGTCGTGCTCCTCGACGAGATCGACAAGGTGGGGTCCGACTTCCGGGGCGACCCGGCGGCCGCCCTCCTGGAGGTCCTGGACCCGGCGCAGAACCACACCTTCCGGGACCACTACCTGGAGGTGGAGCTGGACCTGTCGGACGTCGTCTTCCTGGCCACCGCCAACGTGCTGGAGGCCATCCCGGAGGCGCTGCTCGACCGTATGGAGCTGGTCCGCCTCGACGGTTACACCGAGGACGAGAAGATCGTCATCGCGCGCGACCACCTGCTGCCGCGTCAGCTGGAGCGGGCGGGGCTGGAGAAGGCCGAGGTCACGCTCGACGAGAGCGCGCTGCGCAAGCTCGCCGGCGAGTACACGCGTGAGGCGGGCGTCCGCAACCTGGAGCGGTCGATCGCACGGCTGCTGCGCAAGGTCGCGGCCCAGCACGAACTGGGCGAGCGGAAGCTGCCGTTCACCGTCAGGGACGAGGATCTGCGTGCCCTGATCGGCCGGCCGCACCACGTGCCCGAGTCCGCGCAGGACCCGGCGGAGCGCCGCACCGCCGTGCCGGGCGTGGCGACGGGCCTCGCGGTCACGGGAGCGGGCGGTGACGTCCTGTTCGTCGAGGCGTCGCTGGCCGACCCGGAGACCGGCGCGGCGGGGCTGACCCTGACCGGCCAACTGGGTGACGTCATGAAGGAGTCGGCGCAGATCGCGCTGAGCTTCCTGCGCTCGCACGGGGCGGAACTGGAACTCCCCGTGGCCGACCTGAAGGACCGGGGCGTGCACATCCACTTCCCGGCGGGCGCGGTGCCGAAGGACGGCCCGAGCGCGGGCGTCACGATGACGACCGCGCTGGCGTCGCTGCTGAGCGGACGGCTGGTCCGTACGGACGTGGCGATGACGGGCGAGGTCTCGCTGACGGGGCGTGTCCTGCCCATCGGCGGCGTGAAGCAGAAGCTGCTGGCCGCGCACCGGGCGGGCGTGACGACCGTCGTCATCCCGAAGCGCAACGAGCCCGACCTGGACGACGTCCCGGCCGAGGTCCTGGACAAGCTCGACGTCCACGCCGTCACGGACGTCCGCCAGGTCCTGGAGCTGGCGCTGACGCCGGCGACGAACGGGGCCACGCCGGAGGTTCCGGTGGCGGCGTGACGGACGCTGCCGGATGAGGTGAGGCCCGGGTCCCTGTGAGGGAGGCCCGGGCCTTCGCCTGTCTGTGCCTGACTGCGCGGGGTCAGCCGTTGGCGAGGGCCACGACCCGGTCGAGGGCGCCGTAGAACCTGTCGTGGTCGCCGACGGTCGGGCCGGAGGACGTGTACTGCCACATGGTGTAGCCGCTCCAGCCGGCCGGCAGGGTCCCCGCCGTCGACGCGTACCGCGCGATCCACAGCGGGTTGGCGGCGAAGCCGGCGTGGTTGCCGGTGCACTGGGTCCACCAGCTGGTGGCCGTGTAGATCACCGCGTCCCGGCCCGTGCGCGCCCGGTACTGGTTCAGGAAGTCACGGATCCAGGTGACCATCGCGCTCCGCGTCTTGCCGTAGCAGGTGTCGCCGTACGGGTTCCACTCGATGTCGAGCACGCCGGGCAGCGTCCTGCCGTCCTGGGACCAGCCGCCGCCGTGGTCGACGAAGTAGTCGGCCTGCGTTGCGCCGGTCGTGGTGTCCGGGGTGGCGAAGTGGTAGGCGCCGCGGATCATGCCGACGTTGTACGAGCCGTTGTACTGCTGGGCGTGGTAGGGGTTCGTGTAGTACGTCCCCTCGGTCGCCTTCGCGTAGGCCCACCTGACCCCGCTGCCCCACAACGTCGGCCAGTCGACGTTGCCCTGATGGCTGGAGACGTCGACGCCCTCGGCCTGGGCGGCGCGGTTGTCGGCGGGGACACCGTTCCGGCCGTCGTGGGCGAGGACGCCCATGCCCATGTGGGCGGTGCCGCGGGCGGGACTGGGGGCGGTCTCCGCGGAGGCCTGGGCGGTGAGGGCGAGAGGCAGCGCGGCGAGCAGGGGGCCGGCGAGTAAGCGGCGCCGGGGGTGGAGCGGGCGGAGGGCGTGGGGGGCGCGGAGCGAACCGGGTCTGTGCACGTACATAGCGTGCCTGCGAGGGCCCGGCGGTGCTCGGTGGTGGAGGGAGAACGGGTGACGGGGGGACGGGGGTGACGGGGGTGACAAGGAACGACCCGTCGGGTCTGGTGCTGGCGTGAGCATGCCAATCTCACCGTCCGGTGAAACGAGCTACGCACGTAGAACGCCCGGGTGGGAAGCAGGCCCGGACGCTGCCGTTGGTCCAGCCCTGCGAAATACTGGCGGAGCTGCGGCGATGACGGCGCTCGGCGCAAACTTTCAGGACCGGGCAAAACCGAGGCAGGGGCTGACGTGCACGAAGACGGAAACGGCGACGGACGTGGAGCCGCGTCTGGGGGTCCCCCCTCTGAGGGAGTGTCCGCGAGCGGTGTGGACCAGCCCGCGTTCCTCGCGCTGGAGCGGGAACTGACCGTCCTGCTGCGACGTGCCCGCGCCAACCAGGGCGAGATGGCCCGCGAGGTCCACCCCGACCTGGAGTCGGCGGCGTACGGCCTCCTCGTCCGCCTCGACGAGTGCGGTCCCCAGCGCGCCACCGAACTCGCCGCGTACATCGGCGTCGGCAAGGCGACGATGTCCCGCCAGCTGCGCGCCCTGGAGGACCTCGGTCTGGTGGCCCGGGAACCCGACCCCGCCGATGGCCGGGCCTGGCTGGTCGCGCTCACCCAGGAGGGCCACGACCGGGTACGGAGGGTGCGCGAGGCCCGTCGGGCGCGCTACGCGGGGCGGCTCGCCGACTGGGATGCGCGTGAGGTGGGGGAACTGGCGCGGCTGCTGCACCAGTTGAACCGGGGGATGGAGAAGTAGGGCGGGCCCTCGGGAGAGTCCGCGTCACAGCTCCACGTACACCACGGTCGCGTCGTCGTGCGTCTTGCTGCGGCCGAGGAACTCCCGAGCCTCCGCGTCCCCCCGCTCCAGCTCCCGCACCCGCTCCACGAGCGCCCCCGCCCCCTCCTTGCGTACGAAGGTGAAGCAGTCCCCCCAGTCCCCCTCGCGGAACCGCTCCACCCACCTCGTCGCCCCGTCCGTCAGGGCGGCCAGTGCGCGCACCTCCGAGCGGCGGAGCACGCCCGTCACCGCCCGCTCCGCCACCGACGGATCCGCCGCCGCCGTGAAGAAGCCGCCCTCCTTGTTGCGGACCGTGGAGTCGACCAGGGCGTCCGTCGCGAGGGCGGAGCGCGGGAGGCGGGAGAGGCGGTCGTCCAGCTGAGCGGTCACTGTGCCGTCGGGGGACTCGATCAGCAGTGCCGAGTCCGACAGGACCAGGTACTCCACCGACTCCGGCGACCAGCGGGCCACAACCACTGTTGCCTGTGGGGTGCGTGGGTGAGAAAGGTCACAAGTGGTGTGATGGGCCTCGGCTGTTCGAAGTATCGCCTGCGAGAGGATCTCCGGCAGCGTCAGATCTCGGCAGGAAACGGTCAGTTCGGTCAGCGCCCCGCCGAGGCGGGATGTGAACCAGGGCACCGGATGCAGACAGCCCGTAGCGCCCCTCGGGGGTGTCACGCCGTCCAGGACGACGAGCGTGCCGCCCAGCCCGGAAGCCGGTAGGGCGACCCCGGCGAAGTCCTCGTTGGGGCGGGCCGGATCGCCGGGCTCCGAAACAAGTTCCGTACGCATTCGGCCAGTCTGCACGAGCTCTCCACAAGGTGCGCAAGAGTCTGGCATCAGTCGCCGAATTGACGCAGGCGCGCAGGTCAGGCGCCTGGTTTGGGGTGGAATGGTTCGCTCCGGGAAGACGTGGCGGCGAATACTGCCACCGCCCGCCGCAGACGTCCAACCGGCCCACCGCGCGGGGGCGCCGCACAAGCCGGAGGAACTTGCCCGGCAACTCCCGTCCGAGGTTCACTCCTTCGGGTGGCGGGTCCAGCGATGCGCGGCCACCGCCCACCGGCACTGGGAGGGTCGGGGACCGTACTGGGTGTACGCAGAGTCGACGCCCGGTGACGGAGCGTAACCCGGCCCATGGGTACTCACGAGTCAGGAATGCGAGCACCGGTGCAGAAGACGCGGCCTCGTCGTACAGGCAAGAAGGCGGCCTCCGAAAAAGGCGTGGAGCGCACGCCCGGCACCCCCGTCCCCGGTCCGTCCGGCACCCCCGGCGCCCCGAGCACCCCTGTCGGCAAGGGCCGGCCCACTCACGTGCGCACCCGGCTCATTCTCGCCGTCACCGTCGTGGCCGCCGCCATCGCCGGGGCCGGCGTGCCCTCCCTGGTCACCGCCTCCGGGGAGCTCAGCGACTCCCAGGACCTGGTGACCCTCGCCGAGCAGACCCAGGACGCCCTCGCGCTCGCCCACTCGCTCGCCGACGAGCGCGACGAGGTGACGCCGTACATCGCCGCAGGCCGCCCCAAGTCGAAGGCGCCCAGCGAGCAGCGCAGCGTCCGCGTCGACCGGCAGGTGGAGGAGCTGCGCGCCGACACCGGCCTGCCCGACGGCCTCCGCGGCGACCTCGACGGCATCGCGGCCGTCCGCCGGGCGGCGCTCAGCGGCAAGAGCGGTGCCCTCGAAGCGCACCAGGCGTACTCCGCCGCCATCAACGACCTGCACCGGCTCGCCGAGGACCTGGCCGAACAGCTGCCGCCCCGCGCGGGCTCCGGCGGATACGCCCTCGCCGAGCTGGACTCCGCCGTCCAGCAGGCCGCCGCCACCCGCGGGCTGCTCCTGGCGGCCCTCGCCGTGCCGACGACGACGCGGACCGTGATCGACCCGATCACCGGCCTGCCGTCCACCGAGACCACCTCCTCGAACGCCGACGCCAAGCAGCGCGCCGCCCTCGCCGCCGCCGCCCAGCAGGCCCGCCTCCGCTCCGACGCCGCCCTCGCCGACTTCGCCGACACCGCCCCCGCCGACGCCAAGGCGCGCTACGACTCCACGGTGACCGGCCCCGAGGTCAACTCCGCCGAGAAGTACCTCGCCACCCTCACCGACCAGCCGACCCTGTCCGACGGCGAGCTCGCCACCGGCGCCACCAAGGTCGACGCCGCCCTCTCCGCCCGGATCGACGCCATGCGCGGCGCGGAGGCCGCCCTCTACGACCGCCGGGTCAAGGATCTCGCCCAGCTGCGCGACGACGACGTCACCGCGCTGGAGATCCGCATCGCCGTCCTCGGCGCCCTGATGCTCCTGGCCGTCGGCATCGCCACCGCCATGGCCCGTACGCTCACCCGGCCGCTGTCCGTCCTGCGCCGCGGCTCCGCCCGTCTCGCCGGGGCCGAGGACCCGACCGCCGAGGAACCGGTCGCCTTCACCGGCCGCAACGACGAGTTCGCCCAGGTCGTCCGCTCGGTCAACGCCCTGCACGCGCACGCGGCCGCCCTCGTCGACCGCGTCTCCACCTTGGAGGCCGACCGCAAGCACCTGGTCGGCCAGCGGCAGAAGATGGCCGACGCCCGCGAGCAGCTCCAGGCCGAACTCGCCGAGTCCGCCGCCCAGCTGGAGCGGCTGCGCACCGGCATCGGCGCCACCTTCGTCAGCCTCGCGCTGCGCACCCTGGGCCTCGTCGAGCGGCAGCTGGCCGTCATCGAGGGCCTGGAGGAGCGCGAGCAGGACCCGGACCGGCTCGCCACGCTGTTCAAGCTCGACCACTTCGCCACCGTCATGCGCCGGCACAGCGAGAACCTCCTCGTGCTCGCCGGCACCGAACACGTCCAGCAGACCGCCGGTCCGGTCCCGCTCGTCGACGTCGTGCGCGCCGCGGTCAGCGAGATCGAGCGCTACGAGCGGGTCCGCATCGCCGCCCTGCCGCCGCACGCCCACATCGCCGGGTTCGCCGCGGACGACCTCTCCCACCTGCTGGCCGAGCTCATGGAGAACGCCACCTCGTTCTCCCCGCCCGACCTGCCCGTCGAGGTCTCCGCCTGGCTCCTGGAGAGCGGCGAGGTCATGCTGTCCGTCCAGGACGAGGGCATCGGCATGACCGGCGACCGCCTCACCCAGCTCAACGCCCGCCTCGCCGACTTCGACCCCGAGACGACGTACGACTCCTACGACCAGGACGACGAGGAGGGCCTCGGTCTCGGCCTGTACGTCGTCGCCCGCCTCGCCCACCGGCACGGAGTCCGCGTGCAGTTGCGCGAGCAGAAGCAGGGCGGCATAGCGGCCGTCGTCGTCCTGCCCAAGACCCTGCTGACGCCCGCGCCGACCGCCGCCGTCCCTTCCGAGTCGTCGCCCGTGTCCGGCACCGGCACGCACGCCTTCTCCCTCCCCGGCGCGGACGCGGAGGTCAACTCCAACGTCCTGTACGGCCGCTCGGAGAACGGTGACCCGCTGGTCACGCTGGCGGAGAAGGCCGTACAGCAGTCGGAGGCGGAAACGCCCGTCGAGACCACGATAAAACTCCTGATCCCCGAACCCACCGCAGCCGGCGACGACAGTGCCACGGCCGGCGCGGGCGAGACCGAATCCCTCGACGACGAGACCCGGTCCCCCGACGACGAGACCGGTTCCCTCGACGACGAGGCCGAGACGGAACACGAGCGGGTCCCCGACGAACCGGAGGAACTCGTCACAGACAAGGGGCTGCCCAAGCGCACCCCGAAGATCACCGCCCCTGCCCCAGCGCAGCGGCAACGCGGCGGATCCGTGGACGCCGAAGCGCTCCGCCGCCGCCTGGGCGGCTTCCGCCGGGGGGCGGAGGCCGGCTACCGAGACGTAGAGACGGAGATCTCCGAACAGACGGGCCAGAACAAGGCGCCCGTCAGGGAACCCGCAGCATCCGAAGAAGTCACGGGGGGCACAGCCGAGGAGGCAAGCAGTTGACCGCGCCCAGTACCTTCGGACTGAGCCGTGAGGCCCGCAATCTTCATTTCCTGCTGACCAATCTCGTCGAGGAGGTGCCCGGCATCCGGTCGGTCGCCGTCGTCTCCTCCGACGGCCTGCTCCTGCTCTCCTCCGACCCCGGCCGCAACGCCCAGGCGCGAGAGCCCCGAGCAGACAAGCCCACCGGCCCGCGCGGCTCCTCCGCCGACCTGGCCACCATCGTCTCCGGCGTCGGCAGCCTCACCATCGGCGCCGCCAGGCTGATGGACTCCGGCCCGGTGAAGCACACCATGGTCGCGATGGACGAGGGCAGCCTGTTCGTCATGTCGATCAGCGACGGCTCGCTGCTCGGTGTGCACGGCGCCGCGGACTGCGACATGAGCGTCGTGGCGTACCACATGGCGCTGTTCGTGGGCCGGGCCGGCCACGTCCTGACGCCCGAACTCCGCAGCGAGCTGCGGCAATCCCTGGAGCACGAGTCGACGCCGACGGGGAGCACCCGATGAGCAGTACGCCGAAGAGGCTCCCCGTGCGCGGTTCCGACCGCAAGCCGGCGCGCGTGCGCCCCTACTCGCTCACCGGCGGCCGTACCCGCTTCGGGCACGTTCTCCTCGTGGAGACGTTCGTGGCCACCACCGCCGCGATCGAGGCCGCCGAGGAGCGCAGGGAACTGACGAACGGTTCGCTCAACACCCGGGTCATGCCGGAGATGCGGGCCATCGTCGAACTGTGCCGCCGTATGCGCACGGTGGCCGAGATCGCCGCGCTGCTGAAGATGCCGCTCGGCGTGGTCCGGGTGCTCCTCAGCGACCTCGCGGACCAGGGAAAGATCCGCGTGTACGGAACAGGAACCGGTCACGGCACGGGACGGCCGGACCGGGCTCTGCTGGAAAGGGTACTGAGTGGACTCCGTCGTCTCTGACGCCGTTGGCGTCTCCCCGCTCCTCGAGGACGAGGGGCCCGTACAGCCCTGGCAGACGGACCGCACCCGCGCCCCGATCGCCACGAAGATAGTCGTGGCGGGCGGTTTCGGCGTCGGCAAGACCACGCTGGTCACCGCCGTGTCGGAGATCACGCCCCTGCAGACCGAGGCGCTGATGACCGAGGCGAGCGAGGAGCACGACGACCTCACCGCCACGCCCGGCAAGCTGACCACCACCGTGGCCATGGACTTCGGCCGCCTCACGCTCGACGACGACCTGGTGCTCTACCTCTTCGGCACACCGGGCCAGCAGCGGTTCTGGTTCATGTGGGACGACCTGGTGCGCGGCGCGATCGGCGCGGTCGTCCTCGCGGACACGAGACGCCTCAAGGACTGCTTCCCCGCGCTGGACTACTTCGAGAGCTGCGGACTGCCGTACGTCGTGGCGGTCAACCACTTCGACGGCAGCGAGCGGTTCGAACCGGAGGACGTGCGGGAGGCATTGACGATCCCCGCGCACATACCTGTAATGATCATGGATGCGCGCCGCCGGATCTCGGCCATCGAGACCCTCCTGACTCTGGTGGGCCACGCGCTGGACGTCACACCCGAGTAGGAGAACAGCCCCGTATGCGGAAGATACTCGTCGTCGGAGCCGGTCAGTCCGGACTCCAGCTCGCCCTCGGCCTCCAGTCGCACGGGTACGAGGTCACCCTGATGTCCAACCGGACCGCGGACGAGATCCGTACCGGCCGGGTCATGTCGACGCAGTGCATGTTCCACACGGCACTCCAGCACGAGCGCGATCTCCAGCTGAACTTCTGGGAGTCCCAGGCCCCGAAGATCGAAGGACTCGGCGTCTCGGTCGCCGCCCCGGGCTCCTGGGAACAGGGCCCCGCGGCGCGCGCGATCGACTGGGTGGGCACGCTCGACGGGTACGCGCAGTCGGTCGACCAGCGGGTGAAGATGGCCGGCTGGATGGAGACGTTCGCCCAGCGCGGCGGCCAGCTGGTCATCCACGGCGCGGCGGTCGGCGACCTCGACTACTTCTCCCGTACGTACGACCTGGTGCTGGTCTCGGCGGGCAAGGGCGAGCTGGTGTCGATGTTCGCCCGCGACCCCGAGCGGTCCCCCTACACCGAGCCGCAGCGCGCCCTCGCCGTCGCCTACGTCCACGGTCTGGGCCCGCGTCCGGAGCACCCGGACATGGAGGCGGTCCGCTGCAACCTGGTCCCCGGCGTCGGCGAGATGTTCATCATGCCGACCCTCACCACCTCCGGCCGCGCCGACATCCTCTTCTGGGAGGGCATACCCGGCGGCCCGCTGGACGTCTT
Source organism: Streptomyces sp. NPDC058678 (assembly GCF_042714835.1). Taxonomy (NCBI): domain Bacteria; kingdom Bacillati; phylum Actinomycetota; class Actinomycetes; order Kitasatosporales; family Streptomycetaceae; genus Streptomyces; species Streptomyces sp. NPDC058678. The sequence goes on along the minus strand of NZ_JBHXSG010000081.1, from coordinate 16,956 downwards.
CAACGGCGTCAAGGACCCGGCGCAGCACCTCTCCCTGACCCTGGAACTCATGGAGAAGTACCTCCCCTGGGAGTACGCGCGCGCCACCAAGGCCGAGCTCACCGACGCGGGCGGCACCCTGGCGGGCCGTTACGCCCCGACCGTCCGCAACCCCGTCGGCCGGCTCCCCGGCGGCGGCCTGGTCCTCGGCGTCGCCGACGTGGTTGTCGCCAACGACCCGATCACCGGACAGGGCTCCAACTCGGCGTCCAAGTGCGCGGCGGCGTATCTCGCGTCGATTCTCGAGCGCGGGGACAAGGAGTTCGACGAGGAGTGGATGCGGGCGACGTTCGACCGGTACTGGGACACCGCGCAGCACGTCACCAAGTGGACGAACGCGATGCTCGCCCCGCCGCCGGAGCACGTGCTGAACCTGATCGGGGCGGCGGGTCAGCTGCCGCCGGTGGCTGATCGTTTCGCAAACGCCTTCGACGACCCGGCCGACTTCGAGAACTTCTTCTACGGGTCGGAGAAGTAAGCCCAAGCCCCTGCAAGCCGTCAACCTGCACGTTCCCCTCAACAGGCGGGCCGCGTAAGGGTCGTGGGCCGTCTGTGGGCCGTCAAGCCGTCTGCTGAGCCTCGTCCCGGGCGGATGCGGTCCCTGCTTCCGTACCATCAGGGCCGGAAGCCTCTCAGCCCCCAACGTTCGACAAACCGTCTCCCCCTCCGCCACGCCATCTGCCGAGGTGGGGATTACGAGCGGTCTGGCCGCCGAATCGCCGGACGGTGTCTGAGTGACCATCGGGACAGTCCGCAGTGTCGGGAGCTTCACGCATGGGGCGCGAGACGTCAAAGTTTTGATCGCAAACTCGGCACCAGAACATGTACGTAGGCACAAGAGAAGATTAGTGGCGCTACCTACAATTGAACAGACACTGAGAGTGCTTCGGCTTGTCGCTAACTTCCGCCTGCCCAAGTTTGATGCTGACACCAGACAGCACCATCGCAACCACCAGGACACACAATCCCTGCCTCAACCGCGCACGTTTCCCTAGCGCAACATTCCTGTTGACGCGGTAGGCATCCTCGCGCATGTCGATGAGATACCCCAAGGCACTGGCTCTCGACGTGCTCGCACCGAACAGTTCCACGAAGGGTGTCGGCTCTGGCACCACTCGCCAATTACGCGGAAGTAACCCGGCCAGAAACAGAACAAACGTCAGACCTAAAAGGACAAGAGCTACCGTGCCGCTGATCCACTCCAGGCGATTGGAGATTAGTAGAGGAACCGCTGCCACCACAAAGCCGAGGAACAGGGTTAGCTTCGTATCCAGGCGAGCAGCAGCGGCCGCCTGAGATGTAAGGCACCCCTTCAGCTCCTCATTGATGAGAACCATCATGTCCTCGGAGTGCTGATGCGGCGTATCTGCCATCGAGCCATAATCTCAGACGCGACCGCCACCTGTCAGGAGAGCGTTCACGTTCTCGATCAGGGTCTCCTGGGGACCCGCTGCCGCGGCCCTTCAGCGCCAGCGGGTTCGGTGAAGGGGCGTCAGCCGGAGCGTTGGGCCTTGTAGTAGACGGTTGCGATGGCCGTGCGCGTGCGTTCCTGACTGCTAGGCATGAGGTGGGCGTAGATCCGCAGCGTCAGGGCCGCGTTGCTGTGGCCAAGGTACTCGCTGACGGCCTTGATGTTCTCCCCGCCGTCCAGGAGGGCGGACGCGTAGAAGTGCCTCAGCGCGTGCATGCCGTGCTCGCGCGCTGCGGCGTAGCCGTCTGCCTTGGTCTCCGGCTCGGGGATGACTCCGGCCGCGACGAGAGCGGGTTTCCACGCTTCCTCGTTCAGGGAGGTGCGCCAGACGTGGTTGCCGCCGGGCGCGATGAAGATGAGCCGCCGGGTCACCTTCGGTCCGTCGGGCGTCTTCCACGGGAGCGTGATCTCAACTGGCGGGAACTGCTTCATGTGGGCCCTGAGCGCGTCGGCCACGGGGCCCGGAAGTGGCACGTCCCGCGTCTTGCCGCCCTTGGGTAGTGCGAACACGGGTTTACTGCGGCTGAGTTTGAGTTGCTGGACTACGTGAAGCCTGTCGGAGTCGAAGTCGAGCGCGTCAACGGCAACGCCCAGGATCTCCCCTTGGCGCATGCCGCAGCCTGCCCCCAAGTCGACCATGGCCCGGTACCGTTCGGGCATCGCTGCCTGTACGGCGAACACGCACTCAGCAGACCACGGCACCACGCGCTTAGGGTCAAGCGCCGGCGGCTTCACGGATCGCGCGGAAACCGGGTTACGGCTCAGGTATCCGTCGTCAACGGCGGCACTCAGGGCGCCGCGTACGTTCGCGTAGATGATCCGGCCGTACGAGCCGGGCACGCTCGCTTCGAGCTGAGCCACCCACTCACGGATGTGCTCCGGCTTGAACGACCCCAGCGGACGCGACCCGATGTACGGGAAGGCGTGCAGCCGGAGTTGAGAGTTCATGGACTCGATGGTGTTGGGGTCGGCCCCGAGAGTGCTGAGCCACTTCTCGGTGTACTGCTGAAACGTCGTCTTGGCCGCCCGTGGGTCGACGTACTGGCCGCTCGACATATCCGCCTCGATGTCCTTCAGCCACTGGTCAGCGAGTCGCTTCTGTCCGTCGCGGAAACTCTTAGACTTTTCGGTGCCATCCGGGCCGACGTACCGGGCGCGGTAGCGCAGGCCGGTCCCGTGGCGGTCGGTCTTGACTTTCACGGTCTTGCCGTTGGCGTCGGTCTCGGTCTTGTACCAGCGGTCTTGGATGTGGCCTGCCATGTGCGGGTGTTCCCTTCTGGGCATGGGAAGGGAGGGCCACTGTGTGGCCCTCCCTAGGGTGTTGAGCTGTGGGGTTGTGGCTGTGTCAGACGGCGGTCTGATCCGTGGTCTTGCGTTGGGTGACGTAGGCGCGGACGTCGGCGGGGTCGTAGCGGAGGTGCTTGCCGATGCGGAATCCGGGCGGCCCGGTGCGCTTCCGGCGCCACTGATAGACGGTTTCGAGGGGTACCTCGAAGATCTCGGCGATGTCGTCGGGGGTTAGGTACCGATCGGGCAGGCCACTGCGGAGGGCAGCGCGAGCGTCGGGTTGAGCGGAACGGGGTCGGCTCATAGAGGCCTCGGCGTCGAGTCGTGTTGCGTTCGGGGGGCTTCTCTCGGTGCGCGTGTGTCCGAGGTGCGGATTTCTGCGTCATTGCGTCATCAGCGTCATCTGGGCTTCTGACCTGCGGTTTCGTGTGACGCAGTGGTTTGGGGGTGCGTCATCGCAGCGTCATGGCCTGCGTCATCGGGTGACGCAGATGACGCAGGATGACGCAGGCTTCGCCGTCTGCGTCATGGCTGTAATCGCAGGTCAGTGGCCATTTTTGGGGGGTGCATGACGCAGATGACGCAGCGTCTTCCCTCTTAGGACAAAAGAGGGGTGTCTGTTGTGGTGCGGTGCCGCCTCAAAGTGTGAAGAAGGAGCCGCTACGCGGCGCGACCCTTGGGCGGCGTTCCGCCGAACAGCAAGAGGAGCACGCCTGGCCGCTGGTGCTCTTCTTGCTTGTCCGGGCGAGCGCGGGGCACGGGTCAGAACATCGGTTTGTGGTCGTGTGGGGACGGGGTGGCCAGGCGGGTCATTTCGAGGTAGCGGCCCTCGCTGGTGCGGCCCGTGTCGATGAGGACACCGCGAGCCGCCAGGGTCGGCTGGAGGCGCTTGAGCCGGTCGGAGAGGACTTTGCCGGTGGTCGGCCAGCCCTTGGGCAGGGGGCGCAGGTCGTCGCCGCTGTAGAGGCGGCTGAGGCAGTGCAGCCACTCGGTGGAGGTCATCCGCTGCGCCGCGCCCGGCTCGATGGTGTCGGCGTGCCTGAGGACAGTCTGGGCGAGGAGATCGCCCTCGATCACGTCGTCGTTCAGGTCGTCCAGACTGGCTCGATAGGCGGTGAGCGCCCCGAGGCCGGTTGCCGCATCGAGCTGCGCGCACAGGTGGGCGAAGTCCGCCATCCGCAGGTCGGTGGGGGTCTCCGCCTCGGCTGCGCGGACCTTCACCGTGAGGTCCAGGAGCGAGCCGAGGACGACGGGCAGAACCTCCGCGTACTCAGCCCAAAGTTCCGCCTCGGTGCGCCGGACGCGGGGCCGCTCCAGACGCAGCGGCAGGAGCCGTTCCGCGAGGTCGGGCCGGATGACTCCCACGTCGATGCCGGTCAGGAGCAGAGGGCGGCGGTAGCCGACGCGGAAGACGTCTCCGTCGGTGAACAGGGCGCGCTTGACGCTTTCGGCGCCGGTGACGATGCAGCACATGGCGTCGGAAAGGTCCGGGGTCATGTGGGAGAGGTTGTCCAGGGCGGTGACCCATCCGGCCGCCACCGCCGCGATCAGGTTCTCCTCATCTTTCGGGGCCCGGCGCAGGTCGCCGCTCATGCCCTCGATGATCCGTACGAGCATCCGCCCACCTGTGGACTTCCCCGCGCCCTGCGGGCCGGTGAGGAACGGCGCGGGGACGGGCACGGACGGGCCGAGGCAGCCGATCAGCCAGGCGATGGCCAGGCATTCGGTCTCCGCGCCTGCGAAGTTGCACAGCCTGAGCAGGAGGTCGATGCCCTTGCCGTCGGTGTCCTTGGCCGGCAGGGGCAGTTCCCCGGTGAGCTGGGTGCGCCGCCAGCACACCTCGCGCGGGTCGGGGGTGAGGATGTCCCAGCCCGAAGGGTGGATGCGAACGGACTGCCCGTCGTCGCGGCCCAGATCCAGCCACGTCGCCCCGTCGAACCCGGGGGCCACGCGGATGTGCACGGGCTGCACGTCCTCGGACAGCGCGAGCGCTTCGATCAAGTCCAACGCCTCCTTGAGCGCGCTCCCGTTGAACACGCCGATCCCGTCCCTGAACAGGCCGACCATGAGTTCCTGGCGGTGGCTGCCCGTCGTGCCCTGGGAGCGGATCGGACGGGCCACGGGGTGGCCGTTCTTCTGCGCGTACACGGTCCCCTCGGCGGTGCGGAAGTACCGAAAGTGCTCCTGCGCGTAGTCCGCGATGACCTCGCGGGCAGGAGTCTTCTCGTCCTCAGACATGGCTAAGTCCCAACCTGGTCAGGGCGTTGGTCCACGCGTCGGTGCAGTGCCGGGCCGATTCGCCCTTGGCCTGAGCCGCGGTGAACAGCCGCACGGTGTGCGCCTCGGTCAGGCAGCCGCACCGGCCGTGCGTGGACAACACGGCGAGGAACGCTCGATAGACGGTGGCGTGCACCGCGCTGGAGGCTTCGGTGATGCGCTGCTCGGCCATGGCAATGCCACGGTCCAGATAGGCCGGCGTGCGGTGAGGGCACTCCCCACCCCCGACCGGCGCTGGCACGGTGACGGCCGCCGGTCGGACTGCGATGGGCTCCTTCACGGCCAGCGCGCGGACGACATCCGGGAGTGCCGTGATGGTGCTGGCGCCGGGCCCCAACCACCGGGCGTAGGCCATCGTGGACTTGATGTCCACGCCGGGCCGTACGGCATTGGCGGACTGCATGGCGCCCCGGTAGATCCAGTGCTCACCGCGCGTCGTGGGCACGGTCCGTGTGGCGGGCAGGTTCGCACGGGCCCACGCGATGGCTTCCGCGTTGTCGAGGTCCACGACGGTGAGACCGGCGCCGCCGGGGTGGTAGGCCACGGCTGCTGCATCGCGCCACGCCCACGCCCACGTCGGCGCATTGACGACGTTCGGGTCGGTGGTGGCGGCGGCCCAGCCGTGGCACGGGTGCGGGCAGGCGCAGGGGCCGGGGGTCTTCATGTTCGGCCGGCCGCCGCACGCGTTGTTGGCGCAGCGGCCGCAGTTGCCGAACGGCACCTTCCCGCCTCGTAACGGCAGCACGGGCACGTTGGAGGCTGCCAGGAAGAGCGCGGTAGGCAGGTGCTCTCCCCGAATGTCGGTGGGTTGGGTCATGCTGGATGTCTCCAGTTCGTCTCTAGCGTGCTGGATTGGCGGCGGCCCCGGTTCTTGGTCGGATGGGGGCCGCCGTTGTCGTGTGTCGGGTGGGTCAGGCGGCGGCGGTGTCGTCGCCGCGTGTGGCGGTCAGTCGGCCGTCCAGGGTGCGGACGGCCATGCCGCCGGTGGTGAGGGTCTTGACGGCCTTGGACACGGAGCCCTTGGACAGTCCCGTGAGCGTGACCAAGTCCTTCTGGAGGACCGGTTCGTCGGCGGTCTCGATGGCCTTGAGGACGCGGGAGACGGCGCTGTCCGTGGCGGGCTCATCCGGCGTCGTGGTCTTGACGAGGGTGAGCGTCGGGGCGCCCGCGGCTTCCACCGTGGGCGCGACCGTGCGGGACCACGGGGTGCGGTCGGGCAGGGCGATGACGACGGCCTTGTCCATGTAGCGGACCTTGACGGGGTCGGGCTTGCGCTTGCCGTTCCGGATCAGCGCCACGCCGGGGACGGGGAGTTCGTCGGCGTTCCAGCCCTTGGCCTGTGCGTCCTCCCCGAGGACCACGCGCGCTTCGGCCGGCGTGCGGACTGCGAGGCAGATGGAGACGCCGATCTGGGGGGCGATCTGCTTGGGGATGCCGTCGCCGATGGTGGGCTTTTGGGTCATCCACCACAGGTCGATGCACGCCGCGCGGCCCATCCGGGCGAGGGATTCCAGGCCCGGCAGCGCGGAGCGGTTCACGCTGCGGGTCTTGCCGTCGCTCGTCTCGGTCTCGCAGGGGACTTTGTCGGCGGCCGTCATGACCTCGGCGCCCTCGTCGACGACGACCGTGATGCGCGGCCGGTCGGCGGTGGGTGTCCAGGTGTCCTGGCCCTTGGGCAGGATGCTGAGGCGTTCCAGCATCTCCGTCTCCAGTTCGTCGACCACGTCGACGACTTCGCGTGGGGTGGAGGCGACGCGGGCCCGGTGGTCCCATAGGCGGCCTTCCACGCGCTTGAGGTCGATGATGACGAGCGCGTTCGTGGCGCCCTCGGACGCGTCGAACAGCAGCGGCCGGGAAGCGACCGACTTGCCCGCGCCGGACCGACCAGCAATGAGCAGCCGTTCCCCGAGCGGCACGGTGACCTGCTCGCCAGTGACGGTGTCGACCCCGAGCGAGCGCCGCTCGGGCGTCCACGTGAGGTCGTCGCCGTCGGCCGCGCTGCGGGTGCGCAAGGTGAGTTCGGCCCAGCCGCCCTGCTTGCCCGCCTTGATCTGCATGCGCAGGCTCGTGCGGGCGCCGAGCAGGGCGCGGATGTGGTCCTCGGCGGCGCGGAGCTTTGTCGCCGTCCATGTGCCGTCGAGGCGGACGGCACACACGATGCCCGCCTCGGTCAGCTTGGGACGGCCGGTCAGCGTGCCCGTCAGGCCGCGCTGTTCGGCGTGCTCCTTCCAGTGCTGCGGCTGCAACCGCTTCAGCAGCGCGGATTCTTCGGCGGTGGGCTTCAGGCCGGTGGTGTCGCGCTCACGCACGGCGATCCACACCGACAGGGCGGTGATGGCGGCGACGAGGGCGACGGCCGCCCACACCCACACGCGGGTGGGAACCTGCGGCAGCGACACGTAACCGGCGACGCCAAGCGCGGCGGTCGTCTTGGACGCGAACAGCCACATGGGGTCGGGCACGCGCCGCTTGGCGGTGCGCAGTTCGCGCTCCGCGCGGTGGCGCAGGGAGGTGACGCCTTCGGGGTCGATGGCGCGTGCGGTGGCGAGCGCGCGCTTGGCGTCGCGCACTAGGGGCTTGCGTTCGGCGCGCAGGGCGCGGCGGCGCTCGGCTTCCTTGCGCCAGTGATCGGCGCTGAAGCGGGCGGCGGTGGCGGCGTACTGGCGGTGGGTGCGCCAGACTTGTCCGTGGCTCACGGGTGTCCTCGTTTCAGGGATCGGTGGGTCGGTGGTGACGGGCCCTGCGACGGCCCGTCACCACACGCATGTGTTACGCGGAGTGAGCAGGTTTCCGGTTTCCTGGTTTCCGAGGCGGCCCTTACGCGTGTGCGCGCGAGGACGGAAACTTCCGTCACCCTGCGTCGCTACGGGGCTTCTGGCGGCCGAACAGTCTTCCGGGGGAAACCCCTTCCGGAAGGCCGTTCGGGCGCCCTGCGGGCCGCCTACGGCCTCACGGTGTTTCAGCGGCCCTTGCGGCCGGTCCTGCCGGTGGTCTTGGTGCTGGTGGTGACCGAGCGGACCACGGTGACGACGGCCCAGGCGAGCACGAGGGCGATGAAGGCGAGCATCGCGAGATTCGCGGCGATGGCGGTCAGCACGCCGACGAGCAGCGGGCCAAAGTAGACGCCGGCCGCGACCGCACCGGCTCCGACACCGGAGCCGAGCGCGACGCGCTGCACCGTGCGGTCCGGGGGCGCCTGGTGGATGTGCACCACCTGCGGCCCGGTGGGCTGGTGGGCGGGAAGGGCGGCGGGGTCGGCGTAGACGTGGCTGCCGTCGGGGAGCTGGACGACCGTCAACGGGCGGTGTGCGGGGAGCTGTTCCATGACGCACCCTCCGGGGCGTTGTCGGGGAAAGCGCAGGCAGAGCACATACCGAGGGAGGGCGGGATGACGTATCCCGCATCGCGGCGGCACTCGGGGCAGATGCGGCGGGCGGTGTTGGCCTTGGCCAGGGCCGCCCTGCGGGCCGGGGTCATAGGGCGCACCGGCTTGGCTCGGTCGATGCGGTAGAGGTAGGCGACCAGCGGGCCGCGACGGCGCCGGGGCCGCTCGACTTGCGCGGCCACCTCCTGGCCACCGGGGCGGAGTCCGAGGGCGCGGAGTTGGCGGTAGGTGGCGTAGCCGTCCGGGGCGAGCCGCCACCGGTAGACGGGCAGGGTGGCCATCAGGCGACCTGAAGGCCGCGTTCGGCACGCAGGGTGTCGCGCAGGGAGCGGGCGTTCGCCGGTGAGGTGCGGACCTCACGGCGGATGCCCTCCGCGCTCAACTTGGCGTCCGGCCAATCCGCCGTGGCCTTGCGGGCCTCGTCGAGCAATTCATCCGGGGTGCGCTTCGGGCGCGGCGTGCGGGCCACGTCGGGCACGCGGCCCGTCGCCCGACGCGGGCTGGTCGACTCGGCAGCCACCGCGCGCCGCTCGATCGGCTGCTCGATGGCCTTGACCGGCTTGGCCGGGATGGTCGACTTCAGGAAGCCGACGGCCACCGCTCGGGGCAGCGCCGTCACGTTCGGCGTGCTCGGCGCCGGGGTCGATACCACGAGGTCAGAACTAGACCGATTCCTCTCGGTATTGGTCGATTCCTCCGCATTCGCGGTCGGGGCTGCGATCGGGGCGGGGCGGTGGTGCAGCACCTTCGCCACGAGGTCCGAGCCGAAGTAGATCGACCCGACCGGCAGCGACGTGGCGAGCAGCACCAGCACCCAGTTCGCCGGGTCCCAGTCGGCCAGCCGACCCCAGTCGACCGACCGGCCGTGCAGCTCCGGAACCAAGCCGTGCACGTAGTTCAGGACGAGCGAGGCGATCGTGTAGGCGGCCAGCACCCGCAGTGCGAACGTCCGGTCCCGCCCGGCGAGCACGAGCGTCGCGATCAGAGCCAGAGCCATCAGGCCGTCGACGACGAACGGGTACAGCGTCGCGGCCGTGTTGTCGGCGCCGATGGCGCCCGCGATGTCACGCAGGGCGTTCCAGGACACCCGGAAGGCCATGGCGACCACGACGACCAGCGCGAGCACGAGGGCGGCGCGGCCCTTGCGGTGCAGATTCATGCGGCACCGCCCGTCCGACCGGACCGGCCGTTGACGTGGTCGCGGTGCGCGGCGAGCACGCGCCGGCGGGCCCGGCGGATGCGCCGCTCGTCCAGCTCGCACGGCGTGCGGCCGATGACGATGATCTGCGCGTCCAGCAGCTCCATCTCCGCGCGGATGACGGGCATCTCCGCCTCGATGGCGTCCAGCTCCGCGTCCGTGGGCTCCATCCACGGCTCGAACGCGGTAACAGCTTCCTGAACAGTGACGATGTGTTCCATTGGGTCGTGTTCTCCCTAGCAGGTGGCAACGGCCCGAACAGCGGCCCCGGTGTTACAGCACCGGGGCCGCGCGCCGTTGAAGTCGGTAGATCCGGCTCCCCTCAGCGCTGCTCGTACGAGACGAGCAGCGGAGGCAACCGGCCGCAGCAGATGACTGCGGATAGGTCAGTCGCGCTGTACCGCACACAGGGATAGAACCCGCGCACGCCGCCCTCTTGCTTGCAGAGGTGGAGCGGCTACCTCAGGCACGCTGTTGAGTTTTCAATCAATGCGCGCTCACTTCGTACTCACCCCTACGGGCTTTCCTCCGGGCACATCCCTAAGGTTCCCTAGGGTTCCCTGCGGTGTCAAGCGGTAAGCTAGGGAACCTCAGGGAAGTGACGACAAGGAGCACCGCGACATGGCAGGCCAGGCTGACAATCGAGCGCCGTACGCGAAGATTGCCGCCCACTACACGGAGCTGATTACGTCTGGTCAGCTACAGCCGGGGTCGCTCTTGCCGAGCATCAAGAACCTCGCTGAAGAGTGGAAAGTGAGCACCGCGACGGCTGAGAAGGCCCTGCGCAAGCTGCGCAACGAGGGTCTTGTACGGGGGATCCACGGGATCGGGACGGAGGTCCTAGACCAGCCAGCTCCGATGTCTTCGGGGTCTCAGCGTCAGGACCGGGGGCGCCGTACCGGGTCTAGCTGGGGTGCAGGTGAAAGGTCCGACTCGCATCAGGCAGGCGTAGTACCCGCGCCCGCCGAAGTGGCGCAAGCGCTGGACATTCAGCCCGGCTCCGACGTGATCCGCCGAAGCCGGGTATACCGAGACCGGCACGGCATCGTGGCCCACAGCACGTCATGGATTCCCGCGCGGTACGGGAAGCCGCTCCCGCAACTGGCGGCGAGTGAGCGTCTTACAGGCGGGACTTCGCTCCAGCTCATTGCTCAGGTCACCGGCCACCCGATCAGTCACCGCATCGACACGGCCTCTGCGCGCCAGCTGACGCCGGAGTACGCACAGCTCTTGGAGCTGGACCCCGAAAACCCGCCGACGGAACCAGTGGTCGTGATGACGGCAAAGTTCGTGGACAGCGAAGGGAACATCGTGGAATACGGCGTGGACCTCGGGGGACCAGGCCGTACATGGCGCACGGAATCGGAGGTCTCCACATGACGGTCATGGATGACACGCTCGCAAACGTGCTCGAAGACCGCCTTGGCGCACTCCTTGCGGCCCGGCGTGCTGGCACAATCACGCCCGAAGCCGAAGCGGAGATGGCTGCCATCTCCCAGACCATGACGAGACCGATGCCACCACTTCCGCCGTTCTGCGTGCTGATGGCCGGACTACCTGGCTCAGGCAAGACCACGCTTTCCCGCGCTCTCACTGCTCGCGGGTTCGTACGCCTGTGCCCGGATGAAGAGATGTATCGACGCCATGGCGTGTACGGAGTCGACTTTCCCCGAGGCACCTTCCCGACCCTTGAACGGCCGGTCCTCGAAGACGTGGCGGTCGAACTCAGGGAGCACCTTGAGGCGGGGCACGATGTAGTCGTTGACCACGGCTTTTGGACCCCAGAGGACCGGGGCCGCTGGATGGGCATCGCCACCGACGCCGGCGCAACCCCCGTGCTCGTCTATCTCGCAGCGAGCCACGACGAACTCTGGGCGAGGATTAGTGAGCGCAACGAGTTCCACGCGAACGATCCCAACGCGATCTACTTCTCCGAGAGCGACCTTCAGCGGTACCGCGCCCGCTTCGTCCCCCCCGAGGCAGAGGAACCGCACCTCACCTACGACGGCGACCCTGCAACTGTGATCGCGGCTCTAGAAGCGTCGCGCTCGTGACGTCCTGAAGAACTAACTGAAGTTTCCCCGAGATGCGGCGGGAGGTGACAGCATATTCGCTCAGGCCGTGGGCGTCGTCACCGGCGGAGCGGATCTCTAAATCATGCTCCGCCAGGATCGCCGTGACGGTGCGGGCGTTCTGCCCGCGTGGCCCGCAGCGGCGCTTTTAGGTGATCGCCAGCATGTAGCTCAGGCGCTACCTGGCCAGCCAGCCGACCATGAACCTTGTCGTCGGTAACGCAGCGAAACGACATCTTCGCGGCGAGGGCCCGCTCCAGCATCGCGCGGCCCAGTGCGGGCAATGCTACTGGACCACTAGGCGGGAATCCCTATCAGAGCTGACGGCACGTTACCCATCGGGCTTGGTATAACCCACACACGTAGAGAATGGATACTTCTGCACGCATTTAAATAGTTCGTTTCCTTGGCGTGCTCCCTCGGCCAGCGTCGCAATGCATGCCTTATCCGAAAGACCCCATAGGGTGCCATACGGCCAACCTATTTGGCGCGTGCGGTACACTATTTTGTTTACACATTGCGCAGATGCGCTGTAGCGCGCGACGTCCGCCATGAATGCCACAAACTGGGGATTATTGATCAAACCAGCCTGCTGGCCCAGCTTCCTCTTCGCTTCATTCCGCTCCTGCGGCCGCGTGTCCGGGGCGTGGATTACCTTCAGCAAAGTACTCACCTGCTGCACGACATTGATCAACGCGGCCCGCTCCTTCGGCGGCGTCTTCGAGGCATGGATCATCCCCAGCGAGGCAGTCACCTGCTGCACGACTTTGGCAAACGCGGCCCGCTCCTTCGGCGGCGTCTTCGGATCATGAATTGCCACCAGCGTGATGCTCACCTGCTGCACGCACTGCATGAAAGTGGCCCGCACTTTCGGTCGCGTCTTCGGGTCATGAATTATCTCCAGCGTGGTGGTCACCCGCTGCACGACCGTAATGAACGCAGCTCGCTCCTTCGGCGGCGTCTTCGGATCATTAATTACCTTCAGCGTGGTGGTCATCCGCTGCACGACCGTAATGAACGCAGCCCGCTCCTTCGGCGGCGTCTTCGGATCATTAATTATCTCCAGCGTGGTGCTCACCTGCTGCACGACCGTAATGAACGCGGCCCGATCCTTCGGCGGCGTCTTCGGATCCTCGATTATCTCCAGCGTGGCGCTAACCTGCTGCACAGCATTCGCGAGCGCGACCCGCGCCTTCAGCGGCGTCTTTGGGTTCTCGACCATCTGCATCGTGGATTGCAGCTGATCTGCAGTTTTCTTCGTCACTTTGGAGGCATCCTGCCGCTCGGCCAGAGCCTCTACCTCCTCCTCTAGCTCAGGCGTCATCTCTCTCAGTTCCTCCTTTTGCTCCGCCGGATCCTCTTGTGACTCGGACGATGGCGGAGGCGGAGGCGGCTCAGGAGGCGGAGGCGGCTCGGGCGACGGAGGCGGAGGCGGCTCAGGCGACGGAGGTGTAGGCGGATCAGGCGACGGAGGCGGCTCGGGCGACGGAGGTGGAGGCGGCTCAGGCGGAGGCGGAGGTGGAGGCGGAGGCGGAGGCGGCTCAGGCGGAGGTGGCTCAGGCGGAGGCGGCTCAGGCGGAGGCGGCTCAGGCGGAGGCGGCTCAGGCGGAGGCGGAGTGGTCTGGGCTGGCAGTGTGGCCGCAGTTTGAGCAGTGGTATGGGGCACTGCCACAGCGCCGGTAAGGCCTGCCGGCAAGGCAAGCGCTGCAGCCATGCAGGATGCGCCAGCGAAACGGGAGACTCTGCGCCGGGCAGTTCTGGCCATGATGGCTCCGGATGCGCTCTGCGGTGCCCTGCTTTGCCCTTGTTGGCGTCGCCCAGATGACCGGACGGCGAGACCACCGGAGATCAACTCGACGGTGCAGGCGACGCAAGACCCATTCTTCGCCTCCCCGCTGCGTCCCGCAACTCGTGGCTCAGGGAGCCAGAAGCGACGACGCACGCCGAACTAGGCGTCCCGAGACGCACCCGAACCCGAGTGCCTATGCGACTCGTGCCGAGCCGCCTGGCCGTCCTATGGCCAGAGGGCTCGGCACGAGCCGTCAGACGGGACGGGCAGTTCGACTTCGTTCGCCAGTCCGTTTCGCGCTCAGTGGCGACGCGCCGCCGACCGGAGCCGTGACATGGGAACGGTAGGCGCGTGGATTACGCCGTGCTTCGTGCCGATGCTCCGAGCAGCGACTCACCTGGGCAATTCATTCGGCGTGTCTTCTGGGTCAAAGAACACGATCGCTCCGAGCAGCCGGATGGCACCTACAAGACTTCAGCTCCGTCTGAGGCTGTGGACCCTCGCACGTTGTCTCCCGGAGTCTGGGGCATAGACGGAACGCGCTTGGGGGCTCCCCTTTCCGAGGCTGAGTAGCCGACTCGGCGAGACACAGAAGAGAGGCCTCCGGCGATCAGCCGGGGCCTCTCGTACTGGCCGAACGGCAGTGAGCACAGCAGGCGTTGGGCCGTCTGTGGGCCGTCCGAGGGTGGCCGACGACGACCAACAACGACCAACAACGACGGCTGGACCGCTGGTCAGAAGCCCGTCAGGCCCCGGCAACCGAAGCGAGGTAGGCCCCCGTCTTCTCCGACCCGAAGAAGACCGAGGGCTACCTGATGGAGGTCTCGGGGGCCGCGGGCGCGTAGCCCTCGTCCGACCCCTCCAGGGCGTTCTCGGGGAGCTTCGGCGGCGCGTACCGCCGCAGGGGCTCCCCGCCCGGGTCGGGCCGTACGGCCCCGAGGACCGGGTTGGCCGCGATCGGCGACACCTTGATCTTCGCGCCCGGCCGCGGCGCCTGCACCACCATCCCGTCGCCGAGGTACATCGCCACGTGGGTGGCGTCGCGGAAGTAGACGACGAGGTCCCCGGGCCGCAGCTCGTCCAGCGGGATCCGCTCCAGCTCGGCCCACTGCTCCTGACTGGTCCGGGGGATGGGTGTCCCGGCCCGGCCCCAGGCCTCGGAGGTCAGCCCCGAGCAGTCGTACGACTCCGGCCCCTCCGCCCCCCACTCGTACGGCTTCCCCAGCTGCCGCACGGCGTACCGCACCGCCCGCTCACCCTCCTGTGACGGCTTGTGTTCGCTGCTGAGGGCGCCGGACGCCATGAACTTGTCCTGGGCCTTCGCGATGCCGTTCCGCTCGAACTCGGCGAGGGCCGTGAGCTGTTCCTCGGTGAGCGAGGCGAGCAGCTCCTCGACGTCCTTCAAGCGCTTGTGCACGGTGTCCCGCTCCCTCTTCTGCCGGGCGGCGAGGGTGAGTTGGTCGTCCAGGGCCTTGCGGGCCCGGCGGGCCAGGTCGTCGGTCCTCTTCTCGCTGCCGGTCAGGCGGCCCACCGTCTCGGCCCGCTCGCGCGCCAACTGGCCGATCACATGGCCCTGGTCGAGGGCGTGCTCGGGGTCGCGGGCCAGGAGCAGCCGGACGTACGGGGAGATGTCGGTGCTGTTCTGGTACTGGTGCCGGGCCAGTCGGCCGGCCGCTCTCCGGCTGTCGTGCAGGGAGAGCCGGGCGCGGGACAGCTCGGCGTCCAGGCGCCTCACCTCGGCGCGCCGCTTCTTGAGCTTCTCCTCGGTGGCGTTGTGCGTCTCGGTGGCCCGCTCGGCCTCCTGGTACAGCCCCTGAAGGTCCGTCAGCAGGTCGGCCACGGAGCGCCGGGCGGGTTGTGGGGGCTCGGGCACGGCCACGGCGGGCAGGGGCGCGAGGACGGTTCCGGCCGCCATCGCCGCCGTACAGACGAGACGGAGAAGCCTTTCTGACACGTCATCACCTCCGGTGCGGGGCAGCACTTCCGCTCCGCACCGCGAGCATGGGACGTGGGCGCCGCGTCCGCGCGCCGAGTGTGCGCGGTTCGGCGCAACGGGGTCACCCGTCGGTGGCGTCCGGTTTGGACCAGGGCCACCTGCGTCGGCCGGCCTGTCCCGTGGGGTCGTACTCGTACTTCCATCCCTGGTGGAGTCCGAGCCGCTTGCTGTGTGCGCGGGGGACCCGGCGGTAGACCAGCACGGTGGGCGGGCCGCCGGCGGCGTCGGGGACGGGGATGCGGTACGTCTTGGGCGGGTGCCCGGTGGCGCCCAGCAGGACGGGCAGCACGCGCCCGTCCATGGGGCCGCCCTCGAAGGGGGTGTCTTCGCTCTTCACGGCACCAGTGTCAGCCATCCGCCACGGCTCTCAGCCACTGGCGGCCATGGTCTCCACCAGCGCCGAGGTCTGCGGGTCGCGCCGCGCCGTCACCGTCAGGACCGCCACGAACTGTTCCACGAGCCAGTCCCGCAGCTCGCCGGCGGGCGGCTGCTTGTCCTCGTCCAGCCAGATGAGGGAGGCCGCCTCCACGGCCGTGATCCACATGCGGACCGTCATCCGCAGCCGGGGGCCGGGGTCGGTGACCTCCAGGTGCCGCATGATGTGCTCGGCGGCGGCCCGCCGTACGCCGTCCACCGTGGCCGTCGTACGGGAGGTCTCGACGACGCTGCCGCCCTGGAGGAGGGCGCTGAAGCCGGCGTCGTGCTGGTCGACGAAGTCGAGGTAGCGGTCCAGGGCGCGGGCGAGGCGGGGGAGCAGGGGGCCCTCGCGGGGCTCGTCGAAGCACTTCTGCAGTTCCTCGGCGGCGGACCGGAGGGCGGCCTCGTACAGCTGCTGCTTGCCGCCCGGGAAGTACCGGTACACGAGCGGGCGCGACACCCCGGCCGCCTCCGCCACGTCGTCGAGCGACACGTCCTCGGGGAGCCGGTGCGCGAAGAGCGACAGCGCGGCGTCGAGCAGCTGGCTGCGTCGCTCCTCGACGCTGAGGCGGCGGTAGGCGGGGGTGGGGGCGGAGGACGTCATGACGGGCAGCGTAACCGGCGCGCCCCCGCCGGTAACCGGGCGAACCGGCCGGTACCGGGCGAGTCGGCCGGTACTGGTCCCCGGGCCGGTGCCGGTCCTCCCGGCCGCCAGGGCCCTTCTGATGGATCTCCGTGGCGTCGCGACGCCCGGCACGCTCCCCCACTGCCTTGAGGGCGTGGGAGGTACCCCCACTCGCCGCACCGCGCGCAAGCGCGAGTACGCCCCGTACGAGGGCTTCCGCGCGGCACTCCCCCAGACTCCGTCCGGGGGGACCCCGAGAGCGCGCACCGGACGCCGCTCCTTCACCCGCGGAGATCCATCAGAAGGGCCCTAGTGACCTGAGTCGAAGGTTCGTCGTTGGTTCGGTATGAGTCGTCCGGGTCCGAAGATTCCGCCGTTGTCGTTGACTGATGCCCAGCGG
>NZ_JBHXSG010000080.1:0-34212 GCF_042714835.1 Streptomyces sp. NPDC058678 | reverse complement strand
AGCATCCGAAACCCTTCGTCTGGACGAAGACCGCTGACGAGATCCTCGACAAAGTAGCCGCCTACTGCCGACGAATCTCTGACTCAGGTCACTAGCGACGACCGTCGGGGTCGCGGGGCGACGGCGGACCCGCCGGCGGGAGGGCGAGTGCCCTCTTGGAGAGGCGCGCGAGGGTCCCGGGCATCCCCGGCCGGACGGCCGAGAGCGGGTCCGTTGATCGCGGCCACCACCGGCTTGGGGATGGCGGCGCGGTCCTTGGCCCGGCCCGGCCCGTCAGGCGGCGGTGCTCAGCGCTTCCCGCCCCGCCGTCACGTCGCCCGGCTTCGACGGCAGAGCCACCGGCTGCGGGATCCGACGGGCACGCAGAGCGAAGCCCGCACCGATCGAGCCGGCGATGATCAGACCGCCCGCCACAAGGGCCCCACGCGCTCCCGCCATCTCCATGAGCAGGCCCAGCGCCGGCGGACCGCCCAGGCCCCACACGGTGCCGATGCTGCTCCACACGCCGAGTACCCGTCCCCGCAGATGGGCGGGCGGATCGGTCTGCAGGACGGCCGTCCCCGCGGTGTCGGAGAGGGACTCCACCACGGCCATGGGCAGGACGAGTACCAGGAGCACGGCCAGCGTCGGCGAGAACCCCGCCACCACCTGCAGCAACGCACCCGCGGCTGCCAGGGTGCCCACGAGCCGGACCGAGGGCCTGCGCAGCCGGGCGCCGAGGACCGCGCCGAGGATGCCGCCGGCGGCGAGGACGGTGGAGACCGTGCCGAACGCCCCCGGGCCGCCCGCGAGCGGCCCGGTGACCAGCACGGCGAGGGTGAGTCCGTAGTTGCGTCCGAAAACCGCGCTGATGCCGGTGACACCGGCGAGCGCGACCAGGCGGGGCCGACGCGCGAAGTAGACCAGCCCTTCTCGCACGCTCATGTCGTCACGCTTGTCGCGCTGCTTCGAGGTGCCAGGCCTGTCGCGCGGTTCCGCGGTGTCCTGCTGGTCCGACGCGGCATGCCCGGCCGCGCCGTGCGCCGGCCGCAGAAACGGAATGACCGAGGTGACGAACAGGAACGACAGCCCGTTGACCGCGTAGGCGGCGGACGTGCCCAGCAGGCCCACCGTCACCCCGGCCAGCGCCGCGCCGACGAGCCGGCCCGCGTTGTGCACCAGCGCGCCGACGCCGATGGCGGAGGGGACGTCCGCCACGGGAACGAGGTCGTTGCCCAGCAGGGCACAGGCCGGACCGTCGACGGTGGCGATCGCGCCGGTCACCGCGGCCAGCACCAGCAAGGTCGTCATGTCGAGCCGGTCCAGCACCACGAGCACGGCGGTCGTGAAGGCGACGACGCCGAGGAGGGCCTGGCTGACGGCGGCCGTCAGCTTGCGCGGCCAGCGGTCTACGGCCGCACCGCCCAGCAGGCTCATGAACAGGGCGGGAGCGGCCTGGACCGACATGGACAGACCGGTCGCGGCAGCGGATCCGGTGATCTGGAGCACGAGCAGGTTCTGCACCGTGAGCTGCATCCAGGTGCCGGCGTTCGACACGAAGTTCGCGACGGACCACCAGCGCATGCTGCGGTACCGCAGGGACCGCCACGGCGAGCGTGACGCCTCCTTGGCCGGAGTCGCAGCAAGGTTCGAGGCAGAGGCGGGGGCAGGGGAAGGAGGAGATACGGAAGACACAGTGCGATACCCGGGTGGCGAGGCAGAAGGTCGAACAGGTCAGCGAAACCGAGGGACGCCGGCTGCGCTGCGCGGTCACTCCACCGAGTCGGTCACGGCGCGGACCATCGTGACAGAAGGGATGGCCGAGTCGATGGGGGTGCACCCCGCCGCAGCGCGCTCCGGGTGCCAAATCCTCCTCGACCACGAATATTTGCCGCGCCGAGTGTGCTTGCTCACAGCCGCATCGGGCCGCAGCCTCGCGCGCCGCCGCCGGGGGTCTTCCGGCGTCCCGAGCGTCCTCCTCGGCGATCGGACGGCGCCGGAGCGTGCCGCGAACGAGGCGAACGGTTCCAGTGCCGCGGCAGGCAACGTTCGCCCCGTCGCGACGCCCGGCACGCTCCCCCACTGCCACAGACGTTGCCTGCTGCGGCCCTAGCCTGCTCGAGTGATGACAGCCGACGACGTGTTGATCGTCCTGGCCCTGCTGCGGCGGGCGAACGTGGACGTCTGGATCGGTGGCGGATGGGGGATCGACGCCCTGATCGGCGAGCAGACCCGAAACCACCGTGACCTTGACCTGATGCACCGGCTGGACCAGGAGGCCACTGTGACGGCAGCCCTCTCGGAGGCGGGTTTCGCGGAGAGCCTGGACTGGAGGCCCATCCGCTTCGTCGTGACGGCTCCCGACGGGCGAGAGATCGACCTCCACCCGCTCGTCTTCTCCGACGACGGCTCAGCCGAACAGGCATCACCCGAACCGGACCGTCCTTTCCCCTACCCCTCCGCGTGCTTCGTGACAGGCACGATCAAGGGAGTGCCCGTCCCGTGTCTGTCCGCCGAGCAGCAGGTCTACTTCCACCAGGGATACGAGCCGTCGGAACGCGATCGGCACGACATGGCACAACTGCGCCGTGCCTTCGGGATCTCCACGCACTTCTGATCGACACCGGCGGGCCGACCCGCGGCACGAAAGACGGCCCCGACGCTCTCGGGATCCCGCGCCTGCCGTAATTACGATCTTCATCTGCTTAGCATTCGGACGTCCACTTCGTACCGCTTTGCCGTGCGTAGCTCACAGATCCTTCGTGCAACAACCGCGAGAGGAGACCTTATGGCCTCGACAGGCCGTCGTAGATCGCCGCTGCAGGACACCTCTTCGCGACACGACCCCGAACTGCGTGCCGCCGCCAGGCACTTCGGGCGGCGCCGCCTTTTCACGATCACCGCAGCGGCCGCCGCCCTTGCCTTCACCACCAACCTGCCGGCCCGGGGCGCGGCAGGCTCACGCGAGCTCGACGCGGCGAGGATCTCCTCCGATCCGTTCACGCTCGGCATCGCCTCCGGAGACCCGCTCCCCGGCTCCGTGCTGCTGTGGACCCGGCTCGCCCCGGCCCCGTACGAGCCGGGCGGCGGTCTGCCCGAGCAGTACGTGGTCGTCCAGTGGGAGGTGGCCGTCGACGAGCGCTTCGCCCTGATCGTCCGCAGCGGCGCCGCCACCGCCTATCCCGAGTACAGCCACTCCCTGCACGTCGACGTCGAGGGCCTCGAGCCCGACCGCGTCTACTACTACCGGTTCAGGACCGGAGCCTGGATCAGCGAGACGGGCCGTACCCGGACGGCGCCTGCCACCACCGCCGCCGCCGCCGCGACGCTCACGTACGCCGCCGTCGCCTGCCAGGCGTACCACGACGGGTACTACACGGTGCACCGCCATCTCGCCGAGGACGACGTCGACGTGGTCCTGCATCTCGGGGACTACCTGTACGAGTACGCCGTGAACTCCACCGGCGGCGCACGCAACTACACGGACCGGAAGCTGCCCGACGTCTTCAACCATGAGGCCATGACCCTGGAGGACTACCGGCTGCGCTACGCCCTCTACAAGAGCGATCCGGACCTGCGGGCGGTCCATGCCGCGCACCCTTTCATCGTCACCTGGGACGACCACGAGACGGAGAACAACTATGCGGGTTCCATCAGCGAGAACAACGACCCGCCGGAGGTGTTCCTGCTGCGTCGCGCCGCCGCCTACCGGGCCTACTGGGAGAACCAGCCGCTGCGCAGCGCACAGTTCCCCAGCGGTCCTGACCTGCAGCTCTACCGTCGGCTCCAGTGGGGCACGCTCGCCCAGTTCGACGTGCTCGACACCCGGCAGTACCGCTCCGACCAGTTGTACGGCGACACCAAACACGTTCTCGGCGCCGAGGTGGACGACCCGTCGCGCACCATCACCGGGGCCGAGCAGGAAAGCTGGCTGATCGACGGCTGGCGCGCCTCGCGGGCCCTGTGGAACGTGATGCCGCAACAGGTCTGCTTCTCGCAGCGCAAACTCGACCTCAACGCCGAGGCGAAGATGTCCATGGACGCCTGGGACGGCTACCGGGCCTCGCGTCGGCGGATCCTCGACGGGGCGAGGTCGGCCGGGGTCGAGAACCTGGTGGTGATGACCGGGGACGTGCACGTCGGTTACGCCTTCGACATCAAGGACGACTTCGACGATCCGGCGTCCACGACCCTGGGCACGGAGATCGTCGCCACGTCCGTCGCGAGCGGCAGGGACGGCGTCGAGAGGCCCTCCAACTGGGACACCTATCTCAAGGCCAACCCGCATCTGAAGTTCTACAACGGGCAGCGCGGCTATGTGAGGGTCGAACTGGACCGTCAGGCGGCACGGGCCGACTTCAGGACCGTGTCCGCCGTGACGACGCCGGGCTCGCCGATCACGACCGCCGCGTCCTTCGTGACGGAGGCCGGCAACCCTGGTCTCCAGCCCGTGTGAGCACCACTACCCGGTATGTCGGTCCGTCAGCATCCTGTACTCCGCCGGGCGGGCCCATCATGTCGTCCGATGCGCGGAACGGCCGCGAAGCGGACTTCTTCTGAGCCCTTTTCGGCAAAACCTAGGGTTTCGAGGCCCTTCTGCCACCGAAATCCGAGGAGACACCTGATGGTCCACAGACACGCCGGAGTCGGCTGTGCCGCCTTGACGGTGCTCGGCGCACTCGTGCTCGCGGGGCTGCCCGAAGCCGCGGCCGTCGAGCCCCCCGCGCCCACCGCCGCCGAGACACTGGGCGCCGCCAGTCCGTCGCCCGTGGTCCTGCGCGCACTGGAGCGCGACCTGGGCCTGACGGACGCCCAGGCCAGGACGCGCCTGGTGAACGAGGCGGAGGCGGGCGCGCGCGCCGGTCGGCTGCAGAACGCGCTGGGCAAGCGCTTCGCGGGCGCGTGGGTGCGCGGCGCGACCTCCGCCGACCTGACCGTCGCGACCACCGACGCGGCGGACGTTGCCGCCATCGAGGCCGGTGGAGCGCGGGCTGCGGTCGTCAGGACCGCGCTGAAGGACCTGAGGAAGGTCAAGGTGAAGTTGGACGGGGCCGTGTCCGGCAGGGCCCTCGACACGCCGGTTCGGTACGTCGACGTGCGGACCAATCGGGTGACGGTGCAGGCGACGAGCCGTGCCGCCGCGGACAGGCTCGTCGCGGCCGCCGGCGTCGGCCGGGGGGTCGTGAACGTCAAGGTGTCGGCGGACCGGCCTCGCGCCCTGTACGACATCCGGGGCGGTGACGCCTACTACATCGACGACTTGGCTCGCTGCTCCGTGGGATTCGCCGTCACCAAGGGCGACCAACAGGGGTTCGCCACGGCCGGCCACTGCGGGGAGGCGGGGGCCAGGACCGCCGGCTACAACAGGGTCGACCAGGGCACCTTCCAGGCCTCGGTCTTCCCCGGCCAGGACATGGCGTGGGTGGGCGTCAACAGCGACTGGATCGCGACGCCCGACGTCGAGGGGGAAGGCGACCAGAACATCCAGACCGCCGGCTCGGTGCAGGCCCTGGCGGGCGCCGCGATCTGCCGGTCCGGTTCCACCTCGGGCTGGCACTGCGGAACGATCCAGCAGCACGACACCAGCGTCAGCTACGCCGAGGGCACCGTCGACGGCGTGACCCGCACGACGGTGTGCGCGGAACGGGGCGACTCCGGCGGCCCCTACGTCTCGGGAACCCAGGCCCAGGGCGTCACGTCGGGCGGCTCCGGCGACTGCACGAGGGGTGGAACAACCTTCTACCAGCCCATCAACCCGCTGCTCGGCGAGTACGGC
The DNA here is from genome assembly GCF_042714835.1 of Streptomyces sp. NPDC058678. NCBI lineage: Bacteria > Bacillati > Actinomycetota > Actinomycetes > Kitasatosporales > Streptomycetaceae > Streptomyces > Streptomyces sp. NPDC058678. The sequence goes on along the minus strand of NZ_JBHXSG010000080.1, from coordinate 28,457 downwards.
CTCACCCTCACGACCAGCACGGACGAGAGCGGTACGTCCGCCCCCGAGGACGGCCAGTCGGGCGGCTGGGCCACGGGGCAGGTCTATGAGATCGGAGCGCGCGTGACCCACGACGGCGTCTCCTACCAGTGCCTGCAGGCACATCAGGCGCAGGGGGGCTGGCAGCCCGCCCGCACGCCGGCCCTGTGGCAGCGACTCTGACACCTGCCGACGATGCAGCGGCGCGAGGTCCTGGTGCGGACCCGGTCCTCGCGCCGTGAACAAGCGACCGCACCATGCCAACTGCTCCCGGTGCACCGCCAGTTCGCTACTGACGATTCCATCAGACATGTGATCGCTTAGACTGCGGCCATGAAGTCAGCACGCTCGGGAGCCTCTGACGACGCGAAGCCGGCGTCCCGGCTGGAACGCCGGAAGGCCCAGACCCGCCAGAAACTCATCGACGCCGCACGGGCGATGCTGGCCGACGACACCGCTCGCCACGCGAGCATCCAGAGCATCACCGAAGCCGCCGACGTCGGCTTCGGCTCCTTCTACAACCACTTCTCCAGCAAGGACGAGCTCTTCGAGGCAGCCGTCGACGACGTACTGGAGGAAACCGGGGCGCTGTTCGACCAGCTCAGCACCGACGTCGACGACCCGGCGGCCGCCTTCGCCCAGTCGGTCCGTCTGGCGCTGCGCGTGAACCGCTCGCACCCCGACATGGCGAAGGTGCTGGTACGCCACGGCTTGTCGTACATCGACTCCGACCACGGCCTGGCGCCCCGCGCCCTGCGCGACATCCGCGACGGCGTCGCGGCGGGCCGGTTCCAGGTGGAGAACACACGGCTGGCCCTGGCGACCGTGGCCGGCTCCCTGCTGGCCACCTTGCACCTGTCCCTGTCCGACCCCGAACTCGTCGATGACCGCGCGTGCGACCAGGTCGCCGAGCAACTGCTGCGCATGCTCGGCCTGCCGGCCGACGAGGCCAGACAGCTCGCCACGACGCCACTGCCCGACCCGGACGCCTCGCGGCCCTGACACCACGCGGCGCCGAGCCGGGCCCGTGTCCTCTCCCCGCGGCGGGCGGGCGAGTCGTCACCCGCCCACCGCGCTCGGGCTTCGAGGGCTACTTCTGCGTCAGGGGTGTGACGGCGATCTGGTCGATCACCGGCGCGTAGGGGGATCGCTGGTCGTACTGGTTGTGGCTGTCGCCGTTGAAGTCCGGCAGTTCCTCCGCCGTGAAGGTGAGCCGGTTCGTGCCCTTCTTCAGCGTGACCGGGACCGTGAGGTCACGGAAGTCGTTGAAGTGGAAGGTCGTCGGGAACAGCACCCGGCGGGCAGGTTCGCCGTTGACCGCGAGGTCGGCGTGCCGGGCGATCGGGTCGGGGTTGTAGTGGGTGGCGGGCGCCTGTTCGGCGTTGGAGTAGCGGATGGTCACCGCATGCCGTCCGGACCTGGTGGCCGTCACGTCGAAGGTGAGGGAGTTGGCGGTGCCGTTGCCGATGTCGGTGACGGCCCTGCCGTTCGCGGCGAAGGTGTACTGGTCGGTCGTTCTGGCCGCTCCGGCGAGGGTGCCGTCCTCGGCCTGGTACACGGTGGGCACCAAAGTGCCCTCGGACGGCGACACCCTGAGCCGGTCGAGCACCAGTTCACGGGAGGTGCCGGTGACGGTGATCTTGTTGATGCCCGCGGACAGGAACATCTTGACCGCGTCCGCACCCGGCTCGCCGCTTCCGATCTTCGGGCGGTCGAGTTCCTCACCGTTGAGCGACAGGCCTGCCTTGCCGCCGCCGAGGTGGTCGACGGACACCGTCGATTCGCCGTCGGTGGGCGAGTGGACCCAGAAGGTCGCGGAAGCGCGCTTGGGCAGAGGCACCGTACCCGGGCCCGACGCCCCGGCCTGCGTGTAGACGGGGCGAGCTCCGGTGAGAGTCGCGTACTCGGCCTCGTAGATCGCCGACTGGGTCACGTTCTGGTCGCGCAGGGCCAGGTCGAGCTTGTCGATGATCGCGTCGCCCTTGGTGACGCCCAGGTCCGCGTCCTTCGCGGCGAGGGTGATCCGGTGCTTGCCGGCGGTCAGTTCCACCGTGGTGTCGGTGTGGCCCCAGACCACCCACTTGTAGCCGAGCGGCATCCGCAACTCCTGTGGGTCCTTGCCGTCGACCCGCAGGAAGACGTTGGTGGGCCCCTGTTCCTTCACCCGGGCGTCCAGGTTGTAGGAGTTGGCGAAGACGCTCAGGTCGTACGTGCCGTCCTGCGGGACCTCCACGTCGAAGGCGAGCACGCCGTCGGAACCGGTGCGCAGCCCGCCGACGTTGTAGTTGCCGGACGTGGCGAACTTGCCGACGTCGGAGGGCGTGCCCTCAGGGCCGTTCCTGGAGTAGCCGCCGCCGGTGTAGGTGGCGTTCTCCGCCTCGTACGTCGTACGCCAACTCGTCGACGGTGTGGCCGGCTTCCCGCCGTTCCCGCCCGGGGCGAGGATGACCTGGTACGCGGACATCGCGTTCATGCCGGTCATCGGCAGGGACACCCTGCCGTCGGCGCCGACCGCGACCTCCCGGTCCGCCAGCCGCAGCGGCTCGGCCGAGTCGCCGACCTGTCCGGTCCAGGGGATCTCCTGCACGGTGGCGTGCACCGTCGTCCCGAACAGCTTCGGGTCGACGTTGTCGAAGACGACGTCCGCGTCACCGCTCTTGCCGCCGAACAGCACCCTGGACTGCTTCTTGCTCTTGTCGAGCGTGGCCACGCCCTGGAGGGTGTACTGCTGGTTTGGGTGCGGGGCGGTCACCGCGACCGTGTGCCCGGACATCTGACCGTAGGCGTTGAACAGCCACCACTGGCCGTTGCCCTTGTTGGCCTCCACGGCCGAGTCGTTGAGGTTGCCGTCGATGTTCCAGTACGCCAGGTCGGCGTCGATCTTCGACTCCTCGATGGCGGACACCCACTGGACGACCTGGCCGGGCACGGAGAGGTGGTAGTTGTGCCCGTACTCGTTGACGTTGACCGGCAGCGGGCCGACCCCGGTCTCCTTCTCCATCTGCCGGTACTTCGCCACGCTCGTGCGCACCGCGGCGGGCGACGACAGCTCGTGCCAGGTCATCACGTCCGGGACGACGTCATTGGCCTTGGCGTACTGCAGGAAGCCCTTGACCTCGGGGTAGAGGACGGAGGTGTTCGGGCCGGCGATCCGCGCGTCCGGGTCCAGGCTCCTGATGAGCTGGAACGCCTCCTTCCACGCGGCGAAGTAGTACTGCGGGTCGGTGCGCCAGGAGATGCCGTTGTAGCTCCACCTGCCGGTGCCGAACATGTTCCCTTCGGGTTCGTTGAAGGGGACGTAGACGACGTTCTCCTTGTAGCCGCCCATGGTCAGGACCTGTTGGACCTGCTTCTTGATCTTCTCCTTGAAGTCGGCGAGCCGCGCCGGACCGTCCGCTCCCGGCCACTCGTACGGGAAGCCCCGGTAGATGTCGGTCATGTAGATGTAGACGTCCTTGCCGCCCGAGTCCACGAACGACGGCAGGATCTCCAGGGCGTCCGCTCCCGGATGCTGCGGACCGTCCTGCGCCTTGGTGGACACCGTGCGGACGTGCATGCCCTCGATGAGGTTGCGGCTCGGTACTCCGTCGCCGTAGACCCCGTACAGGGTGCCGCTGGCGCCGCCGTGGAAGGCGCCGGTGTCCGTGGCGAGGTCGATGACGAGCTGTTCCGGCTCGGCCGCCCGGGCCGTACCCGCGGAGGGCACGGCGAGCACGGTGGCGAGGACCGAGGCCATCACAACGCCGGTTCTCGTGGTTCTTGGTCGCACTGCGGTCTCCAGTTTCGTAGTCGAACCGGTTCGATTGCCGGGCGGCGCTCTGGGCACACGTTGACAAGGGGGCGTTGTTGCAGTTCAGGGCATCAGTCTCGGCTTCGGCGAGCCCTGCGGGTGGCGCGGGTTCCTGGTAAGGACGGTTCACAGGGCCTCTCGCCACGGCATCGAACCGGTTCGGGGAAGCTAGCACCCGCGAAACAGGCCAGCAATACCTCCGACACGGACTTCTGCGGGGGTTCAGCGCGGTCCGCATGGCCAGGACCCCGCTCCCGGAAGCCAGGGGATTGGCTGATCAGACGAGGCGACGGGCCATGCGGGCAGCGTGCCGCGACCCCCGGCCCGAAAATTTCCGAGCCGTTACAGAAGATGCCCCGCAGGCGTTGACAGTCCGTCCGGACTGCTCCTACCTTCACTTCACGCGAACCGGTTCGACAAACCGTCGCCCCTTCTCCTCTTGCCCCCAGCCCACAGGACCGGCAGGCTCCTCCACCCAGGAGTCGTCGAACCGGTTCCAGCAAGGAGTTCCGTGAACATCGGTGAGATCGCCAAGCGGGCCGGTGTCTCGCGGAGCACCGTGTCCTACGCACTGAGCGGCAAGCGCGCCGTATCGGACGAGACCCGTCAGAAGATCCAGCGGGTCATCGACGAGCTGGGCTACCGGCCCAACGCGAGTGCGCGTGCCCTGGCCAACGGCCGGACCAACACCATCGGTCTGGTCTTCCCGCCGGCCGGGAACCACTACACAGGGATGCAGCTGGACTTCATCGGCAGCGTCGTCGAGGCCGCGGCGACCTACGACTACGACGTGCTGCTTTCTCCGAGCGGTGTGGACAGCGACCGCTCGTTCCAGCGACTGCTGGGCGAGCGGCGGGTCGACGGCGCGATCCTGATGGAGATCAGGCTGCAGGACGACCGGGTCGACCACCTCACCGCGGTGGACTTCCCCTCCGTCGCCATCGGCCGGACCGCCCACCCGGAGGGCGGCTGGTGGGTGGGCCTGGACCACACCGCGCTGGCGGCGGCCTGTGTCCACCACCTCGCGGACCTGGGCCATCGCAGGATCGCCTTCGTCAACCGGCCCGAGCAGCTCCTGCGGGCCGGGTACGAGTCGGCTCACCGTGGGCTCGACGGGTTCACCAAGGCCGCGGCGGAACGCGGGCTCACCGTCCGGACGTACTGCTGCGGGGACGATCCCGCTTCGGGGCAGGCCTGTGTGGAGCGGATCCTCCACGACGATCCCGCCACCACCGGCCTGGTCACGCTCAACGAGGCCGCGCTCGGCGGGCTCTACCGCGGGCTGTCCGAGGCCGGCCGCCATGTGCCGCGCGACTTCTCCGTCACCGGAGTCGTGGCCGGCCGGTGGGCGGAGACGGTGACCCCGCAACTCACCGCCGCGGACGTGCCGGCGGAACAGATGGGCCGCCTCGCCGTCGACCTGCTCGTCGAGCGGCTCGACAACCCAGCCGCACCCGCCCGGCACCACCTGCTCAGGCCGCCGATCTCGCTGCGCGCCAGCACGGCGCCCGCCGGGACCGGGCCCGCACCCTCAGAGCTCGAACCCGGTGCCGGCACCGCCCTCTGACCGCACGCCCCCGCACACCCGCTCTCCTCCCCTCCCCTCCCCTCTCCTCATCTGTCCTCTCCTCTCCTCCCTCCCCGAACGCGCGGGCCCGCCGCGGTAGTTCGACACACCTTCCCCCGGCCCTTCGCCCCTGCCTCGGCACCGGCATGCCACAAACAAGAAGGAACGCGTCATGAACCGACCCACCGGACGGCGTCTCACCGCCGCGGCCCTGGCCGTCGTAGCCGTCGCCACCGGCACCACCGCGTGCTCCTCCGGCGCGAGTGACACCGCCAACGACTCGGCCGCGAACGGCACTTACACCGTCTGGGACCCCTACCCGCAGTTCGACAAGTCCTCGGCGTGGGCGAAGTTGCTGGACGGCTGCGGCACCGAGGCCGGGGTGAAGATCAAGCGGACCGCGTTCGACACCAGTGATCTGACGAACAAGGCGCTGCTGGCGGCGCAGCAGGACAACTCCGCGGACGTGCTCATCGTCGACAACCCCGTGGTGTCGACCCTGGCGGAGGCGGGGGTGCTGACCACGACCGACGACAGCAAGCTGGACACCTCGGCCGTGGACCCCAACCTGCTCGCCGCGGGTCAGTCGGGCGGGAAGACGTACGGCACGCCGATCGGTGCGAACACCCTCGCCCTGTACTACAACAAGGCGGTGCTCAAGACGGCCGGGGTGGACATCTCCTCGGTCAAGGACTGGAATTCACTGACGGCCGCGCTGGCGAAGGTCAAGGCGGCGGGCAAGAAGGGCATCACCTTCTCCGCGATCGGGACGGAGGAGGGCAGCTTCCAGTTCCTGCCGTGGTTCTGGGGCGCGGGCGCGCAGCTGACCGAACTCGACTCGTCCAAGGCCGTCTCGGCGTTGTCGCTGTGGAGCGACTGGCTGAAGGATGGCTATGCGCCCAACTCGGTGATCAACAACACCCAGACCACCAGCTGGCAGGAGTTCGCCGGCGGCGACTACGCGTTCGCCGAGAACGGCACCTGGCAGCTCGCCAATGCCGAGAAGGCCGGCTTCGACTACGGGGTCATACCCGTCCCGGCCTCCGGCGGAGGCAGCGCCGCCGCCCCCACGGGCGGTGAGTTCGTCACCCTCCCGGTGCAGGGTGACACCGGCCGCTACGCCACCTCGCAAAAGCTCGTGTCCTGCCTGACCAACAGCAAGAACCTGCTCGACACCGACACCACCCTCTCCTACGTGGCCCCCACCGGAGAGGTGCAGGACAAGCAGGTGGCAGCCAACGCCCAGCTGAAGCCCTGGGTCGAGGCGGTCAAGGCGGCCAAGGGACGCACCAGCGACGACCTCGGCACCAAGTACCCCAAGATCTCGGAGCAGTTGTGGAAGGCCGTCCAGTCCGCCCTGAGCGGATCGGCGTCGCCGAAGGACGCGCTCGGCTCGGCCCAGTCCGCCGCCAAGTGACCGGGGAACGGCCTTTCAGATGAGCCACACGACACACCTGCCGGACAGCCGGCCGGTGGGCGAGCGGGGCGGGGCTCTCACCGACGGCCCGCCCCCGGACCGCACCAGGAAACGCCACCGTCCCGTCTCCCAGCAGTGGGCCGCCTGGGGATTCCTCACCCCGGTCGTCCTCTACCTCGGCCTCTTCTACGCCTATCCGCTCTACCGCAACATCGACCTGAGCCTGCGCAACTACACCGTCCGCTCCTTCGTCCAGGGCAACGCGCCCTTCACCGGCCTGCAGAACTACCGGACCGTCTTCGACGACCCCACGTTCGCCCCCGCGCTCATGCACACCGTGGTGTTCACGGCCGTGTGCCTGGTCTTCCAGTACGCGATCGGCCTGGTCCTCGCGGTCTTCTTCAACCAGAACTTCCGCCTCTCCGCCACCCTGCGCGCCCTGTTCCTGGTGCCCTGGCTGCTGCCGCTGATCGTGTCGGCGTCCACCTGGTCGTGGATGCTCAACAGCGACTCCGGCATCGTCAATACCGTCCTGCACGCTCTCGGCATCGGCCCGGTGAACTGGCTGACCTCACCGTCCTGGTCGCTGGTTTCGGTGATCATCGCGAACATCTGGATCGGCGTCCCCTTCAACCTGGTCGTGCTCTACAGCGGCCTGCAGTCGATCCCCACGAGCCTGTACGAGGCGGCCGCCCTGGACGGGGCGAACGCCTGGCAGCGCTTCTGGCGCATCACCTTCCCGCTGCTGCGCCCGGTGTCCGCGATCACCCTGCTCCTCGGGTTGGTCTACACCCTCAAGGTCTTCGACATCATCTGGATCATGACCAAGGGCGGCCCGGCGGACTCGTCCACCACCTTCGCCACCTGGTCCTACCAGCTCGGCTTCGGCAACCTGCTGCCCGCCTTCGGCCCCGGAGCCGCCGTCGGCAACCTGCTCGTCGTCGCCGCCCTGGTCTTCGGCCTGGTCTACGTCCGGGTCCAGCGAAAGCAGCAACTCTCGTGAATCGACGCCGCCGTACGTGGGGGAAGACAGCCACCGGCCTCCTGCTGACCGCGCTCATGCTCTTCCCGGTCTACTGGATGCTGAACGTGTCCTTCACCCCCCAGCAGGACATGCGCAAAAGCCCGCCGGACCTGTTCCCCGCCCACGCCACCCTGGAGGGCTACCGGGCCGTCCTCGACCAGCAACTGCCCTACCTCGGCACCAGCCTCGTCATCGGCCTCGGCACCGTCGCCCTGACCGTGGCACTGGCCGCACCCGCCGGCTACGCACTGGCCAAACTGCGCCCACGCGGCGGCGGCATCCTCAGTTTCGTCCTGCTGGCCGCCCAGATGATCCCAGGCATCATCATGGCGATGGGCTTCTACGCCATCTACCTCCAGCTCGGTCTGCTCCAGTCCGTCCCGGGCCTGATCATCGCCGACTCCACCCTGGCCGTCCCCTTCGCGGTCCTCATCTTCACCGCGTTCATGTCCGGCATCCCCGGCGAACTGATCCAAGCCGCGCAGATGGACGGAGCAAGACCCCTGCGCACCTTCTGGTCCATCATCCTGCCGATGAGCCGCAACGCCGTCGTCACGGTGTCCCTGTTCGCGTTCCTGTGGTCCTGGTCCGACTTCGTCTTCGCCAGCACCCTCGCGGGCGGCGGCGCCCACGAACCGATCACCCTCGGCATCTACCACTACATCGGCAACAACAACCAGGAGTGGAACGCCATCATGGCCACCGCCGTCGTGGCCTCAGTGCCCGCCACGGTCATCCTCGTCCTCGCCCAGCGCTACGTCGCCGCGGGCGTGACCGCCGGCGCCGTCAAGGACTGACACCGGGATTCCACCGTCCGCGCCCCGCTTCGCCGAAGCCGCTGACCATCCTCCGGCAAAGCCACAGCTCAAGAAACGAGTAACGCTTCATGACCGCCGCCCGATCCGGCCCGGCCTTCTCCGTGGACGACATTCCGTTCAGCACGCACGGCTCCTGGTTCGGCATCTCTCCCGTGCTCGCGGAGAAGACCCGCTCCGAGGACCTCCACCTCGTCTCGCACCAGAACGGCATGCACGCCGTCCTGCGCCTCGTCCCCCTGGACACGGCGACCGGCCGGCGGGCGGAGTCCGCCGTGCAGGCGACACCGAGCAGGCTCAGCTGGACCGGCGCGGACGGGCGCATCGACCTCGCCTACGAGTCGCCGGACACCGTCCGCCTGCGGGGCGAGGGACTGGATCTGCGCGTCGCCGCGGCGGCGCGGACCCTGACCCCCTTCAGCGGCACCTACTTCTACCGCGACCCGGTCGACGGCTCCCACACGTTCACCTCCTACGAAACCGGACGCCGCTACCGGATCACCGTGCTGTCCGGCGCGGTTGCCGAAGACGTCGGCACTCAGGCCCTGGGCGGCGGGGCGCGTGGTGTCACGATCACCGCCGACGGTGGCGACGGCTGGGAGATCGCCGTCGAGGAACTCGATTCGGCCCGGCGGCCCTTCACCTCCTCGGCCTCGTTCGGCCGGGTCGTGGCAGCCGCGCGGCGCTCGTTCGACGAGTTCGTCGACAGGGTCGCCCCGTGGCGCTCGTCCGGCACCCCGGCAGCCGAACTCGCCGCCTATGTGGTGTGGTCGGCGACCGTACGCCCGGCGGGTTTGGTCACCCGGCCCGCCGTGCTGATGTCCAAGCACTGGATGGACAAGGTGTGGAGCTGGGACCACTGTTTCAACGCCCTCGCCCTGGCCCCCGGGTCCCCCGGCCTCGCCTGGGACCAGTTCTCGCTGCCCTTCGACCACCAGGACGAAAGCGGCGCGCTGCCCGACTCCGTCACCCATTCCGAGGTCCTGTACAACTTCGTCAAACCCCCCATCCACGGCTGGGCTCTCGGCCACCTGCGCCGAAGGCTCCCCGAGCCGCTGACCCCGGAGCAACTGACCGAGGCCTACGACAGACTGACCCGCTGGACGGACTTCTGGCTCACCGCACGGCGCGCACCCGACGCCGCCCTGCCCCACTACCAGCACGGCAACGACAGCGGCTGGGACAACGCCACCACCTTCGACCCCGAGCGGGTGATCGTCACCGCCGATCTGGCCGCCTTCCTCATCCTCCAGCTGCGCGAACTCGCCGATCTCGCGATCGAGTTGGGGCGGCCCGACGACGTCCGGCACTGGACGCGCACGGCTGACGCGACCCAGGCGGCGATGTTCGACCGGCTGTGGACCGGTGACCGGTTCGTCGCCCGCTCGGCCCACGGCGAGGACGCCTGGGGCAGCTCCAGTCTGCTCGACCTGATGCCCGTCGCACTGGGCGAGCACTTGCCGGAGAGCGTCAGCAGCGTGCTGGCCGAGCGCATCGAGGCCCACCTCACCCCCCACGGACTGGCCACCGAACTGCCCACGTCACCGCACTACCGCTCCGACGGCTACTGGCGCGGCCCGATCTGGGCACCGGCCACGGTCCTCATCGAGGACGGCCTGCGCCGCAGCGGCCATCACCGCCTGGCGGACGAGATCAGCACCCGCTTCCGCGCCCTGTGCGAGACCTACGGCTTCGCGGAGAACTTCGACGCCCTGAGCGGCCAGGGACTGCGTGACCGCGCCTACACCTGGACCGCCGGCAGCTACCTTCTCCTCGCCGAGGCCCACGAACTCCGGCGTACCGCGCCCGCCGAGGCCGTCGGCGGCTGAGAGACCCCGGGCGGGCCGGGCGGAAGGAGCACCCTTGCCCAGGAGGCCCGCAAGCGTGGGCCTTGCCGCCATTGTCGGGGACGACACCTCCCGCCCCAGGCCGGACATGACGCGGTGAGCCGGTGGCCCGCGACGGTGCCGATGCCCAAGCCGCCGCTGCCGGGCGAGGCCGGCAGCGGACCCCGCCGTGACCTTTCCTGGGTCGGAGGGCTCACTGGCCGGGTGGTTGCCCTAGGAAAGGTTGTCCAGGAAGCTGCACGGCACAGCCACGCGGCCGCCTGGCACCCGGAGACCCGGGGCGGACAATGGATCCAAGCGATTCATGCGCCCGGGCGGACTCGGGCTCCTTGATCCCCGGCCCAGGCCGCCCGTGGGCGCCCGTACGAAGGGCCCGATCCGATGTCGCCTTCACATCGCCGCCTACGTGCCGTACCACTGGCGCTCGGAGTTGCCGGCGCCCTGCTGCTCGCGTCCGCCTGTTCCGACGGGGATGACGAACCCTCCCCGGCCTCCCCTCGCCCCACTACCTCGTCCGCACCGCCGTCGCCGTCCGCACCGCCCTCGTCATCCACACCACCCTCGTCCGAATCCGCGGCCGCTCTTCGCATCACGACGGAGAACTTCGCGTACAGCCCGGCCGATCCGCAGGTGCGGCCGGGCCAGAAGGTCACCGTGGTCAACAAGGACTCCGCCGCGCACACCGTCACGGCCACGGACGGCGAGGCCTTCGACACCGGGAGCATCGCCGCGGGAGGGTCCGGGACGTTCACCGCCCCCTCGAAGGCGGGTCGGTACGCCTTCGTGTGCACCTTCCACCCGAACATGACAGGCACGTTGATCGTGCGTTGAGTCACCGAAGTCCTCGGCCGGCGCACGTGCCCCGCACGCGCACCGGCCGAAGTCATGCCCTGGGGAGACCGGGGGCTGGTATTAATACCCCTAGGGGGTATAGTTGTGGCGTCAGCGGGCGGGGCCGGGGAACCAGACCCCTCCCGGAGAACGGCCCACGTATCCCCACACTGAGGAAGTAGCGATGACCACCGAGACGAACCCCGGTTCCTGCTGCGGCTCCCACTCCTGCGGTTCCGACGCGGCGGTAGACGTCCAGGGCGCCGGCGTCACCACGGTCTACAGGGTGTCCGGAATGACCTGCGGCCACTGCGAGGGCGCGGTCTCCCAGGAGATCTCCGCTCTGGACGGCGTCACCGCGGTCAAGGCCGTCGCCGACACCGGCGAGGTGACCGTCACCTCCGCCGCCCCGCTCGAGGACGCGGCCGTCCGCGCCGCCGTCAACGAGGCCGGTTACGAGCTCGTCGGCCGCGCCTGACACCCTGGTCGAGGCCACCACAGCCCCGGACCCGCGAATTCCTCCCGCGCCGGAACGTACCGCCCCGCTGATACGGACGCCGTACGTCCCGGCCTCCCCCTGGAGATACGCAATGACCAGCACTGCTCCCGAGAAGACCCTCCCCGGCCCGGCACCCGAACCCGCCGCCGAGGTCGAGCTCTCCATCGGCGGCATGACCTGCGCCTCCTGCGCGGCGCGCATCGAGAAGAAGCTCAACCGCATGGACGGCGTCACGGCGACCGTCAACTACGCCACGGAGAAGGCGAAGGTCTCGTACGCGGAGGGGGTCGAGGTCGCCGACCTCATCGCCACCGTCGAGAAGACCGGATACACCGCCGAGGAACCGCCTGCGCCCGTATCCGGCGCCGACGCGGGAGACGAAGGCGAGGCCCGGATCGCTCCGGCGGCGGACGGTGAGCTGCTGTCCCTGCGCCAACGCCTGTACGTGTCGCTGGCGCTCACCGTGCCGGTCGTCCTGATGGCGATGGTGCCGGCCCTGCAGTTCGACAACTGGCAGTGGCTGTCGCTCACTCTGGCCGCTCCCGTCGTGGTGTGGGGCGCCTTCCCCTTCCACCGGGCCGCCTGGACGAACGTCCGGCACGGCGCCGCGACCATGGACACGCTGGTGTCGATCGGCACGCTCGCCGCGCTCGGCTGGTCGGTGTGGGCGCTCTTCTGGGGCGACGCCGGGATGCCGGGCATGCGGCACGGCTTCGAGTTCACCGTCTCCCGGGGGGACGGTTCCTCCTCCATCTACCTGGAGGCCGCGGCCGGGGTGACCACGTTCATCCTCGCCGGGCGCTATCTGGAGGCGAAGTCCAAGCGCAAGGCGGGTGCGGCGCTGCGGGCGCTCATGGAGCTGGGTGCCAAGGACGTGTCGGTGCTGCGCGGTGGCAAGGAAGTGCGTATCCCTGTCGGCCGGCTGGCTGTGGGTGACCACTTCGTCGTACGGCCCGGAGAGAAGATCGCCACCGACGGCACCGTCGTCGAGGGCGCGTCAGCGGTGGACGCCTCCATGCTGACCGGCGAGTCCGTGCCGGTGGACGTGGGCGTCGGGGACGCCGTGACCGGCGCGACCGTGAACGCGGGGGGCCGGATCGTCGTCGAGGCGACCCGCATCGGCGCGGACACCCAGCTCGCCCGGATGGCGAGGCTCGTCGAGGACGCACAGAACGGCAAGGCCGAGGTGCAGCGCCTCGCCGACCGGATCTCCGGGATCTTCGTGCCGGTGGTCATCTTCATCGCGGTCGCCACCTTCGGGGTATGGCTCGGTGCCACCGGCGACACCGTGGCCGCCTTCACCGCGGCCATCGCCGTCCTGATCATCGCCTGCCCCTGCGCCCTCGGACTCGCCACGCCGACGGCGCTGATGGTCGGCACGGGGCGCGGCGCCCAGCTCGGCATTCTCATCAAGGGCCCCGAGGTACTGGAGTCCACCCGCCGGGTCGACACCGTCGTCCTGGACAAGACCGGCACCGTGACCACGGGCCGTATGAAGCTCCAGGACGTCATCACCGCACCGGGCGTCGACGAGACCGAACTGCTGCGGTTGGCGGGTGCGCTGGAGCACGCCTCGGAACACCCCATCGCCCAGGCCGTCGCGGCCGGCGCGGCCGAGCGGGCCGGAAGCCTTCCCGTGCCGGAGAACTTCGAGAACGTCGCCGGCCTCGGCGTCCAGGGCGTCGTCGACGGCCACGCCGTGCTCGTCGGGCGGGAGAAGCTCCTCAAGGAGTGGGTGATCGACCTCCCTCAGGAACTGGCCGAGGCCAAGGCCGCCGCGGAGGCCGAGGGACGTACGGCGGTCGCCGTCGCCTGGGACGGCAAGGCCCGCGGTGTCCTCACCGTCGCCGACGCCATCAAGGAGACCAGCGCCGAAGCGGTGGCCGAACTGCGCGGGCTGGGCCTGAAGCCGGTCCTGCTGACCGGCGACAACCAGCTCGTCGCCGAGTCGGTCGCCAAGGCCGTCGGCATCGACGAGGTGATCGCGGAAGTCCTCCCGCAGGACAAGGTCGACGTGATCAAGCGACTGCAGGGCGAGGGCCGCACCGTCGCTATGGTCGGCGACGGCGTCAACGACGCGGCCGCCCTCGCCACCGCCGACCTGGGCCTGGCGATGGGTACCGGCACGGACGCGGCGATCGAGGCGGGCGACCTGACCCTCGTACGCGGCGACCTGCGGGCGGCCGCCGACGCCATCCGCCTGTCCCGCAGGACCCTGGCCACCATCAAGGGCAACCTCTTCTGGGCCTTCGGCTACAACATCGCCGCCCTGCCCCTCGCCGCCGCGGGCATGCTCAACCCGATGATCGCGGGAGCGGCGATGGCGTTCTCCTCGGTGTTCGTGGTGACCAACAGCCTGCGGCTGCGGTCCTTCACGTAGGCGTGAGTCAGTAGGCGTGACTCCGGGGCGCCCGGCCCAAAGGCCGGGCGCCCCGGGTGCGTGTACGTCGCCGTGCCCTCCTGACCGGCCGCCGTCAGGTCACCGGGTCAAGTGACCGTCACGTCACCGGGTCGAGGAAGGTCAGTACCGAGGCGTCCTCCTCGATCAGCGGGGTGAGCGCCATGTTGAACGGGCCGCCGTAGGGGGCCTTCAGATGCGCCTGGAAGGCGTCCTCGTCCCGGTACACCTCGAAGATCCAGTAGGCACGGGGGTCGGTCGCCTTGGTGTAGACGTCGAAGGCGAGGTTGCCTTCTTCCTGGCGCACCTTCTGCGCGTACTCCAGGACCAGGCGGGCGACCTCGTCCTGGGCGCCCTCGCGGGCGGTGAACTCGGCGAGCAGGGTCTTGTTCACGGTGGCGTCCTTCGTGTTCGGGATGGGGATCAGTCGCGGTAGGAGCCGAGGTGCCAGACGCGGGCCTGGTCCAGCTTCACCGAGCCGTTCTCGGCGAAGACCTCCACTCCCTGGCTTGCGGGGTCGGGGAAGATCTGGTCGGTGATCACCGCTTCGCCGCTGCCGCCGAAGACCTCGACGGACGACCGGTCGACGAGGATCCGCAGCTTCACCTTGCCGTTCTTGGCCTGCAGCGGGGCTCGTTGGACGCCGGGGAAGGTGCTGTTGAAGTCCACCGCGCCGGAGCGGGTGCGGTCGACGTACAGCTCGCGTGTCGTGGTGTCGTAGCCGATGACGGTCTCCTCGCCGCCCGCGCCGGTGCGCACCTTGAGGCCGAAGCGCGCGGCGTCCTTGAGGGAGAAGGTGGCCTCGATGTCGAGTGCCTCGCCCTTGGCCGCGGGGCCGATCAGGGGCCTGGTGGTGCTGTTGACGGTGACGCCGGTCGCCGTGGCCGGGCTGTTCTGCCGGAGGGACGCCAGGCTGTCGACCGGCTTGCTGGTGAGCCGGACCTGGCCGTCGACCGTGCGCAGGGCCATCTCGCGGGGGGTGCTCTGCGCGCCGCGCCAGGGGGAGGTGGGGATGGCGCCACCGTAGTCCCAGTTGTTCATCCAGCCGATCATGTACCGCTTGCCGCCCGGTGCGTGCTCCCAGGACACCGCCGCGTAGTAGTCCTTGCCGTAGTCGGCCCAGTCGGCGCGCTGCACGACGGACTTGGCGGCGGTGTCGGCGGCGGTGAACTGGTCGGCCATGATGTGACCCCAGCCGGCGGTGTTCATGTCGACGATCTGGATGCGTGCCTTCTTGCCGGCGTAGGGACGCATGTCGAAGGAGGCCCAGTCCAGGGTCTCGCTGTTGGAGCCGGTGGCGCTGCGGACGATCTGGCCGTCGACGACCAGGTTGACGGACGTCTCCTGGGAGACGGGCTGGGCCGCGGTGTCGGACAGCAAGATGTGGTCGACGTTGAGGTGGCCCCAGCCGCCGGTGTGGTCGTCGACGATCCTGATCCGCGCCTTCTTGCCGGCGAGGTCGCCGACGTCCCAGGACGCCCAGTTGAGCGCCTCACCGTCCTTTCCGGTGGCGCTGCGCACCACTTGACCGTCGACGAGGAGTTCTACGGCGGTGGGTTCGGCGGAGCCGGCAGGGTGGTTGCCGCCGCCGATGAGGAAGTTGATGTGGTTCTTGTCGATGGTGAATTCGGGTGAGGTGAGGGTGCCGGTGGTGGAGTCGCCGTTCAGGTAGGTGTTGACCAGGCCGTTGCCCAGGAAGCCGGAGACTTCCTGCTGGTTGGGCAGGGTGCCGGTGGCCGGTGCCGAGCCGAAGGCGTCTCCGGTCGTCGTCCACTCGCCGTAGCTGCCGCCTTCGAAGTCGGCGAGGATCGTGCCCTCGGGCGGCGGTCCCTGCTCCATGACGGTTCCGGACTCGTGCGGGTGCCGTCCGCCGCCGACCTTGAAGTTCAGGTAGGGGCTGTCGACGGTGAAGTCGGGCGAGGTGAGGGTGCCGGTGGTGGCGTCACCCGCGTGGAAGCTGTTGGCGAGTCTCTTGCCGTCGAAGCCGTCGACGGTCCCCTGCCCGGCCACTGCCCCGGCCGCCGGTCCGTCGCCGAACGCGGTGCCGGTGGTCGCCCAGGTACCGAAGTCGGTGCCCTCGAAGTCCTGGACCACCGTGCCGGTGGGCGGGGTGTAGCTGCCCTTGTCGTCCGCGGTGAACTTCTTGCCGTCGAAGTCGCCGACGAAGTACTGGGCTGCCGAACCCCCGGCGATACCACCGGGGTTGATGTTGACGACCAGGACCCACTTGATGTTGTTCTCGTCCCCGTCGACCGCGAGGGGGAACAGGTCGGGGCACTCCCACACGCCGCCCGTCGCGCCGGCCGGCCCGAACTCGCTGAGCGGGTCCCAGTCCTTGAGGTTCTTCGACGAGTAGAACCTCACCTTGTGCTCGGTGGACAGCGACACCGTCATCAGCCAGCTCTTGGTCGGCGCGTACCACTGGACCTTGGGGTCGCGGAACTCCTTGGAGCCGATGTCGATGACCGGATTGCCCTGGTACTTGGTCCAGGTACGGCCGCGGTCGGTGCTGTAGGCGAGCGACTGGGCCTGGATGCCCGTGGCCTTGTTGAGGCTGGTGTAGATCGCCACCATGGGCGGGTTCTTCCTGGTGCCGAAGCCGGTGGTGTTGTCCCGGTCGACGACCGCGCTGCCGGAGAAAACCATCTCCTCGTCGTCGTGCGACAGGGCGAGCGGCAGCTCCTTCCAGTGCACGAGGTCCTTGCTCACCGCGTGCCCCCAGGACATGTCGCCCCAGGAGTTGCCGTTCGGGTTGTACTGGTAGAAGAGGTGGTACTCGCCCTGGTAGTACACGAGGCCGTTGGGATCGTTCATCCAGTTCTTCTCCGGCGTGAAGTGGAACTGGGGCCGGTAGTTCTCGGAGTACGGCGGGGGGTCGGCAGCGACGGCCTGGGGGGCCAGCGGGGCTGCGGACAGGGCGAAGACGGTCGCCACCGCCGCGATCATCCGTCTGCGGGCATGCCGGGATACACGTCCAGAGCTCATGGGATCTCCTGTGCCGCGGCCGTCCACACCACGGAGCCTGCTGCCCGGCGCGGAGCGACCGAAAGGTGACGCCTTGCCACCGCCGTCGTCCGGGGCGCCGACAAGGAGTGTCATCGTTGACTTGTGTCATCGATGACATCAAGTGGCCCGATGATGAGGGCAACCCGGCCGATGCGTCAACCAGTCCGGGCGTGATGTGCCCTTACTCGGCTGGCCTGCCTGTCATGCGCCGTCAGCCGTGGCGAGCTGGGCCAACTGGCTCCGCCACGGCGGATTGGGGCCGGGAACCGAGCAGGTCAGAGCCGCGACCCGGACGGCGAACCGGCACGCTTCCGCGACGTCGTCGAGACGGAGTTCTGTCAGCCGGCCGCCGAGGAGGCCGTGTACGCCGAGGTGGTGCAGAAGCCCGGCGGTGAAGGAGTCGCCCGCCCCGACCGTGTCGACGACGGTCGTCGCCACCGCGGGCACCTGAATCCGTTCGCCGTCGAGTGACGCCAGGACGCCGTCCGCGCCCCGCGTGATCACGACGAGCCGCGCACCGGCCGCGTGCCAGATGTCGCACGCCTGCTCGGGCGGCGTTCCCGGCAGCAGGAGTGCGAGGTCGTCCTCGCTCAGCCGGAGGATGTCGGCGAGGGCGCACCAGTGCGCCAGCCGGGCCCGGTAGACCTCGGGATGTACGAGCAGTGGCCGGACGTTGGGGTCGATGCTGATGGTCGCTCGCGGTGCGGCCTGGGCGAGGAACTCCTCCACCGCCTCCGCCCCGGGCCGCTGGACCAGGGCCAGGGATCCGGTGTGCACGCAGGCGGCTTCGGACAGGTCCACCCGCGCGAGTTCCTCGGCCGTCCACTGCCAGTCGGCCGTGTTCTGCGCGTGGAAGGAGAAGGCGGCCTGCCCCTCGGCGTCCAGTTCTGCCACGGCCAGGGTGCTCGGCTCAGCGGCTTGGACGGCACTCGACAGGTCCACTCCGGAGGCCTCCAGGTGGGCCCGGAACAAGCGGCCGAACACGTCGCCGGACAACCGCGCGAGGAAGCGGGCCGGGGTGCCGAGCCGGGCCAGGGCCACCGCCGTGTTCGCCGGGCCGCCGCCGGGCAGGACGCGCAGGGCGAGTTCGTTCGAGGTGCTTGCGGGTTCGGCGAACGCGTCGGCGACGCACTCCCCCAGGACGGTGATCTGACGCGGGCTCATGGGCTGCTCTTCTCTGAGGAACGTCGTCTGACGAACGTGCGGGCAGGCCGGACGCGTCGTGGCGCGGCTGCCGGACGGCTAGGAGCGGGCACCGGTCTCGGGGCGTTGCCGATTTGTGACGAGCACAGGGCATTGACGTTTCCGGGAGACGGAGTCCATCATCCTCGCCATGCGGTGTCAACGATGACATAAGTCAACGATGACACCGCGGGACGGCATGCTCCGATGCCGACCGCGCCGCTCGCAATCCCGCAGGAGTCGTTCATGCCTCGCACCGCTCGTCTGCCCCTGTCCCTCCTCAGAGCCGCTGCGTGCACGGGCATCGCGGCACTCACCCTGACGGCCTGCGGATCCGGCTCCGGATCGAGCTCCGCGGGCACCGGATCGGGCGACGTCAAGGTCGGTCTGATCACCAAGACCGACACCAACCCGTTCTTCGTGAAGATGAAGGAGGGCGCGGAGAAGGCCGCGAAGGCCGAGGGCGTCAAGCTCATGACCGCGGCCGGCAAGTTCGACGGCGACAACGCCGGTCAGATCACGGCCATCGAGAACATGGTCGCCTCCGGGGTGAAGGGCATCCTGATCACCCCGAGCGACTCCAAGGCCATCGTCCCCGCGATCGCGAAGGCCCGCGCCAAGGGCGTCCTGGTCATCGCCCTGGACACCCCGACCGAGCCGGAGAGCGCGGTCGACGCCCTCTTCGCCACCGACAACGTCAAGGCCGGCGAGCTGATCGGCCAGTACGCCAAGGCCGCCATGAAGGGCAAGACCGCCAAGATAGCCACCCTCGACCTCGCGCCGGGCGTGTCCGTCGGCGTCCAGCGGCACGACGGCTTCCTCAAGGGCTTCGGCATCGAGGAGAAGGACCCGGCGGTCGTCTGCTCCCAGGACACCGGAGGCGACCAGGCCAAGGGGCAGACGGCGATGGAGAACTGCCTCCAGAAGGAGCCCGGCATCAACGTCGTCTACACGATCAACGAACCGGCCGCACTCGGCGCGTACACCGCGCTCAAGGCCAAGGGCCGGGAGAAGGACGTCCTGATCGTCTCCGTCGACGGCGGCTGCACCGGGACCCAGGCCGTCAAGGACGGCAAGATCGCCGCCACTTCGCAGCAGTACCCGCTGAAGATGGCCTCCGAGGGCGTCAAGGCCGTCGTGACGTACGCCAAGGACGGCAAGAAGGCGTCCGGTTACACCGACACGGGCGTCACCCTGATCTCCGACAAGGCGCAGACGGGGGTCACGTCCAAGGACACCGGTTACGGCCTGGAGAACTGCTGGGGCTGAGCCGTCCCCGAGGCCCGTACGCCTCCGCCTCTCTCCTCAGCGGGGCGGCCGTCCCTTCCTCCCTGACCGGGGCGGCCGCCCGCTCGTCCTCTTGTCCGCCGACCAGGGCGGGCAACGACTTGACGTCTTCCGACAAGGATTTCGCATGACAGCCACGACCTCGCCGTACGCCGAGCTCAAAGCACCGACCACGGCCCGCCGACTGCTCACGGCACCGACCACCGGCCCGCTCGTCGCTCTCCTCCTGGCCTGCGCCTTCTTCTCCTTCTCGACCGACCAGTTCCTCACGGGCGGCAACTTCTCGCTGATCGTGCAGCAGGTCATGGTCGTCGGCACCCTCGCCATCGGACAGACCCTGATCATCCTCACAGCGGGTATCGACCTGTCGTGCGGTGCGGTGATGGCGTTCGGCAGCATCGTGATCGCCAAGATGGCCGCCGAGGGCTCCCTGCCCCCGCTCGTCGCCATCGCCCTGGGCCTGGTGGTCTGCGGCGGGTTCGGGTTGCTCAACGGGCTGTTGGTGCAGAAGATCCCGCTGCCGCCGTTCATCGTCACCCTCGGCATGCTCAACGTGGCGTTCGCGCTGACCCACATCTACTCCGAGGAGCAGACGGTCACCAACCTGCCCGGTCCGCTGACGGCCCTCGGGCAGACCTTCCCGCTCGGACACACCGACATCACGTACGGCTCCCTGGTCACCATCGCCCTGTTCCTGCTGCTCGCCTACGCACTGAGCAGCACCGGCTGGGGCCGGCACGTCCACGCGCTGGGCGACAGCCCCGAAGCGGCGCGGCTGAACGGCATCCGCACCTCCCGGCTGGCCATCGGCGTCTACACCGTGGCCGGTCTCCTCTACGGCATCGCCGCCCTGCTGCTCATCTCCCGCACCGGAGTCGGCGACCCCCAGGCCGGACAGACCGACAACCTCGACAGCATCACCGCCGTGGTCCTCGGCGGCACCAGCCTCTTCGGCGGACGCGGTTCGGTCCTGGGCACCTTCATCGGCGTCCTCATCGTCGGCGTCTTCCGCAACGGCCTGCAGCTCATGGGCGTCGCCTCCATCTACCAGACCCTGATCACCGGAGTCCTGGTGATCCTCGCGGTGACCGTCGACCAGCTCTCCCGGAAGAAGGCCCGATGACTGCCACCTCCTCCCCCACCCCCGTGCTGCAGGCCCGCGGTCTGGTCAAGCGCTACGGCCATGTCACCGCCATCGACGGCGCCGACTTCGACCTGCTGCCCGGCGAGGTCCTCGCCGTCATCGGCGACAACGGAGCGGGCAAGACCAGCCTGATCAAGGCGCTCACCGGCGCGGTCACCCCCGACGCGGGCGAGATCCGTCTCCACGGCGAACCCATCACCTTCTCCGGGCCGCAGAGCGCACGCGCCCACGGCATCGAGACGGTCTATCAGGACCTCGCCGTGGCCGCCTCCATGGACATCGCCTCGAACATGTTCCTCGGACGCGAGCTGCGTCGCCCCGGCGCCCTCGGCAGTGTCTTCCGCATGCTGGACAAGAAGCGCATGCGCCAGGAGGCCGCCGAGCACATGGCCGACCTGAAGATCGGTCTGCGCTCGCTGACGCAGGCGGTGGAGACGCTGTCCGGCGGGCAGCGGCAGGCCGTCGCGGTCGCCCGTTCCGTCGCCTGGGCCCGCAGCGTCGTCGTCATGGACGAACCCACCGCCGCCCTCGGCGTCAAGGAGTCCGGTCAGGTCCTGGACCTCATCCGCCGCGTCCGGGACAAGGGCATGCCGGTCGTCCTGATCAGTCACAACATGCCGCACGTCTTCGAGATCGCCGACCGGATCCACGTCCACCGACTGGGCCGGCGTGCCGCCGTGATCAAGCCCTCCGACTACTCCATGGCGGAGGTCGTCGCCATCATGACCGGCGCGCTGACCGTCGACGAGGCCGGAGATACTGTCGTAGCGGATTCCAAGGCGGCGAAGGCCGCGGGCGTCCAGGCCACCTGACGTACGACTGAAGCACTCACCGATTCCGGCCGAGGCCGCGGCCGGAACCGACGAGCACAGGAGACCGTTTCCTCCATGGCAGCGAACCGCCGCCCCACCCTGGCAGACGTCGCCCGAGAAGTCGGCGTCAGCGCCAAGACCGTCTCCCGCGTCCTCAACGAGGACGGGCCCGCCTCGGCGCAGACCCGGGAACAGGTTCTCGCCGCCGTGGCCAAGCTCGGCTTCCAGCCCAACCTCATGGCCCGCAACATCCGGGTCGGCGGACCCGACACCACCATCGGACTGGTCGTCCCGGACCTCGGCAACCCGTTCTTCGGAGCCGTGGCCCGGAGCATCGAGGACACCGTCCGCGACCGCGGCCTGACCCTGCTGATGGGCTCCTCCGCGGACGATCCGGACCGCGAACGCGCGCTGACGGACAAGTTCCTCGCCCGCCGTGTCAGCATCCTGCTGGTCGTACCGTCGGTCGGCGCCGACCACTCCCACCTCAAGACCCACCGCGCCACGGGCCTGCCCGTCGTCTTCATCGACCGTCCGGGCGTGGGTCTGGCCACGGACAGCGTCGTCAGCTCCAACCGCGCGGGCGCCCATGACGGCGTCGCCCACCTCATCGCCCACGGGCACCGGCGCATCGGCTTCATCGGCGACCTGCCCACCAAGCTCTACACCCGCCGCGAGCGACTGGCCGGATACCGCACCGCGCTGCAGGAAGCCGACCTGCCCGCCGACCGCTCCCTGGTCACCAACGCTCACAACCAGCACGGGGCCTCGGCCGCGACCGCCCAGCTCCTGGACCTGGCGGATCCCGCCACCGCCCTGTTCGCCGGCAACAACATCGTCGCGCTGGGCATCATCACCGAACTCGCCCGTAGCAAGCGCAGGGACGTCGCCGTCGTCGCCTTCGACGACGTGGAGCTCGCCGAGGCGCTCGAGCCGGCCCTGACCGTCGTCGCCCAGGACGCCGAGGAGATCGGCAGAACGGCAGCGGCCACCGCCCTGGCTCGTCTGGACGGCGACCGCTCCCGCGGCCGCACGATCACCGTGCCCACCCGGCTGATCGTCCGGGGGTCGGGGGAGCGGCCGGCTTCCGCGCCGCGAGAGGCATGACCATGGACGCGCCCGGCACGGGCCGACGTACCGCCGGGCTCGTGTCCGGGCGCACAGCGACGACCAGGACCGAGCCCGACGGCTTCCTCCGTCACCGGGTCGGCGGTGCTGCGGCTCAGGCCCAGGCTGTCGCCGGCACGAACGAACTGTCCTGTCGGAACAGGTCCGTCCCGTCGGTGCGGTCCACGCGGAGCTGGTAGTTGTAGTGGCGCAGGTAGTAGCCCGGGTAGTTGTACGACTCGAAGCGCAGTGAGCCGCTCGCCGTGCCGGTGCGGGCGATGAACGTGGCGTCCCTGGCGAAGGTCGACGTCCCGTTGTTCGCGTCGAAGCGGCCGCGGAAGTCCCAGTGGCGCAGGTAGTTGCCGGCGGCGTCCCGGAAGGAGTAGGCGTTCGCGTCGGCGAGGCCCGCGACGACGGTGAAGGTGGACGCCTGCTTCTCGGCGGTGGTGCTGGAGCTGCTCACCACGGGGAGGTTGAGCAGGGACGACTGGGACTGCCAGTAGCGGGTGGAGAAGTTGGCCGACCGGAAGGAGCGGGTGACGTTCTTCGCCAGGGTCGGGCCGCCCGAGACGGTCTCCTTGATCACCGTGAAGTGCCGTGCCGTACCGGAGACCACGGGCAGCGCGGCCGGGGCGGACCAGGTGGCGAAGGTGTCGTAGCTGTCGCTGTAGTAGTAGTTGCCGTCGCCGTAGCCGTCGAAGAAGATCCGCCAGCCGCCGTTGTCGAGCTGTACCAGCGCCGGGCCCTCGCGGTAGCTGCCCCAGCCCGCCCAGTCGCCGGTGCGGCTGATGGTGTAGGGGCCGGTGAGCTTGGACGCCGTGGCGTACTCGATGTATTTCGCCGTCTCGTTCTTCGTGAAGGCGTGGTACGTCGAGCCGATCTTCACTATGTACGTGTCGATGTGGTTGGCGCCGATGCCGGACAGGGCGACCGGTGAAGTCCACGCGGTGAGACCGGAGTTGGTGGCCTTCAGCAGGTACGGGGTGAAGATCCACTCGTCGTTGGCCGTCGAGCAGGACACGATGACGTTCACGCTGCCGTCGCTGTCGACGAACCACTCCGGCGCCCAGGCCCGGGACAGGTTGGCGATCGGGACCGTGTAGTCGTACAGGAAGGTCCAGTTGACCCGGTCGGAGCTGCGGGCGAAGCCGATGGTCGTGCTCGTGTCCTGCCAGGTGTGGGTCGTGTAGGTGATGTAGTAGTAGCCGTCCGTGTGCTTGAAGACGCTCGCGTCGCGGATGCGGTTGCTGGGCGGGGTGTAGGCGGACGACTTGGCCAGCCGGAAGTCGGTGGCGTCGTCGGACTGGTACACGTTCACCGTGCCGTCGTTGCTGTTGAGGAACGGCACGATGGTGTAGCGGGTCGCGGAACCGCTCGGCGGGGCGGCGGCCGAGGCCGTGCCGAGCAGTCCGGGCATCTCGCCCAGGACGAGCGCCGAGGCGGGCAGGACGGCCATCGCCCGCAGCAGGGTGCGGCGCGACGGCGCGGGGGGTCGTGTGGTCACGGGCGGCTCTCCCTCGGACACAAACACATGCGGCTCTGACGTTCGAGATTCCGAACCAGGTTCGGAAAGTCGATCGAAAGGTAGGGCCGAGGGTGGGGCGCGTCAATGGTTCGCGCAGGACTCCCTGAGGCCTGTGGGAAAGCTGTGGCGTGCACCGACGCGGTGCGGCGGAACCGGTCCCTCCCGCACGGGCGTTCCGCCGCGCTGCCGCCGGAGACTACCGTTCGGTAGACAACGCCCTCCCGGAGGTGTCCCGCATGACGCTCGACCGTTCCGAAGGCCTCGCGGAGTCCGCCCGTGCGCTCGCCGAGGGGGAGGTGACGTCCCGGTCGCTGGTGGAGCGGGCGCTGGCGCGGATCGAGGCGACGCAGACCACGCTGAACGCCTTCAGGCTCGTACGGACCGAGGCGGCGCTCGCCGAGGCCGCGGCAGCGGACCGGGAGCTGGCCGCCGGGGTGCGCAAGCCGCTGCTAGGGGTGCCGGTGGCGGTCAAGGACGACATGGACGTGGCGGGCGAGCCGACCGCGTTCGGCTGCCGGGGCGAGTTCCCGCCGGTCGCCGAGGACGGCGAGGCGGTACGGCGGCTGCGCGCCGCCGGAGCCGTGATCGTCGGCAAGACCAACACCTGCGAGTTCGGGCAGTGGCCGTTCACCGAGGGCCCCGCCTTCGGCGCGACCCGCAATCCGTGGAGCACGGAGCACACCCCCGGCGGCTCGTCCGGCGGTTCGGCCGCCGCCGTCGCCGCCGGTCTGGTGCCGGCCGCGCTCGGCTCGGACGGCGCCGGTTCGGTGCGGATTCCGGCCTCCTGGACCCATCTCGTCGGCATCAAACCGCAGCGCGGCCGGATCTCCACCTGGCCGCGCGGCGAGTCCTTCCAGGGCATCACGGTCAACGGAACGCTGGCCCGTACGGTCGCCGACGCGGCCCTGCTGCTGGACGCGGCGGCCGGCAACCACGCACGGGACCCGCACCGGCCGCCGGCCGTCGACGCCCTGGAAGCGACAAGGCGCGACCCGGGCCGACTGCGCATCGCGCTCTCCCTGAAGCCGCCGTTCACCGCCCTGCCCGCGCGGCTGAGGCCGGAGGTGCGCGCACGGATCGTCCAACTCGCCGAGAAGCTGAGCGACTTGGGGCACGTCGTCGAGGAGGCCGACCCCCCGTACGGCCAGATCGGGCTGACCTTCGTACCGCGCGCCACCGCCGGTCTCGCCGAGCGCGTCCGCGAGGCGCCCTTCCCCGCCCTTCTCGACCGCCGCACCCGCGACGCCGCCCGGCTGGGCGGGCTGCTCGGCGGGGTGCCGCTGCGGGCGGCCCGACGCGCGGAGGCGGTCCTGCACCGGCGTATCGGCGGGTTCTTCACGACGTACGACGTGATCCTCGCGCCGACCACGGCCGCTCCCCCGCCGCGCATCGGGGCGCTGCTGAGCCTGGGCGGCCTCGCCACCGACCGCGCGATGATCGCGGCCTGCCCCTACGCCTGGCCGTGGAACGTGCTGGGCTGGCCCGGGGTGAACGTCCCCGCCGGTTTCGTGGGCGGCGGTCTACCGGTCGGTGCCCAGCTGCTCGGACCGGCGAACAGTGAGCCGCTGCTGGTCTGCCTCGCCGCACAGCTGGAGGCGGAACTGCGCTGGCACTCGGCGTGGCCGCCGGAGCACGCGGTCACGGACTCCCCGGCCGCGTAACGGCTTGCGGCCCGTACCCTGTGACCATGGACGACGCGTCGATGGTCGGGCTCATGGGACGGGTAACCGGGGCGGTCGGGCCCGGACTGGTCGGCGAGGTGATCGTCCGCGTGCGCGGCGGCGCCGAGCACTTCCTCGCCTACCCCGCCTCCGGCACTGACCGCATCGAGCGTGGCACGGTGGTCATGGTCGTGGAGTACCTACCGCCGAGAACGGTCTACGTGCAGGCGGCGTACGACAGTTGAGCCCGCTTCCCCGCAGGTGAGACCGGGTTTGTATCAAGGTTTCGACAAGGATGCGTCAGCGTCTGTACCCAGGGCGTCGCACAGGCGCACACTCCCTTCGTTCGGTGCCGAAAGGGCACCATCCAAAGGGGGCGTATGCCGATGGTTGTCGGCGTCGTTGCGGGGGTGGCGGTTGCCGCCGTCCTCGTTCTGATCGGTCTGTTCAAGATGATGTGGCGTGTCGCTGAACCGAACGAGGCACTGATCATCTCCGGCTCCAAGCACAAGACGGAGGGCCTTGAGGCGGGCATGGGCTTCCGTATCGTCACCGGACGCGGCACGCTCGTGCTGCCCGGAGTGCAGGCGGTGCGCAAGCTCTCGCTCGACCTGAACGAGACCGAACTGCATGTGGACTGCGTGACCCACCAGGGCATTCCGCTCAAGGTGCGGGGCGTGGTCATCTTCAAGGTCGGCGACGACTTCGTGTCGATCGCGAACGCCGGCCGCCGTTTCCTCGACCAGCAGAAGCTGATGTCCGAGCGGGTGCACAACGTCTTCGCCGGTCATCTGCGCTCCATCGTGGGCGGGTTGACGGTCGAGGACATGATCCGCGACCGGGAGAAGCTCACCGGGCAGACCCGGGCGGCCTGCGGCACGGAGATGGAGAAGCTGGGCCTGATCGTCGACTCGCTGCAGATCCACGAGATCGAGGACCCGACCGGGTACATCCAGAACCTGGCGATGCCGCACGCGGCGGCCGTCCAGCGGGACGCGCGGATCGCGCAGGCGGAGGCGAACCGGCTGGCCACCGAGGCGGAACAGCAGTCGTACGCGCGGATGGCCGAGGCGACCCGGGACAGCGAGATCCTCCAGGCCGGCTACCAGGCCGAGCGCGACAAGGCCGGGGCGAAGGCCCGCCAGGCCGGACCGCTCGCCGACGCCGCGGCCCGGCAGGAGGTCGTCGTCCAGGAGACTCGGGTCTCCGAGCTCGAGGTGCAGCGGCGTGAGCAGCAGCTCCAGGCGGACGTCCGCAAGCCGGCCGACGCGCAGGCCTACGAGAAGCGGACGATGGCCGAGGCCGAGCGCGACGCGCGCATCTCCGCGGCCCAGGCCAAGGCGAAGGAGACGGAGCTGGCGGCCGCGGCGGAGGCGACCCGGGTCAAGACGGCCGCGGGCGCCGAGGCGGAGGCCACCAGGGCCCGGGGCACCGCCATGGCGGCGGCCACCCGCGCCACCGGCGAGGCCGAGGCGGCCGCGGCACAGGCCAGGGGCCTCGCGGAAGCCGAGGCGGCCAAGGCCAAGGGGCTCGCGGAGGCGGACGCCATCAAGGCACGCGCCGCCGCCCTCGCCGAGAACCAGGAGGCCGTCGTCGCCCAGCAACTCGCCGAGAACTGGCCGGAGATCGTGAGGGCCGGCGCGTCCGCCTTCGGCAGCGTCGACAACATGGTGGTGCTCAACGGCGCCGACGGTATGGCGGAGATGCTCACCAAGGCGCTCACCATGGGCGGCACGGGGCTCGGCCTGGCCCGCCAGCTGCTGGCCTCGATGAACCAGAACGGGCAGGCCGTGAACGGGACTTCGTCCCTCAACGGGGTTGTGCCGCCACCGCTCCAGAAGGTGCCGGTGGAGAAGGACGGGGGATGACGGGCGAGGGGTGAGAGAACCGGCTCGGGGGCGCGGGCTCTAACGTTACGTCCGTGACTGCGTCTACCGAAGAGAACGTCCCCGGCCGGTTCGGCCCCTCCGCCACGACCGAGGCCGACCCCCGTGAGGTGGGCCGGGTGCGCACGGAGTACTCGCCCGCGCACGACGGGGACCCGGATCCCGGCGAGATCGTCTGGACCTGGGTCCCCTACGAGGAGAACGACGGCCGGGGCAAGGACCGTCCCTTGCTGGTCGTCGCCCGCGAGGCCGGCGGCACCTTCCTGGCCGTCCAGCTGTCGAGCAAGCGGCACGACGGCGACCGGGAGTGGGTGCCGATCGGCAGCGGGCCCTGGGACCGGTCCGGGCGGGACTCGTGGGTCGACGTGGACCGTGTACTGCGGCTGCACGAGGCCGGCATGCGCCGGGAGGCGTGCGCCCTGGACCGGATGCGGTTCAACCTCGTCCGGCACCGGTTGCGGGAGCGCTACGGCTGGAGCTGACGGCCACCGGTACGGGAAGCCGCCAGGCCGCTCCCGCCGATCGCCCCGGACAAGCCGATCGCGCCCGAACCAGCCGTTTTGAGCAAGCCGATCGCCTCGAACGACGTGAGGTCGCGCGGCCCCCGCGCCACCCGCGCCACCCCCCGCCGCCCCCGGCCC
>NZ_JBHXSG010000079.1:12190-34402 GCF_042714835.1 Streptomyces sp. NPDC058678 | reverse complement strand
CGGGCTTGAGCACCCGCAGGGACTTCTCGAGAGTCTCCCCACCGAGGCTGTCCAGCACCAGGTCGTAGCCGGTCAGGAGCTGCTCGAAGTCCTGGCTGCGGTAATCGATCACCGTGTCCGCGCCGAGCGCGCGCACGAAGTCCGCGTTGGAACCGCTGGCGGTCGTGGCGACGCTCGCCCCGAGGTGCGCGGCGAGCTGGATCGCGATCGAACCGACCCCGCCGGCCCCGGCGTGGATGAGAACCTTCTGCCCGGGCCGCACCTTCCCGCGCTCCACCAGCGCCTGCCACGCCGTGAGCGCCACCAGCGGCAGCGAGCCGGCCTCATTCATGCTGATCGAAGCGGGCTTGAGCGCCAGGTCGCCCTCCGCTACGGCGATGCGCTCGGCGAACGTGCCGATGCGGTCCTGGTCGGGCCGACCGTAGACCTCGTCTCCGGGCTTGAAGCCGCGAACCGCCGTCCCGACGCTGATGACAGTGCCCGCGACATCGTTGCCCAGGATCAGCGGCAGCTTGTAGGGCAGGATCTGCTTCAACTCACCGGCGCGGATCTTCTCATCCAGCTGATTCAGTCCGGCGGCCTCCACCCGGACGAGCACGTCGTGCTCCCCCACGGTGGGTTCGGGGACGTCCGCCTCCTGCAGCGGCTCCTTGTACTTGGTGACGACGAACGCTCGCATGGGGCACTACTCCTTGTCTTCATCCTGTTTATCCGGGCGTGAGGCCAGATCGGCCAATTCGGCGTGACATGGGGCCTCGCCTCACTCCATTAACCCGAGTGCACTCAATTATGAGTCGACTCGGAATTATTGTCAAGGGAGGTCCCTTGGGACGCGGCCCACATGCCGATCGGGCGCCGCGAGCGGGCCAAACAGGCCAAGCGCGAGCGCATCACGACCGCAGCCCGCGAACTGTTCGCCGAACACGGCGTCAGCGGGGTCACGACACAGCAGATCGCCCGCCGGGCCGACGTCGCGAACGGCACTCTTTACCTGTACGCGTCCACGAAGGCCGAGTTGCTGATCATGGTGCAGAACGAGAAGTTCGCCGCCGCCATCGACGTCGGCCTCGCCGCCGCGAACGCCACCGTCGGACAGGGCGCAATCCGAAGCCCCGAGCCGCAGTTCCGTCCTGTCCGGCCGTGCCCGCAGGTCCGCCCCGTCCCGTTCGGCCGCGCCCGGAGTTCCGGGACCGGTCGGTCCCGGGGCTCCAGTCCCGCTCCACCTGCCCGCAGCCGACCCGGCCGGGGCGGCCGGCGTCAGGCGACGCTCAGGACGATCTTCCCGGTGGTGCGGCCCTGCTCGCCGATCTCGTGCGCCTTCGCGGCCTCGGCCAGCGGGACGACGGTCTCGACCACGGGCGTGAGCGCGCCCCGCTCGGCCAGGGCGGCGATCTCGCGCAGACCCAGGTGGTCGGGCTCGACCAGCATCCACACCGCCCGCACGTGGCCGGGGACGTCGGCGGGGACGTCGTCGGGGCCGGGCAGGGTGATCAGCCGGCCGCCCGGGCGCAGCACCGTCAGGGACCGCTCGGCGTTCTGGCCGCCGAGCCCGTCCAGCACCACGTCCACGTCCCCGACGGCGTCCTCGAAGCGGACCGTGCGGTAGTCGATCACCTCGTCCGCGCCCAGCTGCCGCAGCAGGTCGTGCTTGCCGGCGCTGGCCGTGCCGATGACGTACGCGCCGCGGGCCTTGGCGATCTGCACGGCCAGGTGGCCGACCCCGCCGGCCGCCGCGTGCACCAGCACCCGCTCACCGGCGCGCACCCCGGCGGTGTCCACCAGGGCCTGCCAGGCGGTCAGCGCGGCCAGCGGCAGCGCCGCCGCCTGCACGTGGGTGAGGTTCGCCGGCTTGGGCGCGAGGTGGCGGGCCGGGGCGACGACGTACTCGGCGTAGGCGCCGGCCTGCCGCGGGAACAGCGGCATGCCGTACACCTCGTCCCCGGGGCGGAACATCCCCACGCCCGGTCCGACGGCCTCCACGGTGCCGGAGACATCCCAGCCGACCGCCGGGACCTGGCCCCACTCGATCAGGGCCCCGCTGGCCCGGGTCTTGAAGTCCACCGGGTTCACACCGGCCGCGTGGACCCGCACCAGGACCTCGTTCAGTCCCGGCTCGGGCCGGGCGACCTCACGCTCCACGAGCACCTCCGGTCCGCCCCACTGCTCCACGACCACCGCACGCATGCTGTCCGCCTCACTCTTTTCCGTCTTGATCGGATACCGGCCGCCCGGGCCCTTCCCGGCGCGACGCAGTCCACGATCCGGCACCCGCCCCCACCATGGTGTTGGCCGTCTGGCCACTATGTGACAGGATCTGGCCATGAGTGAGATGCAGTGGCCGTGCACCGACCCCCGCCCCGACCCGAGCGCCGACGCGGCCGGGCGGCACCGCATCGCCGTCCTCGCCCTGCCCGGCGTCCCGCCCTTCGAACTCGGCATCCCCTCCCGCGTCTTCGGCAGCGTCCTGGACGCCGGCTCACGCCCGCTGTACGAGGTCACCGTCTGCACCGCCGACGGCGCCCCGGTCCTCAGCGACGCCGGGTTCACCGTGCAGCCCGCGGCCGGTCCCGAGGCCCTGGCCGCCGCGGACACCGTGATCGTCCCGCCCACGCACGCCATGCCCGAGCTGGGCCGCGGCGGCCCGCTGCCGCCCGAGGTCACCGCGGCCATCGCCGGCATCCGGCCCGGCACCCGCCTGGTGTCCATCTGCGCCGGCTCCTACGTCCTGGCCGCCGCGGGCCTCCTCGACGGCCGGCCCGCCACCACCCACTGGGGCCTCGCTCCCGAGTTCCGCCGCGCCTACCCCCGCGTCAAGGTCGACGAGGAGGTCCTCTTCGTCGACGACGGCGACGTCCTGACCTCCGCGGGCGTCGCCGCCGGCGTCGACCTGTGCCTGCACATGATCCGCCGCGACCACGGCGCCGCCGCCGCCAACCGCGCCGCCCGCATGTGCGTCGTCCCGCCCTGGCGGGACGGCGGCCAGGCCCAGTACATCGACCGCCCGGTGCCCGAACCCACCGTCGGCACCACCACCGCCACCCGCGCCTGGGCCCTGGAACACCTCGGCGAACCCCTCTCCCTGAACCGCCTGGCCGAACACGCCCGGATGAGCCTGCGCTCCTTCACCCGCCGCTTCCGCGACGAGGTCGGCATGACCCCCGTGCAGTGGCTCACCGCGCAACGCCTGGAACTGGCCAAGCAGTTGCTGGAGACCACCGACCTGTCCATCGACCTGATCGCCCACCGCTGCGGCTTCGGCTCCGCCAACTCCCTGCGCGCCCACATGCGCGCCGCCTTCGGTGTCTCACCCGCCTCCTACCGCCGCACCTTCCATACCGACGACCTGGTGGAAGCGGGCGTCTGAGGACACATCAGCGCCGCACATACCCGCTCCGCGGGCCGGCCGGGATCCGCCTGATCATCCGCTGCCGGTGCCCCCTCCAGCGGAGGCCAGCAGCATCATCGCCCGCCGGTAGCGCACCGAACTCGTGCTGCCCCGGCGCACCATCTGCTGCAGCTTCTGCCCCTCGTGGTCGGTCAGTCTGCGCACACGGACGGGCTCGGTCACCGCGCCTCCAGCGGTCGGATCGGATGTCACCGCACATGCAACCGCCACGACCGCCGACCCGGCGAAACTATGCGGTCACAGCACTAGCGGACTGCTCACGTGCCGCGAGAACCTGCTGCACACGCGCTGCCAGCTGCTCGGCGGGCAGCGCGTCGGCCAGGATCTGCCACAGCCGGTGACGGGGCAGACGACCGACGCTGCCCGTCCAACCTGCGGCATCCAGTTCTGCCAGCACTTCCTGCCGCCACAACAACCGAGCTAGCGCCAACGGCTCCACGGCAGGGCTGGGCTGAGCTGTCCGCACCGGAACCAGACCGGATTGCCGCCGGGCGCTCTGGGCGAGCAGCACGCCCCACCACGGGGAAATGAGCGCCGATGCCGCCGGCCAGGCCGCCTCGGTGGTCACCAGCCAAGAACGCGCGAAGATGCGGTCGTAGAAGGCAACTTGGCGCGGCAGCCGGGCCATCCGATCCAACGGGCCCTTGATCTCAAAGCCCTCCAACTGCGGAGCAACTACAGCCACATCAGCCCTAGCTTCCCCGTTGCACAGACCGAACTCTTCCCGCAGCACCGCCTGGCGCCACCCCGGCTGCCCAAGGATCCACTCCCGCACCGCGGGTCGAATATCACCGTCCCGGGCCAGACCGCTCCGCACACTCACCCCAGCACTTTAGACACGCTTTCACCACTCACCTGCACCAGCACGCCGTCGCCTGCTGTCGGGCCGCTGTGACGGCGGGACTCGCCGTCCGTTGAGCCGGGCAGGAGCCGGGCGAAGCGTGCTGCTCCCACGACTTCGCTGTGCGCCGCCGCCTGCGACGGCATCGAAGAGTGCGCCATGCGCTCGGTTCCGTACCGCGTGGACTCGATGGAATGGTGAGGTGGTTTTCTCTCATGAAGGGGCATTTTGGGGCGAGTCGGTCGCCCGGTAGCTCTCCCATGGTGGCGAGTGCTGGTGCTGAGGTCGCGCTGCGCTGGAGTTGCAGTTGCGGGTACCGTCTATGCCCTAAGCAGGGGTGATGAGGGGGACGCGTGACATCCCAGGTGGTGTCGTATGCACTGGATGCGGACACGGTGGTCCAGTTTGAGATTGAAGCGACGGATGACTGGCGGCAGGTCAGTGTCGATCAGGTCGTAAGCCGTGTGGATGAAGCAGCCCGGCCTGCGGTGGAGGCGGCGCAGCGGATTTTGGCGCAGATCGCTGCACTGCGTCCAGCCGAGGTGGAGGTGTCCTTCGGTATTAAGGTCAATGGCACGGCCAACTGGCTGGTTGCCAAGGCCGCGTCGGAGGCGAACTTTGGGGTGAAGCTCACCTGGCGTCCAGGCGCCGATGGGAGCGAAGGCGAGGGCGCGTCGGCATGACCGGGCAGCGCCGGCCGGGCGTGCGCCCGCCGTCGGATGTGTGGGTGACGGCCATTCACCAGGCGGCAGATGCCGGGCGTCCGCTGGGGTCGGGGTTCCTGATCGACACGCGCCGGGTACTCACCTGCGCTCATGTAGTCCACGATAAGCACCACGTGCGCAGTGAGTTGTGGGTGACGTTTCCTAAGGCTGAGGAGCTGATGCACCTGCGGGTGCCGGTCGAGCAGGTCGTGGCACCACCGGCGGATCAGCAAAACGTCCAGGACGTGGCCGTCTTGGTGCTGGCTGAGGAGATCGCGCCGGAGTATGCGGCGCGGCTGCGGCGTCCAGCGGCGGGTGACCTGGTGGACCATTCGTGGTGGTCGTTTGGCTTTCCCGATGGGGTGTTGGGCAACTCAGCGGATGGCAGTGTGGGTGAGGCGCTCGGCTTTGGTTGGGTGCGCCTGGACACTTCCTCGCGCTATCCAGTCCAGCCGGGCTACAGCGGTGCTGCGTTGTGGTCGGCTGACTACGACGCTGTAGTGGGCTTGGTGGGGCAGGCACGCCGTGATTCGGGAGATGCGCGGGCGTTAACGCTCAAGGCGGTTGATCTAGTGCTGCCAGAGCAAAAACTTCGCTTGTTGACGGACTGGTCGGTAGAGGCAGCCGGGGATGCGGCGCTCTCGGCGTGGGGGTGGACGCTGGCCGGGGACGCGGAGTCGGGCCGGCATTGGCGCCCACGGGCGCGCGGGGTCAGCACGGATGCTGAGCGCGGATTTCGCTTCCGCGGACGCGACGCGGCCTTGACGGCGGTCGTTGAGTGGATGACGACGCGGGAGTGGGATCGACGCCAGGTGCTGGTGGTGACCGGCTCTCCGGGAGTGGGCAAGTCTGCGGTGCTGGGGCGAGTGGTGACGACCGCTGATGCCCAGATCGCAGCGGCATTGCCAAAGGAAGATCAGGGCGTGCGGGCGCCAGTGGGGTCGGTGGCGTGCGCGGTTCATGCCCGCGATAAGGCGGCGGTGGAGGTGGCGCGTGAGATCGCTACCGCGGCTTCTGCTCGCTTGCCTGAGCAGGTCAAGGAGTTGCCCGAGCTGCTACGCGAGGCGTTGGCGAAGGATGCGCGCGGGAGCTTCTGCGTGGTGATTGACGCCTTGGATGAGGCAACAACCCCCCAGCACGCGCGCGTGATCTTGCAAAGCGCGATCGCCTTGGCGGAGACGTGCGCGGATTTGGGTGTGCGGGTGGTGGTGGGCAGTCGCCGCGTGGATGATGCGGGAGATCTCCTGGCACCGTTCGAAGGCGCGCTGAAGATCATTGATCTGGACCTGCCGGAGTTCTTCGCACCCGATGATCTTGTTGCCTACGCGCTGGCGACCTTGCAGCTGGTGGGTGATGAGCGGGCCAACAGCCCTTATCGGGACGACGAGATCGCCACGGCGGTGGCGCGGCGCATTGCCGAGATGGCGCAGGGCAACTTCCTGATCGCTGGCCTGGTGGCCCGCTCGCACGGCATGCGCGACGAAGAGGCGATCGCGGTAGAGCAGCTGCGTTACACCGGGACGGTGGAGTCGGCGCTGCGGGACTATCTCTTGCGGCTGCCTGACCTGCAGGGGGTGCCGGCGCAGGACTTGCTGACCGCGTTGGCGTATGCGGAGTCCCCCGGGCTCACGCTGTCTTTGTGGCGGCGCGTGGTGCAGGCCATGACGGGACAGGCAGTGGACGAGGGCCAGCTGTTTAGCTTCGCGCGGTCGGCGGCCGCTAACTTCCTGGTGGAATCGAGTGATAGTGCGACGCGCTCGGGCAGTTTCCGTCTCTTCCATCAGGCCCTGAACGAGGCACTGTTGGCCCATCGTGCCGCGGTGACGTTGCTGGAGCACGATGAGCGGATCATCGCGCGGGCATTGATGGATGCCTCTGGCGGCTCTTCGTGGGCGAGTGCTCCAAGTTACGTGCTGCGTTCGTTGCCGGGTCATGCAGCGCGTGGCGGCATCATCGATGAGCTGCTCCAGGATGATACCTATGCGCTCTATGCCGACTTGCGGCGGCTAGTGCCGGCCGCGAAGGCCTCCCTTTCGGCCGTCGGGCGGGCCAGGGCTCGCCTGTTGCGCAAGACGCCGCAGGCGCTGGAGGCGGGCCCCCGGGAGCGGATGGCGTTGTTCAGCGTCACCGAGGCGCGCGAGCAGCTGGGGCGATCCTTTCGCAATCGAGGCGAGCCTGCTCCGTACCGGGCGGTGTGGGCGGTGGGGGCGCCGCATGCCGAGGACATCGTGTTGGAGGGGCACACCGCCTGGATCAATGCTCTTTGTCCGGTGCCGCACGGCTCCAGGATGCTGCTGGCCAGCGCCAGCAATGATCACACCGTCCGCTTGTGGGATGCCGATACCGGGGAAACGGTACGGATACTGACCGGACACACCGGCCCCGTCCGCGCCCTGGCCTGCCTCACCCGCCGCGGTCGAACGCTGCTCGCCAGCGCCGGCACCGACCACATCATCCGCCTGTGGGATCCGGTCACCGGACATTGTGTGCGCACGCTCACCGGGCACAGCGCGTATATCAATGCCCTGTGTGATGTGCCCGTCGGCTCCAGAAGGCTGCTGGCCAGCGCCAGCAACGATCACACGGTCCGCTTGTGGGATGCCGATACCGGGGAAACAGTACGGATACTGACCGGACACACCGGCCCCGTCCGCGCCCTGGCCTGCCTCACCTACCGCGGTCGAACGCTGCTCGCCAGCGCCGGCACCGATGCGACGATCCGTTTGTGGGATCCGGCCACCGGCAAGGCGGTGCGCGTCCTTGCCGCAGATGCGACATGGATCAACGCTCTGTGTCCCGTCGTGGTGGGTCAGCAGATACTGCTGGCCAGCGCGGGCAACGACCAGGTGATCAGCCTGTGGGACTGGCAGGCGGGTGCCCTCGTCCGCACGGTCGAGCAGCACACCGACTGGGTGCGCGCCCTCACATCGTTCCCGTTGGGCCGGCGCCCTGTCATGGCCAGTGCAGGACATGACACTGCGGTGCGCTTGTGGGACAGCAGCAGTAGCCAGATCGCGCCGGACGGTTTCGAGGGCCATACCGACTGGGTGACCAGCGTGTGCGTGTTGGCCTGGGGCGAGCACACGCTGCTGGCCAGCGCCGGCAATGACAGCGCGATCCGGCTGTGGGATGTCCAAGCCGGACCGCCCTTGCCCGCTGTTGATCAGGGCGAGGCGGTTACGGCGGTATGTGCTGTGCCCAGCCACGGCAAGGCTTATCTGGCCTCGGCTGAAAGTGACCATCGTGTGCGTGTGCGTGACGTCGCCACCGGCGAGGTTGTCACGGTACTTGAGGGGCATGACGGCTGGGTCCGCACCCTGTGCGTTGTGCCCATCGGCGACGAACCTCACCTGGCCGCCGGGGGCGACGATGGCCGCATCCTCGTCTGGGACACCGCACGCGCAACGATCCTGCGCACTTTGACCGGTCACGACGACACTCTGACCGGGCTGTGTCCCGTGAGGGTAGGCGGACGCACGCTGTTGGCCAGCGCCGGTAGCGACCGCACGCTGCGGCTGTGGGATCCGGCCACCCACGCACATTGCCTAGCCCAGGCATCCTGGGACAGCGCCATCGTGGCCCTGGATACCCTCATCGTCGATGGCCAGCAGCTCGTGGCCGCCGGGTTCGAGGACGGCAGCATCGGTCTGTGGGACCCCAATCGCCGCCGCACACTGCGGGTCTGGGAAGCCCATGCCGAGCCCATCACGGCGCTGACCACCGTTTCCCTGCTGGGACAGCCCTTGCTGGCCAGCGCCAGCGATGATCGCACCATCCAGCTGTGGAATCCGGCCACGGGCAAGGCACGCCAACGTCTTGACGGACACACCGACAAGATCACCACTTTGACTACCGAGACGCACGGCCGCCATTGCCGCCTCATCTCCGCCAGCGACGATCGCACCGTACGGGTATGGGACCTTCAGACACCGCACCCCACCATGTCCATCACAGTGCACTCCCCCGCCTGGGGCGTGGCGGACTGCGGTGACCTTGTCGTGGTGGGGCTCAGTGATGGCCTCCTGGCCCTGGAACTCGGGTGAGGCGCCCTGCACGCCCACCCATCCCACCTTCGCCAACTCCTGTAATAGGCCCCGTGGTGCAGGCCGAGTGGGCCGCCTTGCCGTGGCAAAAGGTCCAACAACACACCGACGCGCAACGCCGTCAATGCAGTGGCCATGAAATACGGAAGGTCATGCAGAGCAAGACAAGGAGCGGATCGATGAAGACCCATGCCAGCACCGAGGACTTCTTGCCTCTACGATCCCTCACCTATGGTCGTGGGCGCGGGGATGGCCGCGCGAAGGGACACGGTCACCGCACGTGAGCAAGGAAATCGACGCGCTGTATGAGACGTTTCGGCTCGTACTGGAACTGTCCCAACCCACGGCCCGCCTGGAACAGTTCGGTCTGGAGCCGGCCGAGATTGACGGACTGCGGGTGCGCCACGCCCGTCGGTCGGCGCGCGACGCACACCACGCACCGGTGCCGGGGCAGGTCTCCCCCGGACACGCCTTCTGGTATGCGGGCCCGCGCGACGGCGACGTGTATTGGCCTGCGCTCCTGCGACAGCTCGAGGGCGCTGCGTTTCACCATGAGGCGCTCACGGGCCTAGATAACGCGTCCTCGCGGATCGTGGCGCGTCTGCATCACCCCAAGGAGCCGTCCTTTTCCGCCCGCGGTCTGGTGCTCACTTACCCTCAATCTGGGGCCAGCACGAACATCGCGGCAGTGATCTCAAAAGCAGCCGACCGGGGATACCGGCTCTTCATCGTCCTGGCTGGCATACATAATGCGCTTCGTGAACAACTTCACCAACGCCTGACACGGCAGCTCGTCCAGCCTCATCCCGAGCGTTGGGTAGAACTGACCACAAGCGAGCAGGAATTCCAGTCACCGCTCAACGCGATGAGCATCCTGGGCAGCAAAAGACCGGTGCTCTGCGTCGTGAAGAAGAACGTGGCAGTGCTCGGCAAACTCGCTCGCTGGCTCATGCAGGCTTCTAGTCTCCTCCACGAGTTCCCCGCGCTGATCATCGACGTGGATGCCGATCAGCCTTCCGTAGCATCGACCAACATCATTCCCCGCGTCAGCAACATGCTTCACACCCTGCCGCGCTCCGCCTACCTGGCCTATACCAGCAGCCCAATGACGGGTCTCCTCCTTGAGCCAGGCGCGACAGATCTCTTCCCCAAAGACTTCATCGTCGCCCTGCCACGGCCGCCTCACTACACCGGCCCTGAGATTCTCTTCGGCTCCGACACGGGTGAACAAGACGACCCGGAACAAGCCGACGACGGATACGACATGATCCGGTTGATCCCCGACCAGGACATCCCGCACCTACGGCCCGCCGCCCGAGAGGCCGTCACCGAGTTCACCCCCCAGCTGCCCACCACCTTGCGCCATGCAGTGGAGTACTTCTGGATGGTCGCCGCCGCACGCCAGGTCCGCGCCAGCGGCACTCCCCACAACACGATGCTCATCCACACCAGCAGCAATGCGACCGTTCACGCCAGCTTCCTCGCCCCGCTCCAGGCGCTGCGCGACCACACGGCTGAGCAGCTGTCCTCCCCCAACTGCCTCGCCTACCTGCGCCGCTCCTGGCAGCAGGAAACCCAACGGGTTCTGGCTGAAGACTTCGGTGAACACCCCGTAGATTTCGACGAGCTGATCGCCCACCTGCCAGCCGTGTTGCAGCACTGCCGCATCATCACGCATAACTCCAGCAACAGCGCTCACCATGAGGATGCTCCTCACTCCGCCACCATCGTGGTCGGCGGCGGCACGCCTCTGGCCCGCGGGCTCACTTGGGAGGGCCTGTCGGTGGGCTACTTCGTCACCGCCGCCTCCGCCTACGACACCCTGCAACAGATGGAGCGTTGGTTCGGTTTCCGCGCCGGCTACGGCGACCTGCCACGGATCTGGATGACCGAACAGCTCTCCGTATGGTGGCGCGAGATCGCCGACATTCAGACCGAACTGCGCCAGCAACTAGAGCGCGCCGCCATCGAGGACATCAACCCGCTCAGCCTTGCCGTGCAGATTCGGTCCCACCCGAAACTGCGCACCGTAGCAGCGGCCAAACGCAATCAGCCGCCTTCTTCCGTCTCCTACGGAGGCAAGCGCGTGCAGACTCACTACTTCCACACCAATGCCAGCTGGCTGCGTGCCAACCTCCAAGCAGCCCGTGACCTGGTGGCGGCCTCAGCCGCCCACGCCACCCTCACCGAAGACCGCCCTGACCTGGGGCGCTACCTCTTCCGCAACGTGCCAAGCGGGGTGGTCATCAGCTTCCTCGCCGCCTACCAGTTCCACGAGAAGTCTGCCGACACCGACCCCAGTCTCCTCATCGACTACATCCGCAAGCGCATCACCATGGCCGACTCGCTGCGTCAATGGAACGTTGCCATCATCGGCAAGCCCGCTACACACCCCGCCGAGACAATGACCTTCGCCGAGAACATCGCGGTCGGCCGAATCATCCGTTCCCGCCTCAACATCGCCTCACCACAAGTGGACTTCGCCGACATCAAAACCCTCATGAGCGCGCGCGATGCCGCCATCGACCTGACCGGCGATACCAGCAACCTGAACGAACAGACCATGAAACAAGCCCGGCGCGAACAACTGCCCCACACAGGACTGCTCGCCCTCTACCCCATCGACAAAACCTCCGCCCCCCTCCCCGCGAAGAAGCACCGCGCACCCCTCGACGCTGAAGACCACGTCATCGGCGTCGGTCTCGTCTTCCCCCAGCCCACCACCACCGACTCCACCGTCTAGCCGCCGATGACGCGCTCCCCCTGCCATTCCACGGCCGCACCCGACCGAGCGGCGCCTGAAGACCGCCTCAAAGCCATCGAGCGCGAGACCGAAGTTGCTTGACCCCTCTGCAGGTTCATCCATACGCAGCTTGGCACTTGAACTCGTACGCCGACATCCCGGGCAGCACGAGATACCGTGCGAGGGTAGGAGACAGGTCCACACAACTACACAAGCCCGAGATCATTAATCAGCAGAGCTTTGCCCAAAATGTGGAGGGCCCCAGTGAAGGTCCAGGAAAAGCGACGCAGGGCAGGCAGGCTGGGGCCGGCAGGCTCTGCCCGATGCTTGGTGAGCAGGCGTTGTCAGTGGTGATGGCGCTCCTTGAAATCGAAATCGGCCACCCGCTGCTCGGGGGTTACCCCAGACCTGCTCAATGGATCTTTCCACTCGTGCGGGCCTGACTGCGGACGGGTGCCAGAAGGACCGGTCCTCGGATCGCTACGCCAGACGGTCTCGTAGCGTGGAGTGACGGCCGGTCTGGGCCTGTCGCGGTACTTGCGTACACCTCACCTGCGAAAAACGCGGGGCGCCCTCCTGGGGGTGGCCCGCCGTCGCGGCAGATGAGAACAGGCCGCCCACCGTTGTCGGTGCCGGATGACACCATCCGGCCATGAGCAGCGAATCTTTCAACTGGCGCGAGTTCCTGGGACGGTGGCAGGAGGAGTGGGTTCCGCGCCCGGACGCCGACGAGGACGGGGACGGGGAGCAGGCCCTCGTCCGCCCGGGCAGGTTTGGGGCGGACGAGGCGGCGATCGCCGCGGCCGAGGAGCGGCTGGGGCGGCGGCTGCCCCTCTCGTACCGGGGGTTCCTGGCCGTGAGCGACGGGTGGCACGTCGACCAGACGGCCGGGATCTATCAGCTCGGCGGCACCTCGGACATCGACTGGTTCCAGGATCCGTTCGATATGACCCCGCTGTACGAGCAGAATCTGGGCGACCACCCGCGCAAGGAGGACGTCCTGCTGGCCGGGATGTGGCAACGGGCGCTACGGCTGGAGACGGACTCCGACATGTCGTACGCCCTGCTCGACCCGGGCGACAGCGACCAGGACGGCGAGTGGGCGCTCTACGTCTACAAGGGCTGGAGCGGTGAACTGCCGGACCGTTACCCCTCGTTCCGCGCGTACATGGAGGCCATGTACCGCGGCTTCCACTCCGACCGGGTGGAGCGAGCCGACTTCGTGAACGCGACCACGCGCGCCCAGGACGCCCATGTGGAGGAGGCCCGCCTGCTGGCCCTGCGCGGACGGTACGAGGACGCCATACCCCTGCTCGAAGAGGCGCTGTCCTTCGGAAGGCCGCGAAGCGCCGTCCTGCTGAACCAGCTCCGGCATCTGCTGGCTCCGAGCAGCTCCCGGGATTACGGCAACCTGGTGGCCGACACGCGCTACCTGCCCGAGATTCTGCCCGTGGAGGCCATGACGCCGGCGCGCAGCGCATGGCGGCCGGGCGGGGACGAGCACTGGCTCGGGATGATGACCGCCCGCGGGGCCGCCCGGAAAACCGCCGAGGGCGTACTGAGCGCGATGCGGGACGGCACCCATCGCTACGCGCCTGCCGGTCCATGGGGCCGGGCCGTCGCCGAGGCCCGGGAGTCAGCCCGCTGGGGGGCGGCCGACGCCGCGTGGCGGGTGCTGCGGGACGCGCTCCCGCTGTGGGAGGCGCCGGGGCCCTTGCTGATCGCCCCGCTCGGCGTGCTCGCCGATCCGGTCCTGGGGGCGCTGATCACTCCGGAGCGTGGGCGGGAAATCCTCGCGACACCGCGGGGCGGAGAGAGGGGACCCGCTCCCGAGCCGGTGCCCGATCTCGACCCGCCGGGCCTCGCCTGGCTGACGGAACCGGCCGCGAACCAGCAACCGTTCGACGGCTACCGCTGTGTCTGGGTCGAGGGGATCGACCCCGCCCGCCTGCCCGCCCTGATCGGCGAGGAAGGCGCCGAACTGAGCGCGCCCGTGGACCCGCAAAGGGCTTCCTGGCGGGCACTGAGGCCCCACGAGCGG
The DNA here is from genome assembly GCF_042714835.1 of Streptomyces sp. NPDC058678. Lineage (NCBI taxonomy): Bacteria > Bacillati > Actinomycetota > Actinomycetes > Kitasatosporales > Streptomycetaceae > Streptomyces > Streptomyces sp. NPDC058678. The sequence continues at coordinate 20,624 of NZ_JBHXSG010000079.1, read as the reverse complement.
GAGGGCGTGGAACTCTGGGAGGACCGGGCCGTCGTCGCCGTCGGCCGCACGAGTGAAGGGTGGGCCTTCGCATTCGACGGCCACTGCCACCACTACCTGAACGAGCTGTTCCTGTCCCCCGCCTCGGCCGCCTCCTCGTCCGGCCGCGCAGTGGTGGTGTGGTCCGACCCAAGGCGCTCGTCCCCCGGTGACCACCCGGCCGCGTTCCAGCTGTCGGTGGCCGAACACGGCGAGGAGCTCTACGCCTTCACCGTGCGGGGCACGGAGATCCAGCGCTCCGGCGCGATACCCGAGGCCCTGGACCCCGCACGGCTGTTCCGCCCGAAGGACACTGAGCTGGACAACGAACTGCGTGTGTTGCAAGCCCTGCACACCGAACTCGGGCTCTCACTCCCCCGCTTCGCGCTGACCCACGGCAGGCTCCACACCTTCACCACCCGGTCCTGGACCCGGGCACCACGCGCGGGCGAGGGCTTCGCCTATATCAGCTTCGTGCGGCACCGGTCCTGAACGCGGGCGGGCCCCCGTGGAAGGCGGGCCCGCCGGCGACGACCGGCCGTGGTCTCAGCTCAGGTTGATCGCGCGGGCGCTGGTCGCGCCCATCTCCTGGGCGGCCTTTGTGAGGACCGGCTGGGGCACCCATGTCGTGAACGGCCAGGGTTGCTGTTCTCGTATAGCCACGGCCAGTGGCGTCTGTAGCCATCCGCCTGACCAGTACGCGAGCATCGTGGCGGGCAGCCGCGCCCGGATCACCGACGACCTGCGCCCGGCCCTGCTGCGTGGGCTCACCGGCACCGTGCAGCAACGCAACCGCACCGGCGGCCGCGCGGGCTTCATCCTCGACGAGGAGTTCACACGCCGCCGGCGCACCGACCCGCGCAACGGTGAGCGGGTCAAGCCCCCGCTATCGCATCTCCGAGGACACCAAACGCTTCCGGTTGCCCGGCAGCGGCCTCCCCCATTACCTGCCTGGAACTGATCGAGGACTGACCGCCTCACCTGCCGCCGGGCAGGGCGGGTCCGTTCGGGTCGCCCTGCCCGGCGGTACCAGCGGGCCGCGAGATCGCGGCCGCCCGTCGTCAGACCATGCGAGGAACCGGAGTCGGCCATGGCCATTTCCCCCAGCATCGTTGCAGCAGCCAAGTCGTACGCGAGCGACATGAGCGGCGCGCCCCTTCCCGAGCCCGTCGCCCGCCGCCGATAGCGGTTCGCTGGAGCCGGCACACGCGGCGGCCAACTTCCTGAGCGCGATCACTCAGTCCCGAGCCGTTCCGCTGGCCGGGCTGCGACTGGACACGATCATCGGATTGATACTGTCCGGAAACTGCCGTCACGCTGGGAGAACATGACATGAGCGTCACCAAGCTTCTCAGACCCGCCCTCGCCGCCACTCTCCTGGCGTCAGTCACTGCCTGCGGAGCGTCATCCGTGCCGGACGTCTCGGCGAGCACCACGACCAGCTCGGAGGCCGCCGAGACGCGTCGTTCGGCAGACGCCGAGCCCGTCGCCGCCGTCATGCCTGATGTCATCGGCGGCAATGCCGGGCGGGCGTTCGAGCAGATGAGCTCCGAACTTGACATGGTCTTCAAAGACGCGAGCGGACAGGGGCGTGCGGTCAACGACCCCGCCGCGTGGAAGATCTGCGACTCCCAGCCTGGCCCGAACCAGCAGATCACCGAGTACCCGGTGGTCTTCGAGGTGGTGGAAGTGTCGGAGAGCTGCGAAGACGCGACGCCGAAATGATGTGTGCCTGACACTCTGACTCAGGCATCACGCCACGGTCTTCCACGTCATGTCCAACGGTGAGGCTCCCTTGGTCAAGACCGAGTGCGGCGGCTGCGATCAGTAGTTGACACCAGCAAGCCCGAACAGCAGCGGTCGACGCCGGACCCCGGTGGACGATCGGCCGAGGCGCAGGGGTGGCTAGTCGACGTTGGCAGACCCCCGTGATCGACCAGCATGGGCGAGACGTTCCGAATCCTCAGCCGGAGGCACGCTCCAGGGCTGCCTCAAGTTCCGCTACCCGCCGCGGGATGTCGAGGGAGCGGACCAGCTCCAGCGCCTCGCCGTACGCCTCCCGGGCGAGGGCAGGCCGGCTGGCGTGGAGGTGGATGTCTCCCAGGATCGTCAGCATCGTCGCCAGTCCTGCCTGGTCGCCGCGGTGCCGGTGGAAGTCGACGGCCGGCGCGAGGGTCTCCTCTGCGGCGGCGTACCGGCCCATCTGGTCGTATGCCAGGGCCAGATGCCACTGGCACCACACGATCTCGGCGGGGTCGCCCCGCCGCCGGCTCTCCTCCAGGGCGTCCGTCAACACGCGTGCCGCGTCTTCCGGCCGGTCCAGCCGCCGGTACGCGTCGGCCATGTGGGCAGAGAGCCAGATCTCGGCGCCCTTGTCGCCCCGCTGCCGGTAGATGGCCTCCGCCTCGGCGTACCGGCGCAGTGCGTCGCCGGGACGCTCCAAGTCGCACTGGAGGTCGCCGAAGTGGGTCAGGATCCAGCCCTGCTTGCCCTCGTCGCCCCGCGTGCGGGCGATCTCCAGCGCACGCTCGTACAGCCCGGTCGTCTCCTCGCGGCGCCCCAGGATGCGCCGTGCCTCGGCGAGATGGATGAGCGACCCCAGCTCCGCGGACTCGTCGTGCAGCGTGCGTGCCGCCTCCACCGCCATGGCCTTGACCGCCTCCATCTCCTCCCACTGGCTGCGGTAGAAGAGCAGCCCGTACAGCGGCTCCACCAGGCGCAGCAGCAGCTCCCACTCGTGGCTCTCGTACGCACGGCGGATATTGGCCTGGACGTTGAGGTGTTCCGCCGCGAACCAGTCGATCGCCTCAGCGGGCAGGTTCTCGTGGGCTTGCGGGCGGCTCATCCAGGTGTCCAGCCGGGTCGCGTACCAGTCCAGGGAGCGCCGGAAGGCCTCGTCCCGCTCGGCGGCCGGTTCGGTGCGCTCGGCGTGCTCCCTGGCGTACAGGCGCAACAGGTCGTGCAGCCGGTAGCGCTCGCCGACGGGGCCGTCCACCTCGACCAGCTGCCGGTCGGCGAGCTCGCCGAGGAGACGTCCGGCCTTCTCCTGCCCGATGCCGGCGCAGCGCGCGGCCAGTTCGGGCACGAAGTCGGCTCCGGCGAGCAGGCCGAGATACCGGAACAGCCGTCGGGTGTCCTTGCGCAGTGCCCGGTAGCTGATCTCGAAGCTGCTGCGTACTCCGGTGTCCTCGCCGTCCAGTTGGCCCTCCAGCTGCGAAATGCGCCGCCGTTCGTCGGCGAGCAGTCCGGCGTGCTCCCTCAGTGGCCGTCTGCGCTGGGAGAGGGCGATGAGGTTCCCTCCGGTGATGCAGATGGCCAGGGGCAGCCCTCCCAGGAGGGTAACGATGGTGTCCGCGGCGTCGCGCTCGCGGGCGACGCGCTCGGCGCCGACGATGCGTTCGAACAGCCGCAGCGCCTCCGTGTCGGGCAGCGGTTCGACCTCCACCCGGTCCGCGCCCTGGACAGAGGGCAAGGCCGAGCGGCTGGTGAGGATCGCGGCGCTACCCGGTGCCGCGGGCAGCAGGGGGACGACGCGGGCCGCGTCGGCCACGTTGTCGAGGACGAGGAGACTCGGACCGGCTCGCAGATGGTCCTGGAGTTGCTGCCGCCGCGTCAGCGCGTCGGGGGGAAGGTCGTCGCCGGACTGCCCGAACGCCTGCAGGAGCTCGATCATGGCCGCCTCCGTCGACACGTCGAAGCCCTCGCCGCCGAGGTCGATCCGGATGCGGGCGTGCCAGAAGGTGGGCGCCAGGCGGTGGGCGATCCGGGTGGCGAGTTCGGTCTTGCCGACGCCCGCCATGCCGTGGAGGACCACCACCGGGGCGCTGTCCTCGAGTTGGTCGACGAGCAGGCCGGTCGCCCTCACGATGGCCCGCTCGCGATCGGTGAAGTTCGCGCGGGCCCGGCCCAGGTTCATGTGCCGGGTGGTGCGCGGCAGGGCGTCGGCGGGGATGCGCGGCAGGGCGACCCAGTTGTCCGCCTGCAGGTCCCACCACCACGGTGTCCCACGCCCCAGCTCGATCAGGCCCGTCAGGGGTACCACGGTCAGGGTGGACGCCCCCTCGGGGAGGTGGTGCTCGCTGATGACGCCCACGGCCAGCGCGCCCAGCTGGGGGTCGTCACTGAACACCACTGCCCCGGACATGCCGCGCCACTGTGAGCCGTTCCTGCTGCCGGGTGTCCCTTCGGGCGTCGACTGGGTCCGGAACTCCAGCAGGCCGCGCCGCAGGTGGGAGCCCGGTGGGATGACTCCGTTGACCTGGGAGCTGTCGCGCAGGGGGCCGTCGGTGCCGGACTGCGGGTGCTCGTTCCAGCCGGGGTAGCCCATGGCCCAGCACTCGACCAATGCGGTCCGTCGGCGGTCGATCCTGGCGTACCGGACGGCGGGCATGTCCGTGAGGCAGGGGTGGTCGGCGACCCGCAGGACGGCGAGGTCCTGTGCGGGGTCCGCGGCGAGGACCTTTGCCGCCAGTTCGAACCGGTCCCCGCGCCGGACGCTGATCACGTCGTCCACTAAGGCGTTGGTGAGGACGTTATGCGCGGCGGTCAGGACCAGCCGGCCGCCGACAAGGCACCCGGAGCCCACGCTCCAGGGGCCGGTACGGCGTCTGCGGAGGACTTCCACCGCGCGCTCGATGATGGCGGTCACCTCGGTCGTCCAGGGTGTCCGGGTCAGGGCTTGACGAGGGAGTCACGTGTGACGCGCACCGGCCGTCCCGTACGGTCGGTCGGCGCCTCCAGCGTGATCAGGACCCGCTGGATCTCCTCCCTGCGGTACTGACCGTCGCCGCCGAGTTCCAGCACCCAGAACTTGGCGCGGCCCGTGCCCGTCGCCTGGTGTGTGACCCCGACGCTCAGCTCCAGTTGCACCTCGCCGACGCCGAAGCGGAACTCCGCGTCCGAGCCGGCGGCGACGGCTTCGGCCAGTTCCTCCCGCAAGGCGGCGATGGTCTCGGCAAGCCCAAGGTTCCCCACTGTGATCCCCCTGTGTCCGTGTTCCGCGTCGGCACGGCGCCGGACGGCCGCCGCGAGGGACGCGGGCCGCGGAGCGGAGAGATGCCTCCCGCCGTGCTGGACGAGTATTCCCAGGCGGACAGCGGGTCACGCGAGAATCCCGGGATAGCCCGCGGTGCGCCGCGTGCCGTGGTAGCGCGCTGGGCCCAGTCCACGCCGCCAGTGCTCCGTCCGCACGCCCTTCATGCTGAAGAAGGCGCTCATCCAGGCCTTCAAGCGGCGCTACGGGCTGTCGCCCCTGACGTACCGCTGGACCGCCGAGGCCACCCGACCTGATCCGCCACGCCGCGACCTGCGGGGCGCCCGACCCCGGGCTCGTCCGCCCCGACGGCACCCGGCTGACGGCGCTGGAGGCGCAGCTGTCTCCCATCACGGTGGAAGAGATCGCGGCACGCACCAGTCTGTCTGAGCGGGACGGGGTGCGGGTGTGCTGGTTCGGCTTCCGGCCCCGCCCGCGGGTGGGCGCCGTGCCCACGCTCCTGGTCCAGGCCCTCGAGGATCGGGAGCAGGTGTGGACGGTGACCGCCGGGTCGCCGGTCGGTGCGGCGCTGAGCGACGCGGTGTCGTGGATGCTGACGGGCCGGATCGTGCCGCACTGCCCCTCTCCAGCGCCCGGCTAGTCACCGACGAAGGCAACTGGTACGCGTGGGCGCAGGGCCATCGGCGGGCCGCTCAGCAAGCTCAGACCTGAGTGCTACAGGTTCCACGCCCTGTCCCCTGCCGATCACTGCCTGGGCGAGCTGGCTTACCGTGGCGAGCGAACATTCAGGGGAGGGTGGGGCTGTGGAGCGTATCGGCCCGTATGCCGTGGAGCGGGTGCTCGGTGCAGGAGGGATGGGAGTCGTGTACCGGGCGCGCTCGCGGGGTGGCCGTCTGGTGGCGGTGAAGGTCGCGCGGCCGGAGCTGGCCAAGGACAGCATGTTCCGTGAGAGGTTTCGGGCCGAGGTGAACGCGGCTCGGCGGGTGGGCGGGTTCCATACGGCGCCGGTCGTCGATGCCGATCCCGATGCCGAGCTGCCGTGGCTGGCCACCGCCTACATCGACGGTCCCACGCTGGCTGACGCCCTGGACGCCCACGGTGCGATGAACGAGCAGGCATTGCGGGCGTTGGGTGCGGCGCTGGCAGAGGCGCTGCAGGCCATCCATGCCTGTGGCCTGGTGCACCGTGATCTGAAGCCCGGCAACATCATCATGGCGGTGGACGGGCCGCGGGTGGTGGACTTCGGTATCGCGCGTGCGGCGGAGGATGCACGGCTGACGGCGACGGGGATTGGCATCGGCACCCCCGGTTTTCTGGCTCCGGAGCAGGCCGAAGGCCAGGCGGTGAACGGTGCGGCAGACGTGTTCGCGTTCGGTGCCGTCCTGGTGGCTGCCGCCGGCGGCAGTGCCTTCGGACACGGGACATCGGTGGCGTTGGTGTATCGCTCGGTACACCACGAAGCCGACGTCACTGCCGTTCCCGTCGCCCTGCGGGCCGTGGTTGATGCGTGTCTGGCGAAGCAACCAGCGCTGCGGCCGACTCCGGGACAGCTGCTGGACACCTTCACCGCTCCACCTGCCTCAACGGCCGGCTACACGCCGACCCTGCTGTCCACGCCCTCCATCCCGGCTCCGCCGCCCTATCCCCCGACCATCACCGCCTTCCCCGCGCCGACCGATGACCAAAGTGCGGATGGGGCTGGTGAGTTCCTGGCCATGGACCACAAGAACGCCGTGATCGCGGACGTCCATGGCATCTCCTTGGGCATCAACGGGCACCCCACTGACTTTCCCTGGCCTGTGGTGCGCACGGTCACGCACCGGGAAACCGGCCGCGGCTACGGCCTGACCATCACCGTCACCCTCACCAACGGCCACGCGTACAGCTGCCGCGTCACCACGAGGGACGAGGACCAGCTCGATGCGTGGATCGAAAACCTCAACGACGTTACAGTCCGTTACTGTCCTGCCCGGTAGACACCAGCGTGGGTATCCGTCGCGGTCTCCGGGCGTGGGCAGCGAACCAAGCCGTCCGCCTCGCCGACGCGGCGCTGTTCTCTCACGCCGGCGCAGATCATGGGCGGGGGCGGGCAAGTGCAGGAGGCCGCGTCCGGGACGGCAACGCTTCAGGCCCCGACGCCGTCTCCAGGAGCGTTGGGATGTCGGCCGGCCGCGCGGCTGGGCGGCACAACGACGCAGTCGTCTACGCCGGCAGCTGACGCACCGCATCGTCGTCCGTCACCTCGTACACGTCGATCCGCAGCAGCCTGCGGACATGGACCGGAACGCGCTCGGCCGCCTTGACGGATGAGGACGGCACGATGAGCGCATACCGTATCTGCGGTGCCTCGCTCGTCATGCGGCGCAACAGCTGCCCGTACGCGATGTCCGCGTCGATGCCCATCTCTCTGGTGCGGCCCTTGGCTTCACAGATGAGCCGCTCTGTGCCGCGCACGGCTTCAAGATCGGTCCAGCGGTCTGTGGGATCGACCGGTGTCCAGCCCTGGGCCAGCAGCCAGCTGCGGAACGCATCGGTGATCCGGTCCTCGTCGCTGCGGCGGGCCAGGATCTTCCTCAGCGCTGCCAGGTCACTCTCCTGGTTCCGGCGCAGGCGTCCGCGGCTGTCCGCCTCGAGATCGGCCGGACGAATCACTACCAGCCGCAGACCATGAGCGGGAATCTCGCTCTCGCGTCGGTCGTCGTACAGCGTCCGCTGCTTGCCGCGGTGGACACCACTTACGGTCAGCCTGTCCGGCTTGTCGAAGTGGGACACGGGCTGGTCGTGTTGCAACTCCCGGTATTCGACCACCAACTGATGGCCAGGCCAGAAGGCGTCGACCGGCAGCCTGGCCCGTCGGCCGCCGATGCCAGGATCGCCCAGCAGCCAATCGAAGGTGTGCTGCGTGAAGGCTGTCTCACCGAGCACCTGATTACACAGACCGACGACGTACGCCTCGTCACTGTCGTCCCTCTTCCCCATGACCGCGCATCTTGCCTCAAAGACCAGTGCGGATATGGGTGCGAGCCACGATTCAGCATCGCGGAATCGACGCTGCCCCGGTTCGAACGCCTGGCGCTGTCGGCCGTGCCCGGCAGGGAGCCGGGACGGCTGCAGGTCTCTGCCGGGCCCTCCTCGACGGCAGCCCGCGCACCGCCCCGGCAGGTGACACCGGCCGGATCCGGGCCGCTGTCTGCCCGCCTCCAGCCCATGGGGCGGCCTGCCGGCGGCCGGCCGTGGAGCGGGCGCTTGGGGTGGTGCGCAACCAGCAGCATCGCCAGTGCCGTCGGGCGAGCGGATCCCGGGGTCGCGGGGGGGGGGGGGGGGGCCTTGGGGGGGGGGGCCCGGGTACCGCCGGCCCGGGGGGGGGGCCCGGCTGGGGGGGGCCCCCCCCCCCCCGGCCGGGTTTGTCACCGGAGGATCATC
>NZ_JBHXSG010000079.1:7108-12180 GCF_042714835.1 Streptomyces sp. NPDC058678 | reverse complement strand
CGGGGGCGGGGCGGCGGGCGGCCGGGGGGTGGGGGGGTGTGTGGGGGGGCGCACAACCCCCCCCCTCGCCGGGGGGGGGGGGGGGCGGCCCGGGGGGGGGGGGGGCGCCGGGGCCCCCCCCCCCCCGCCAGGGGGTCACAACGTCAACAGTTCGGGTGTGAACACGGAGATCCGGTCGGTGACGTCCTCGGGGACGCGCCGCTTCGACGGCCTGAGCCGCTGCGGGGTGCCGATGTACAGCCAGCCCAGCAGGCGCTCCTGCGGACGCAGCCCCAGTACTCGGCGGGTTCGTTCGGACTCGGTGAAGCGGCCGGTGCGCCAGACGCTGCCGAAGCCACGGGCGTGCAGCAGCAGTATCAGGGAGCCGGCCATGGCGCTGGTGGCGGCGAGTTGTTCCCATTCGGGGATGGAGCCGCCGTGAGCGGTGTCGTCGGGCACGGGTGCGAACACCAGCGTGGCGAGCAGCGGTGCTCTGTGGGGCCTGGTCTCCACCTGCTCCCGTCGGGACTCGGGCCCCTGGTTCTCGTCGGCGAAGCAGCGCCCCAGGGCGGTGCGCCCTTCACCGCGTACCAGGATCCACCGCCATGGCCGGAGCCGGCCGTGGTCGGGGGCGGTGGCCGCCGCCCGCAGCAGATAGGCGAACTCCTCGTCCTGTGGGGCGGGTTCGACGAGTTGGTGTTCGCTGCGGCGGGTCAGCACGGCCGTCATGACATCCATTGCTGTTCCTCTTCTGGCTACGGGTATCGGCGAGAAGTCGGGCGGTGCATGCTGTCGGCTCACTGCCAGCCGGAGTCGTCCTGCGACACGCTGGACGCCTGGTGCACGACTGCGGATACCGCGACCGCGTCCAGGGCTGTCTCGCTGACCGCCATGGATTCCTCCCTCTGGTGTCGTGGTTTCGCCGGCACCTCAGACAGTGCCGTTCCACACGCGCCACCAGAAGGGGAAAATCGCAGGTCAAACCGTCCATGACCTACTTAGGACATTCAGGGCGGCCAGCCGGCGTCGATAGGGATGAGGGGTACTTCGGCCCGTAGCAGCGTCCAGGGGCGCAGCCAGTGATGGTTTTTGAGGGCACAGCGCCACAGGGCCACCGCGGTCTCTTCCGCCGCTTGCAGGGTGGCGGCACTGACATAGACACCGATGACGGGATGCGGGCGGGTGCCGGCGTGCACGACGACATGTTCGACGCCGGCCACGTCGCGCGCGCAGACGGCCACGGCATCGGCCGTCCCACTGGGGAGGCGGACGCCGTTCAAAGGTGGCTGCACATGGACATGGACGAGGTACATGGCGGGGTTCCTGCCGGCGTCGGAGCTGTCTGCCGGGGCACCCGGCGGACAGCGGAGAGTGGTTGCAACATGGCACGAGTCGTTTGTTGCGTCTACGTCCGACGGTGTTGAACACCCGCCCGAGAGGGCCCGGCGGGCGGCGCAGCCGGGTGGGCGCGGCGATTAGGTTTAGGAACGGTCAGCCTTGGACCAAGAGAGTCAAGTATTCGGTCGACCGCCAAGGATCTAAACTACTCTCCTTTCCTTGCGGCACTTTGAGGCGCTCTCGTATCCGCCTCAGCAACGCATTTTTGACGCACCGGCCGGTCGGGGGAATGAGATGCTTGATCTTCTCGGGCTCGAATCCGAAACGGAAGCCGTCTACCGGGCCATGCTCGCCCATCCCCAGGACGGGGTGGAGGACCTGGTTGCCCGGCTGGGGATGCCCGCGAAGGAGATCCGGGACGCGCTCGACCAGTTGAGCGACCTTGCGCTGGTCCGCGTCTCCACCGAGGATCCCACCCAACTCCACGCGGTCAGCCCGCATTTGGGCATGGAGATTCTGCTGGCCCGGCAGCAGGCCGAACTGGCCGCGCAGCAGCAGCGGGTCGAGGCGAGCCGCGCCGTCGCGGCCCGGCTGATCTCGGAGTTCGCCGGCCAGCAGGAGGACGTACCCGAAGCCGGGGTGCAGTATCTGCGGGGTCTGGAGTCCATCCGCGACTATCTGACGGCGCTCAACCATCAGGTACGGCAGGAGTTTTTGGCGTTCGCTCCGGGCGGGCCGCAGACGGATGCCAATATGCGGGCTTCCCGTCCGCTCAACCAGCGGCTGCTCGAGCGCGGCGTGCAGATGCGGACGGTCTACCTGGACAGCATTCGCCGGGATGCCGCGACGGTGGCGCACGCCAAGTGGCTGATGGGGATAGGCGCTCAGGTGCGCACGGTGCCGTCGCTCCCGAACCGGATGATCATCTGTGACCGGCGGGTGGCGATCATGGCGGCCGACAGCAACGCCACCTCGGGGGGAGCCGTCGTGCTCAGCGCGCCGGGTCTGATCGCCGCCCTGTGCGCGCTGTTCGAGAACACCTGGCAGGCGGCGGAGCCGCTGGGCACTTCGGCCGGGCGCGAGCAGGATGACCTGCACCGGCAGCAGGCCGAGGTGCTGCAGCTGCTGGCGGAGGGCCACACGGACGATGCGATCGCCCGGAAGCTGGGGGTCTCGCCGCGTACGGCACGGCGTTTCGCCAACACGCTGATGTCGCATCTGGATGCGCGCAGCCGCTTCCAGGCCGGGGTGCGCGCGGTGCAGTACGGACACCTGCCGGCGAGTGTCGACTGAGGTGTGTCCGGTCCCCCGGTGGTCGTCGTGTTCAACTGCGGACGGGCGCGCTTGAACACGCCTGGTGGCGGCCGGTTGAGGGGGTCGGTGTCAGGCCACCCAGTCGCTGCGGGAGCGGGCCGCGCCCGCAACCGGTGGCCAGTCGGCCAGGACCGCCGCCAGCCGCCGTACGGCCTCCTGCAGGGCGGCGGGAGGCAGCGTGTACGGGATGCGGAGCCGGTGTTCGTAGAGTCCGGGTTCGCCGCCGAAGCGCGCCCCCGATCCGATGCGCACCCCGTGCGCCAGGGCGCGTTCGGCGAGGGCGGAGGCGACGGGCTGTCCCAGGTCCACCCACAGGGACAGGCCGCCCGGTGGCAGCCGCCAGGACCAGTGCGGCAGATACCGCTCCAGCGCGGCGAGGAGGGTCTGCCTGCGGTGGCGTACCTGATCGACCCGGTCGGCCAGCCATCCGTCCCCGCGGTCCAGCAGCAGGAGGGCGAGCAGCTGGTCCAGCACGGAGCCCGAGACGTCCACCGTGGCCCGCAGCTCGGCCAGTTCGGCGACCAGGCGCGGTGAGGCGCGCAGCCAGCCGACCCTGAGTCCGCTCCAGTAGCTCTTGCTGAGTGAGCCGATGGAGATGACATGCTCGCCACCGCCGCCGGCCCCGTGGGCGGCGAACGGCGTGGGTGTTGCGGTGTCCAGGGCCATGTCGGCGAGCGTCTCGTCGACGACGAGCCAGGTGCCGGGCCTGCGGGTGGCGCCGAGCACCTCGGCACACTGGCCCGGCGGCATCAGGGCGCCGGTGGGGTTGTGGAACGCGGGGATGAGGTAGGCCAGCCGCGGCACGCTCTGGCGCAGCGCGCAGGTGAGGAGGTCGCCGTCCCAGCCGTCCTCGGTGACCGGTACCGGGACGGGGTGCAGCCGGGCGCGCCGGATCGCGTCGAGCGCGTTGGGGTAGGACGGGCTCTCCACGAGCACCCGGTCGCCCGGACCGCACAGCAGCGACAGGGCCAGGCTCAGTGCCTGTTGCGCGCCGGCCGTCACGAGGATCTGCTCGCGGTGTGTGGGCAGGCCGCGTGCCGTGTAGCGGGCGGCGACGGCGGTGCGCAGTTCGGGCAGCCCGTAGGAGTGGTAGCCCGAGGTGTGGGCGGGGTGCGGAAGGTGGCGGACCGCTTCGGCGAGATCTTGGTGGAGTACGTCCTGGGGCATGGGCAGGGCGGCTGTGGCGATGTCGATGGCGCCTGGGGGCGGCATCGGCGGCGTGGCGCCGTGCGGCGGGCCCGGCGCCATGGCATCCCACTGCGCTGGGCAGTGCGCGCTTTCGGGCAGTGCGGTCCAGGTGCCGGATCCGCGCCGGCTGCGGGCGTATCCGTTTTTGCGTAGCTGTTCGTAGGCGGCGCTGATGGTGGTGCGGCTCAGCGCGAGTGCGGGGGCCAGCTCCCGTTCTGCGGGCAGCCGGGCGTCGACGGCGATGCCGCCGTCGAGGATGAGGGTGCGGACAGCCGCCGCGAGATGCCGGTAGGCGGGGCGTGCGGTGGTCATGCCGGCCAGGAGTTGCGCGAGTCGCGCGGCCGGAATGGCCGCGCCTCTCGCTCGCTGCTGCTCCATCCCGCGGCCCCCCTTTTTCCGGCGTCAGTGCGCGGCGGCTCAGCCTGACGATTGAGCCGATTGGGCTGTGTGGACAAGGAGTTGGACATCCTGCGTGCGCCTGTGTGCCGGCCCGCCGGGGGCGGGAGGGCTGCAGCCGGCCCGGCACCGGTAAAACTGTGGCGAGGGGCGGGGTCTCAGGCCTGGGGGCTGTGGAGTGCGGGCCGGTGCAGGACGCTGTCAGGCCGTCGGTTCCTCACCCATCGTGATCTTCGCGTAGTTGGCGAGGGAGCGGTTGTAGCGCGGCAGGTGCTTGGCGAGTGCGCCCAGGCTCAGACCGACCGCCTCCCGTTCCCGGCCGACGTCGGTCAGTGCCAGCGCGAGGAAGGCGGTGACGGCGTCGTCGAGGTGGTCGGAGTCCTTGTCGCGCTCCGCGCTGAGCAGTTCGACGCTCGTCTCGGCGTGGCCGAGCGCGCGCAGGGTGCTGGCCATCTGGATCACGGCACGCCGCCTGCGCTCGCCCACCAGCCCGGCGTCCAGCGCCTTTTGATAGAGCGGTACAGCCGCTTCGCCCTCGCCGGTCGAGTCGTTGGCCGAGGCACGCTCGAAGTATCCGACGGGATGTCCTTGGGGAAGCTCGTCGGCCAGCGCCCCGATCTTCGCGCGGAAGTCGGCGGGGTCGTAGTCGTTGATAGCGGCCCACAGGTCGGTGGAGCGCTGCTCCCATGCCGGTGTGATGGTCATCGCCCCAGCTTCACAGAGGAGTTGGGTCTTGACCAAGCCTGTTCAAGTCCCGCCGCTCTCGCCCGGTTGCGCCCGGCGGCCGTGACCGCGCGGTCAAAGCCGCCCGGGGGCCACCGCGAGGTCAGTTGGGTCGGGTAAGGGGCGGCCTTACG
>NZ_JBHXSG010000079.1:0-7098 GCF_042714835.1 Streptomyces sp. NPDC058678 | reverse complement strand
CCCCGGGTGGCCCCGGGCGGCCGTCCCCGGGCGGCCCCGCCCGCCGGGCGGCACCGGCGAGGTCAGTGGGCTCGGATCCGGGCGGCCTTGACGGCGGTGCGCAGCAGTATTTCCGCGCCGAGGATCAGGTCGGCCGGGTCGGTGTCCTCGTGCGGGACATGGCTGACGCCGCCCACGCTCGGCACGAAGATCATGGCGGTGGGCGTGATGTCGGCGACGACCTGGGCGTCGTGGCCGGCGCCGCTGGGCAGGCACTGGTAGGGCGCGCCCAGTTCCAGGCAGCTCTCCTCGATCAGGCCGCGCAGGTTCGCGCTGGTGGACACGGGACCGGAGTACGTACGGGCGACGACCTCGATGACGGTGCCGGTCTGCCGGGAAAGGTCCTCCAGGTCGTGCCGCAGGACGGCTTCGGCCTCCTCCATCCGTACGGCGACGGTGTCCCGCAGGTCGACGGTGAGGCGCGCGGTGTCGGCAATGGTGTTGGGCGAGTTGGGGTGGATGTCCAGACGCCCGACGGTGGCGACCCGGCACAGCCCACGCGTTGTGGCGAGGTGTTCGACCGCCAGGACCGCGCGGGCCGCCGCGGCCAGTGCGTCACGCCGGCCGGGCATCGGAGTGGTGCCGGAGTGACCGGCGCTTCCGCTGATCTCGATGGTGAGGACCGTGCGTCCGGTGATGCCGTCGACGACGCCGATACGGTTCTCGGCCCGTTCCAGGACCGGCCCTTGCTCCACATGGAGCTCCAGATAGGCGGCCAGCGACTCCGCCGGCCACACCGCGCTGCCCAGGGCGTCCAGGTCACCGCCGGCCAGCGCCAGCGGGCCGCGCAGCGGACGGCCCTCGTGGTCCAGGGGTTCGCGGGGCAGGTCGGCGAGCCGGCCCGCCAGGACGGACGATCCGAAGAACGGCTGCGGGAACAGCGCGCCCTCCTCGTTGGAGAAGGCGACCGCCACGGGCTCAAACTCGCCGTCGACGCCCAACTCGGCACAGACCTGCACCACTTCCAGGGCGGCCAGCACTCCGTACGCGCCGTCCAGCCGGCCGCCGTTGACGACGGTGTCCAGGTGGGAGCCCATCAGTACGGCGGGCCGTGCGGGCCCGGTGCCCAGCGGGCGGGAGCGGACCGTGATGTTTCCGGCCGCGTCCACCGACGGTGCCAGGCCGGCGGCCCGGCTCTGCTCCATGAGGTACGTGCGGGCCTCGCGGTCGGCGCGGCTGAAGCCCTCGCGGGTGATGCCGCCGGTCACCGCGTCGCGCCCGATGGTGCCCAGTTCCTCCACGCGGCGCAAAAGACGCTCCGCGTCGACGGCGGGCCGGGCCCTGCGACGATGGGCCACTGGTTGACTCATGAGTCCTCCAGATCCATTCAGTTGAGCGGGTGTGAATGGGTTGGGGTGGATGGGTTGGTGTGCGCTCGTGCGAGTGGCCCCGGCCCCGTGGAGGGAACCGGGGCCCCGTGCGGTGCCGGTCACAGGTGGCGGTCCCACCATTCGAGGATCGCCTCGAAGCGGGCCACCCGGTGGCTGGGCAGACCCGAACGGGACATGTCGTGCCCCTCGCCGGGGAAGACCAGCAGCTCCACCGGCACACCCCGCATCTTGAGCGCCACGAACAGCCGCTGCGCCTGCTCCATCGGGCAGTGCCGGTCCTGGTCCGACTGGATGATCAGCACCGGCTTGGTGATCGAGTCCGCATACGTCAGCGGGCTCTTGTCCGCCCAGCGGGAGCGGTCCGGCCCGTACAGGGCGATCGCCACGTTCACACCGTCGTCGCTGGAGGCCGCGTAGCTGTCCACCGCGTACAGGCCGCGCTCACCGATGAAGGCCCGGAAGCGTTCCCCGTGGTGGGCCGCCAGCCAGGCCGCCATGTAGCCGCCGAAGGAGCCGCCCATCACGCCGACCCGGTCCGCGTCCAGATCCGGTGCCTGCAGCGCCGTGTCCAGCAGAGCCAGCAGGTCCGGGGCGGTCCTGCGCGCCAGGTCGTCGGCGACGTGCATGCCGTGCGCCTGGCCGTAGCCGGAGGTGCCGCGCGGGTTGCCGAGCACCACCGCGTAGCCGGCGCTCGCGTACACCTGCGCCTCGTCGAAGGCGGCGGGCCCGTTGAGGGTGTACCCGAACTGCGTATAGGGGCCGCCCTTGATCTGCAGCAGCACCGGGTGCGGGCCCTCGCCCCGCGGACGGATGACCCAGCCCTGGAGCTCATAGCCGTCGTCGGTGGTGGCGGTGAACTCCTGCATCGGCAGCACATCGCTCTGCTTAAGCAGTTCACGCCCGAAGCCGGTCAGCACATGCTCCTCGCCGGCGCGCAGGCTGACCAGGTCACCGGCGCTGGTGGCGCTGGAGACGACGGCCGCCACCGTCAGCCCGTCCACGCCGTCGACCGCCGCGTAGGCATTGACCTGGCGGGTGCCGGTGATCAAGGGCCTGGGGGTGCCGCCGTCGTAGGGCACCAGGAGCAGATGGACCTCGCCGCGGTGGTCGGCGGCGAACAGCACACCGTCGGCGACCGGGAGGATCATCTGGGAGGCGAAACTGAGGTGGTAGTCCGGGCCGGTGAGGCGGCGGGCCGGCGCCGAGCCGTCGACCGGCACGGACCACAGGCCGTAACTCATCGTGGCGAACGCGTTGTTGTTCTCGTCCAGCGGCTCGGCGGCGAAGCACACCGTCGCACCGTCCGGGGAGAAGCGGGGGCAGCCCAGAATCAGCCCGCCGCCGGTCAGGGCGCGCAGGCCACTGCCGTCGGGGGCGCACACCCACAGGTCGTTGCGCAGATCGTCGCCGGCCTCGGCGTGGCGGGCCGCGGTGAACGTCAGCAACGCGCCGTCAGGACTCCAGGAGACGTCCGCGTGGTCGAAACTGCCGTCGGTGACCTGGACGGTGGCGGACACAGGGTCGGCCGAGAACGGATCGGTGACGAAAACATGCCGCGGCCGGTCGAAAGTGAAACCGAACCCGTCCGCGCAGTAACGCAGCCGGGTGATACGACGCGGCGCCTCACTCTGCGGCGAACCCGTGTAACGGCCCGGCTCCGGCACCCGCGCCGTATAGGCGATACGCGTCGAATCCGGACTCCACACCGGCTGCCCCGCACCGATCGGATGCCCCGTGACCACACGCGCCTCACCACCGTCCATCGGCAGCAGATGCAATTGCGCGGCACCACCCGCAACAGGGCGCAGAAACGCCAGATGACGGCCGTCCGGCGAAAACGCCGGAGCGCCGTCATCCATACCCCGGCTCAGCAGCCGGGCCGGCCGGCCGCCGTCCGTCTCGGCCAGCCACAGCTCGGACACATACCCGTCGGCGGCCAGATCAGGACGCGTCACCGCGACAGCCGCGAACCGGCCGTCCCCCGACAGCGTCGGCTTTCCCAGAACAGGAAGGAGATCAATGTCTGTGAACTTCATACGATGAATTTATGGGTGGCACACAATCCCAGTCAATGACAGCGGAATTGGACACAACAAAGGGGCGCGAAGACATTTTTCCTGTCTTCGCGCCTGCGTTTCCCGTGGTGCGTCCTGTTCATTTTCCGTGGTGCGTCCTGTTGCGGCGGAGGGGCGGAAGCCGCCCCTCCGGCCGCAGCAAAGAATTACTGGATGTTGACGTAGTACGACGTCGCGAGAAGCTCGGCAGAGGTCTCGATGAACTCGATGTCGTCGAACGCCACGGTGTTCTCCATGAGGATCACTCCTTTATCATCTCAGTTTCCTCCGGGATTTCCCGGCGGTGATGAAATATTCTCCCGGGAAGGCCTTCGGCGTCAACATCATGTTTTTGATGCGGAAGTTGAACAGGATTCCCGGACGCTTTCCCGAAATAAACGCGAAGCGCCCCCACCGTTCGGTGGGGGCGCTTATACGGGGCGGCTGTCAGGCCGTGACCGCGGCCGGCTCGGCACGCGGGGCCCTGAGCAGGTCGATGGCCTCCTCGACGCTCCTGCCCTCCTGGATCAGGCTGCGCTCCTCGGCTCTGAGGAACCCCTCCAGGACCAGGTGGTCCAGCATGCGCAGCAGCGGGTCGAAAAAGCCCCGGTGGTTGACCACGACGATCGGCTTCTTCATGATCGACAACTGGTTCCAGGTCGCCACCTCCAGCAGCTCATCCAGCGTGCCGAACCCGCCGGGCAGCACGGCGAAGCCCGCCGACAGCCGGTACATGAGCGCTTTGCGTTCGTGCATGGAGCGGACGAGGAACAGCGCGCCCGGCGCGTTGTCGGCCCGCTCACGCGCGTGCAGGAAGCGGGGCACCACCCCGGTGACACCGCCCCCCGCGTCCATGACGGCATGGGCCACCGCGCCCATCACTCCCACGCCGCCGGCGCCGTACACCAAATCCAGGCCGCGGCGGGCCAGAGCGGTCCCGAACTCCTTGGCCAGCAGCAGATGGTCCGGGCGCGCGCCGTCGCGGGCACCGCAGAAGACGGCGATCTTCTCGCTCTGCTCTATCGCGGGGGGCATCTCTATGACAGGGGGCATCGGCACTCCTTGGAAGGTCGGTCACTGCTGTGGCAGATGTGCGGGTGAGCGCGGTGGGCCGGTGCCGATCACGGGCAGCACCGGCAGGGTGTACGTCCGGCGCACACTGGTGCCGAGCCGTGCGGTGTCCGCCCCGTACACATGGATCGAGACCGTCCGGTGCGCGGCGTGCACCTGGCGTCGTGACGCCGCCCGGCGGGACGGGGAACGACACTGCTCCCACGGCGCTGGTCGAGGTGGCCGTGGGGATGAGATACGGCTCGTTGCGCACCAGGCGGTAGACCGTCTCCGTCTGCGCCCCCCGGTGAAGGCCCGACGCGCACCAGGCGACATGGTCGTGGACCGGTGTGCTCTGCCCCGGCAGCCGGACCAGCGCGACGAGTGGGAACGAGCCGCCGGGTTCGGCGTGCAGGAGGTGCTGGCGACAGGTGTGCGGCTGGGGTTCCTGCCGGGCCGGCGTGAGCAGGTCGTCGTGCCCGAGGTGCGGCGCCAGTACGGCCGCCGCCTCGTGCCCGGCCTGCTCGGGCGGGGCGGCGCGCAGGGCTGCCAGGGCCGCCCGGATCTCGTCGACCAGGTCGTCGAGGCGGGCGGTGCGGGGCGCGCCGATGTCGTGCGGGGCGGGTGCGGGACGTTCGCGCACGACTGTGCCCGGTTTCCCGGCCAGGGTGAGCGCTGGGGTGTACGGGTGCGTCTGCCGGGCCCGGACGTCGCTGAAGAGTTCGGCCCGGCGCGGGCGCCGGCCGCCGTCGACGACCGCCGGGACCGTCCAGTGCTGGGCCACGGATCGGCTCATCATTCCTCCAGGAACGTTCTCTCGGCAGGGGATGCTTCGGGCGGCGCGGCTGCGGCGGTCGTCGACGGGGCTCGTCCGGGCCGGGCTTCCGGGGCGGGCTTCCGGGCCGGGCTTCCGGGGCGGGCCAGGGCCTGTCCGGCGGATCGGGCCGGCTTCAATCGACGGCCCGTGGCTCCCCAGTGAGCGGGGGCGAGGGGCGAGGGGGGTATCCCCCTGCGCGAGGTCGTTCGAGCAATGACGGAGCATGCAGCTGCTGCAGGGCGGAGGAGGGCGGCGGCGCGGTGCGGCGGCAACCGGCGACAACGCCGCAGATGCGGGTGCCAGACCTCGCGACGGCGGCATGTTCTGCCAGGAGGCCCTACAGGAGGTGGCGGTCCCACCATTCGAGGATCGCCTCGAAGCGGGCCACCCGGTGGCTGGGCAGACCCGAGCGGGACATGTCGTGCCCCTCGCCGGGGAAGACCAGCAGCTCCACCGGCACACCCCGCATCTTGAGCGCCACGAACAGCCGCTGCGCCTGCTCCATCGGGCAGTGCCGGTCCTGGTCCGACTGGATGATCAGCACCGGCTTGGTGATCGAGTCCGCATACGTCAGCGGGCTCTTGTCCGCCCAGCGGGAGCGGTCCGGCCCGTACAGGGCGATCGCCACGTTCACACCGTCGTCGCTGGAGGCCGCGTAGCTGTCCACCGCGTACAGGCCGCGCTCACCGATGAACGCCCGGAAGCGTTCCCCGTGATGGGCCGCCAGCCAGGCCGCCATGTAGCCGCCGAAGGAACCGCCCATCACACCGACCCGGTCCGCGTCCAGATCCGGTGCCCGCAGCGCCGTGTCCAGCAGCGCCAGCAGGTCCGGGGCGGTCCTGCGCGCCAGGTCGTCGGCGATGTACCGGGCGTGGTCGTGGCCGTAGCCGGAGGTGCCGCGCGGGTTGCCGAGCACCACCGCGTAGCCGGCGCTCGCGTACACCTGCGCCTCGTCGAAGGCGGCGGGCCCGTTGAGGGTGTAGCCCCACTGGGTGTGCGGGCCGCCCTTGATCTGCAGCAGCACCGGGTGCGGGCCCTCGCCCCGCGGACGGATGACCCAGCCCTGCACCTCGTGGCCGTCCGGTGCGGTGGCGGTGAACTCCTCGACCGGCAACAGGTCGGTCTGCTCGACGAGTTCGCGCCCGAAGCCGGTCAGTATGTGCTCTTCGCCGGCGCGCAGGCTGACCAGGTCACCGGCGCTGGTGGCGCTGGAGACGACGGCCGCCACGGTCAGTCCGCCCGGACCGTCCACGGCCGTGTACCAGTTGACCTGGCGGGTGCCGGTGATCAGGGGTGCGGGGGTGCCGCCGTCGTAGGGCACCAGGAGCAGATGGACCTCGCCGCGGTGGTCGGCGGCGAACAGCACACCGTCGGCGACCGGGAGGATCGTCTGGCTGGCGAAACTGAGGTGGTAGTCCGGGCCGGTGAGGCGGCGGGCCGGCGCCGAGCCGTCGAGCGGCACGGACCACAGGCCGTAGCTCATCGACGTGTAGGGGTTGTTGTTCTCGTCCAGCGGCTCGGCGGCGAAGCACACCGTGGCGCCGTCCGGGCTGAAGCGGGGGCAGCCCAGGAGCAGGCCGCCGCCGGTCAGGGCGCGCAGGCCACTGCCGTCGGGGGCGCACACCCACAGGTCGTTGCGCAGATCGTCGCCGGCCTCGGCATGGCGGGCCGCGGTGAACGTCAGCAACGCGCCGTCAGGACTCCAGGAGACATCCGCGTGGTCGAAACTGCCGTCGGTGACCTGGACGGTGGCGGACACAGGGTCGGCCGAGAACGGATCGGTGACGAAAACATGCCGCGGCCGGTC
>NZ_JBHXSG010000078.1:0-38580 GCF_042714835.1 Streptomyces sp. NPDC058678 | reverse complement strand
AGACGCTGCACGACTTCACCCGCTGGAAGCGCCAGGGGCGGCTGCTGCACTACAAGCCCGCCGGCTTCAGCAAGCTCCACAAGAAGTTCAGGGACCCGGACGGTGCCTGGGTGGCCGGCATGGTCATCGCCTTCAGCTACCTGTACGACGTGGCGGCGGCCGGGGCTGACGCGCCGCAGACGCCGCTGGACCTGGTCGACCCGCGCTGGAAGGGCGCCATCGCCTCCTCCTACCCGCACGACGACGACGCGGTGCTCTACCTCTACGCCCTCTACGCCGAGACCTACGGCTGGGACTGGATGGCCGACTTCGCCGCCCAGCAGCCGCAGTTCGCCCGCGGCTCCTTCTCCCCCGGCACCGCGGTCACCAACAAGGAGAAGATCATCGGCGTCGGCACGGGCGGCAACCCGCTCGCCACCACCCCGAACCGCTGGGTGATGCCCGACGGACACCCGTTCATGGCGTGGGGACAGCGCATCGCGGTCCTGAAGCAGGCCGCCAACCCCACGGCGGCCAAGCTCTACCTCAACTGGCAGCTGTCCACCGAGCGTCAGACCTCCAACAGCTGGTCGGTGCGCACGGACATCGCGCCGCCCACCGGCCTGAAGCCGATCTGGGAGTACCCGAACGCGAACCTGGACGGGTTCCCTCGCTTCATGGAGGACCGGGCCCAGGTCGAGCGGCTGAAGCAGACCTTCGCCCTCTACTTCGGCGAGGTCAAGGGCGACCCGACACCCGGCTGGCCCGGTCTGCACCCGGGCGCCTGACCCCCGACAGGCCCCGTACCGGTCTGGCCCCACGGCCTCCGGGCCGTCGCATCACGACGTCTTCGGCATCCCCATCCGGCCCTCGGCGGGTGGGGATGCCCTCACCCGCCGATCACCGCCCAGGAGCCACCCTGGCAACGCCCTCACGCGCCGCCGCTTCTGACAACTCGGCACCGCCACGGCGCTCACTGCCGGCGCGGCATCCTTGCTCCCGGCAAACACCGCGCGGGCCTCGGCGGCCACGAGCAAGACCACACAGGAGCACTTCGACCGGCCCGCCGAACTGGCCGGCGACAACCCAAGCCGTGCACAAGCGGGCCCCCGACAGCGGTTGCCCCGCGATCGAGGCCGAGCACCGCAACCACGCGGTCCTGGGCACCACCGAGCACCGCGTGGCCGTACATCCCAGACCTCTACCTGCCAGTTCGGCACCCCGCATCGAAAGACCGCGCTGCCGCCCGGCGCTCTGATCACTGGCGTGACCCTGCCGCCGACGGCGCCAAGTCCCGCTACCGGAAGATGCGCGAGTGCGCCTCGTTCCCCGGCGTGCTCACAGCGCCGGCGAATCTGCAGGTCAGTCCTTGGCCGTCGGCTCCTAAATCGCCACGCACTCCATGTCGTGCGTCATCGGAAAGATGTCCCGGCAGGACGGCTCTCGTATAACACCAGGTCAGGGGCCATTTTGTGCTCCGCCGAAGGGCCCTTCCTGCGCACGGAGCGTCAAACGGGCGTCACGCCCCAGGGCTACGTCCTGGTTGGCATTGCCGGGGATTTCAGGATCCCTGCCAGTACAGCCAACCCCTTGGCCTCCACAGCCCAGTGGCCAGACCGCCCGATGAGCGAAGTGGTCAGCTGTCGGGTTTCTTCGAACGCCGCGGTGCGGCGGCCTGGGTGGGGCGAGCGCTGGCCTCGTTCTGCAGGGCGTACACGGCGTTCGTCACGAGCTCGCGCGCGTATGCGGCGTTCAGTCGGCCAGGGCGGAAGAGGATGCGGTACATGATCGGCGCCACGACACGGTCGATCAGCAGTTCCGTCTCGGGCACCGGCTCCCCCCGCTGCACCGCACGGGCCAACACGGCGTCGATCTGCTCTGCGGCATACGCCGAACACTGACCGGCATTGGTGCCGTCGGGGTCGCCGAGCAGGGCGTCCCGGATGTAGGCGCGCCCGGGCGGCGAGGCCATCTCGTCGAGGAACTGTTCCGCCCACGCGTCGAGATCGGCCCGCAGGCTTCCGAGATCGGCCGGATCCGTTTCCGGGCGCAGTCGTTCGACGGCCACGTCGGACAAGAGTTCCTGCAGGTCACCCCAACGACGGTAGATCGTGGAGGGGGTCACGCCCGCCCGAGTGGCCACCATCGGGACCGTGAGCGCGTCGCGGCCCACCTCCCCTACGAGTTCACGTACCGCCGCATGGACGGACTCCTGTACGCGTGCGCTGCGCCCGCCGGGGCGGACCATGGGCTTGGGACTCATGCGATCCACCTTAATGCGAATTTGTTGCTTCTAGGCGGTGGCCGGCGTCGGCGACCCACAGGGCTACGTATCCGAGCGCCCGAGCACGGCGGACGCCCCTGCGGCGACGCAACCGCATGCCGGCTGGATCGTCCGCCTTCCCTCAGACAGCGAGGGGAGCAAGCCGCCCCGCGCCGGCCACCGACTCCTCGTAGACCCGGCCCACACGGAGCACCGTCGCGTCGTGGAAGGGGCGCGCCATCAGCTGCATACCGACCGGCAGTCCGGCGCGGTCGTGACCGACCGGCAGGGTGAGGGCCGGGACGCCGGTGATGTTGGCGGGGGCACAGAGGCGGACGTAGCTGTCCGACACGGCCTCGGTCGTACCATCGGCCCACTCGACGGCTTCCTGCCCCGCCTCGGCGGCGGTCATCGGCACCGTCGGCGCGGCGAGGACGTCGATTCCGTCGAACATGCGAGCCCAGGCGTCTCGCATCATGGTGCGGGCCCGCTGGGCGCGGAGGTAGTCGCCCGCAGAGGTGAGTTCGCCGGCCTCCAGCAGGATGCGAACGTCCGCCGCGTACAGGTCGGGGGTGGCCCGCAGCGACCGCTCGTGGTACGCGGTGGCCTCGGGAACCATCAGCCCCCACTGAACGGCCTGGATGTAACGCGCCATCGGGATCTCTACGTCGACGAGCTCCGCCCCCAGCTCCGCCAGCCGCTCGATTGCGCCGCGTACGGACTCCTCGACTTCGGGCGTGACCCGGTCGAAGTAGTGGTTCCGCGGTACGCCGACCTTCAGTCCTCGCAGGTCGCCTCCCGGGAAGCGGTCCAGCATGGGGCCGGACACGCTCGCCGGGTCGCGCGGGTCGTGGCCGGCGGTCGCCGACAGCACCAGCGCGACGTCCTGGACGGTGCGGGTGAGAGGCCCCACATGGTCCAGGGACCAGGACAGCGAGGTCACGCCTGTGCGGGGGACCAGGCCGTAGGTCGGCTTGAGGCCCACCACTCCGTTCAGGGCCGCGGGGACCCGGATGGAACCGCCCGTGTCCGTGCCCATGGCGAATGTCGCCCCGCCGGCGGCGACAGCTACCGCCGAGCCGCCGCTCGAGCCGCCCGCAACCCGGCTGTGGTCCCAGGCGTTGTTCGTCTGCGGAGTGGTCAGGCCGTAGGCGAACTCGTGCGTGTGCGTCTTGCCCAGGAGGACAGCCCCGGCGGCGCCGAGCCGTTCGGCCACCCGGCTGTCGCGTTCCGCCACGTGCCCTGCCCGGACGTGTGAGCTTGCCGTGGTGGGTATCCCCTCTGCGTCGATCAGATCCTTGAGCGCCATGGGGATCCCGTGCAGCGGCCCGCGCGGTCCGCTTCCGGAGATCTCCCGTTCGGCGCGGGCCGCTGCGGCCAGGGCCGCGTCGGCGGCGACGGTGACGTAGGCGCCCAGCCGTCCTTCGACGGCGGCAATACGGGCGAGCACCGATTCGGTGAGTTCGACGGGGGACAGCTCCCGTGCGCCCACCGCACGGGAGGCTTCGATCAGCGACAACTCAAACGGTTGCATCGGCGTTCCCCTGTCCGGCTCGATAGGAGGGCGCGGGAGGGGTCTCGCCGAAATCGAGCTCGCGCAACATGCCGATCACGGAGTGGATGTAGTTGGCCGTCATGGCCACTTCTTCATGTCGGCCGTCCCCGAGGGGGAGCCCCGCCCGCAGCGCCCCTCGGGCTGCCTCTTGGGGGGTGAGTTCGCTGGTCATGGCTTCTTCCGGATCTGTGCGGCGCGACGGGCCGGGGCTGGTACAGGACCTCCGACCACCGTAAAAGCGAATCGTTTGCTTTAGTCGACTGCAGGGCCTACGGTGACTTAAAGCAAACCAATCGCTTTTAGCACGGGAAGGACCCTCATGCAGAGCGTCCCCGCGGGCCTCGCGCCTTCCTGCACCTCCCCATCCGGACGCCTGCCGTTCGCATTGCACGCCTCGATCCTGATCGCGCTGCTCGCCGCATCCAGCGCGCCGACCCCGCTGTACCCCCACTACCAGGCTCAGTGGCAGTTGTCGGCCCTCGACATCACCGTGGTCTTCAGCGCCTACGCTCTGGCGCTCCTGATCGCACTGCTGACGACCGGAACCCTTTCCGACCATGTCGGACGCCGCCCCGTGCTCCTGGGCGCGCTCGCGGTCCAGGTCGCCTCCATGGCACTGTTCGCGACGGCCGGCGGCCCGACCACCCTGATCGGCGCCCGCGTGCTGCAGGGCATCGCGACTGGCGCGGCGACCAGCGCATCGGGTGCGGCTCTCCTCGACCTGGAAGACCCCGCCCGGCCGGGTCGCCCCGCTCTGGCCAACAGCATCGCGCCGGTGACGGGCATGGCGGCCGGCGTCCTGGCAGCCACCCTCATGGTGCGCTTTGCCCCCGTTCCGACGATCACGGTGTACGCGGCCCTGATCGCCGTGTTCGCCGCGCAGGCCATCGCCCTTGTCTCGACGTCCGAGACCGTCCGCCGCCGTCCCGGAGCACTGCGCTCGACGCGGCCCACCCGGCGCTGCCGTCGGCGGCCGCCCACGCTCTCCTGCTCAACGGCGCCGGCCTCGTCGCTGTCTGGGCACTCGGCGGCTTCTACTCGTCCCTGGGACCGGGTTTCACACGGCTCATCTCCCCCGACGCACCCGAATACGCCGACGGCATGGTCTTCTTCACGCTGACGGCCGTCGCCGCCCCGACGGTGTACTTCACGCGCAGGATGCGTGCCGACGTCTCCGCTCTTCTTGGGAGCTGCGCGGTGATTCCGGCGGCCGTCCTGACCCTGGGTGCCCTCTATCTCGCCGGCCCCGTACTTCTCTTCGCCGGGGCGGCGCTGGCCGGGTTCGGCTTCGGAGCCGTCTCCCAGGGTGCGCTGCGCGCGGTCGTCGACTCGGTCCCGGCCCGGGAGAAGGGCGGCACGCTCGCCTCCTATTACGTACTCAGCTACCTGGCGATGAGTCTGCCCGCCATCGGCGCCGGTGCCCCCACCCCCCAGCTTCGGACTGCGTGCGGCAGCACTGGCCCATGCCGGCTGCGTGGCCGTACTGGCGACCGTCGCAGTCGCGACGCTGACCTCGCCGCTGCGCAGTCGGCGCCGGACACCTCCCTGGACGCCCACTCCCGCCCGGCAACGAGCAACCACACATCCGCCTCACCCGACACACCCGCTCCAGACATCTCCGTCCTCGCGACCCATAACAGGTAAGGAAGGTCGCCGTGTTCACCTCATCGCAAACGACCAAGTCCACTACTCCTCCCGCCTCTTCCTGGACGGTGGGCAACCACACCGTACGACGCATCGACGAAGTGGTCCTGCCCGCCCAGACCGGTCCGTGGCTGCTGCCCGGGGCGACCACCGACCTCGTGAGCCGGACTCCCTGGCTGAGCCCCGAATTCGCCGACGAACAAGGCGTCCTGCGCCTGGCGAGTCACAGCTTCGCCGTCGAGGTGGACGGCATACGGGTGCTGGTGGACACCGGCATCGGAAACGGGAAGCGGCGCGCCAACCCCGCCTGGCACAACCTGAACAGCGACTACGAAGCACGGCTACGGGCGGCGGGCTTCGCGCCGGAGAGCGTTGACGTCGTGGTCCTGACCCACCTCCACGCCGATCACGTGGGGTGGAACACGCGTGCCGAGGGCGACGCCTGGGTGCCCACCTTCCCGAACGCGCGCTATCTCACCTCACGCACCGAGTGGGACTACTGGGCGGGTGTCGACATGGAGGAGGCGCGTCGGCAGATGTTCCGGGACTCGGTCCATCCCGTCCGGGAAGCAGGTCTGTTCGACCTCATCGATGTCGCGGATGAGGGCACGGACGTCGCGCCGGGCATCCGTCTGCTGCCCACCCCCGGTCACACACCGGGGCAGGTAGCGGTGGAACTGAGCAGCCGTGGCGAGACCGCACTGGTCACCGGCGACAGCATCCACCACCCGGTCCAGATGGCGCATCCGGAGCTCTGCAGCTGTGTGGACATCGCTCCCGAACTCGCGGCCATGACCCGGAACCAGGTGCTCGGCTCACTGGCCGGTACGTCAACTCTCCTGCTTGGGAGCCACTTCCCGCCGCCGACCGCCGGACACGTGCGACGCGAGGACGGCGGGTACCGACTGGTCCCGGCTCCCTCAGGGGTCACGCCCATCGGCGGCTGAAGCGGATCGGAGCACCCGGGACGGCCGCTCACGAGTCGCACCGAGTCCGTGCGGGTGACGTCCTGGGCGTCCGCGACCGGACGGCCCGGGAGCTGCTATGAGACTCCCCCGTTATGCGCTCCGTCGTCACCGATGGAGCCGGACGAGGTTATGACCGATCACCGGCTTGCGCCCTTTGCGTAAGCCGGCTGTCGGCTGTCCCTCGTGGGCGACAGTCACGCCGACGCGTCGCGAACGAGGGCAACCTGCCAGCCCCACTCGCCCATCGCCGGCCGACCAACGCGGCCCTGCCTCAGTCTCACGAATCGAGCGTCATTCGAGCGTCAAGAATGATGAACGCACGTCGCCGACATCATCAACCTCGACTCCCAGGCCCCGGAAGTCACCCTCAAGCTCGGTCCCCCGCCGTGGGATCCGCTGGCGGCGACCAGTATGGGAATGCCGTGCAACCCCTGGCTGCAAGGGCACACCTGGCACTTCCCCGAACAGCAGGAGGGCGCCAACCGTCTCGTGCTGCAGCAGGTCCTGGTTCTGGAGAACCTCAGCGACCGGCGTGTGCAGGCACGGTTCGACGGCGACCTGGTCGTGGCCGAGGTGGACAGGCGGCCCACCGCCGCCGGCGTCATCGTCCTGGAACCCGGTGAGACAAGTCCGGACGTCTACCTGCAGCGCGAATTCACCATCAAGGAACTCTCGGAAAACTTCACGGCGAAGCAGGCCGGGCAGGAGCTGCCGCACAAAGTGCTCGGCACGGTGACGGCGGAGGACGACCGTGACAACGGGAGCACGGATCGCTTGGACCTGGTGCTGATCGGCGGCCGGTCGAGCCGTTCCCCGACCGGGACGGGCTGTGGAGGATTGCGCCGTGGCACCTGACTGAGGGATCGGGGCGGCGCACCTTGGACTACGGCCTCATGGAGGGCGCCGATAGGCTCGACGGGTGATCAATTTGGTGGTGCGTGGAGACAGCGGAAATCCCGTGGCTCGCGCCGAGGCCGGCGTGGAGTGGACCGTTGGCTTCCCGGATCTGGACCCAGCGGAGTTCCCGATGCTCTGGGCCCTGACTCCGTATGGGGACGCGGTCTTCAACCAGCGGCAGCTACCGCTGCTGCTGGCCGAGCTCGACCGGATTCCCGCTGCCTGCGGTGGCCAATGGGTCGGGCAGGCCCGCGAGTTGTGCCAGGTCGTCGAGCGCGGGACGCACCTGTATCTGTGGTTCGTCGGCGACTGACCGCGGTCAGTCTTCCGTCAACTTCCTTGTTGCGTTGATTGTTGGTCCAAGACCTGCCAGGCGATGGTGCCGCTCTGGACGGAGTGGGCCTCGTTCGCGCGTACGACATCTTCAGTCGGTTTGCTGGCCGCGAGATGCTCCAGGATGGAGACCAGGTCGTCGTCGGCGAAGCGGCCGAGCAGTGCGTCTTTCGCCACCGCCCGTGCCTCCGTGCGACCTTCGCCGAGTCGGCGCCGGAGAAGGCTCCGGCTCCGGAACCGGCCGAGAGCGGGTCGCCATGGCCCACCGGGCGCCGGTTCGCCGACCGCACCCGCGCCAAGAACGCCACCGTCCACGCGCTGCTGGCCGCCGGCCACAGCCGACGCTCGATCCAGCGACAGGTCGGCATGACGTACCGCACCGTCCAACAGCTGGCCGACGCCGCGAGGCCGGAAGACCTGTTCCAGGGGCAGTGGCAGAACCGCAGGACCAAGCTCGACG
Organism: Streptomyces sp. NPDC058678; assembly: GCF_042714835.1. Classification (NCBI taxonomy): domain Bacteria; kingdom Bacillati; phylum Actinomycetota; class Actinomycetes; order Kitasatosporales; family Streptomycetaceae; genus Streptomyces; species Streptomyces sp. NPDC058678. The sequence continues at coordinate 30,481 of NZ_JBHXSG010000078.1, read as the reverse complement.
GCTTCAAGCCCTACCTGCACGAGCGATGGGCCGAGGGCTGCACGAACGCCTGGACCCTCTGGGAAGAGATCAAGACGCACGGCTACACCGGCGGCTACGGAGCCGTCCGCGCCCACCTCCAGCCGTTCCGCACATCCCCGACCGCACCTGCGGCCCGTCCGCCGTCCCCACGCACGGTCACCGGGTGGATCCTGACTCACCCCGACACCCTGCCGGAGAGCGAGCGCCTGAAGCTCAAATCCGTCCTCGCCGGCTGCCCCGAACTCGATGCCCTCACCGGGCACGTCCGCGCGTTCGGGAAGATGCTCACCCAGCTCCAGGGTGACCAGCTCCCGCAATGGATCAAGGCGGTCCGCGCCGACGACCTGCCCAGTCTCCACGCCTTCGTCAACAGCCTCGAACGCGATCTCGCCGCTGTCACCGCCGGCCTAACACTGCCGTGGAGCTCCGGCATCGTCGAAGGCCACGTCAACCGGATCAAAATGATCAAGCGCCAGATGTACGGCCGGACCGGCTTCGGCCTCTTGCGGAAACGAGTCCTGCTGGCATCCTGACGGGACAGTTACGAGCTCTGCTGGAGTCGCTCCACAGCCTGAGCAGGGGGGTCGTAGTAGCCAGGCCGTGCCAGCAGGACCGAGCTGAAGTAGCAGCCCTGTTCTTCCTCCGTCTCATCGTCGGCTGCGAACGGACGCCAGAAGCTCAGCAGCAAGTCCGGGGCGATGAATGAAGCGTCGTCCTCAGGACCATACGGGAATGATCCCAAACAGATCTGTCAACGAGTCACCGGCCGTCCAGTCGCGACAGGTTACAGAGCGTGAGAGCTCCACAGAAGTTGGACCAGAACCGGAATGGGCAGCAGATGTTCACCACTCCGGAAGGCGCCACAGCACACCGGGAATTCGAACACTGAGTGAGTCGCTTGCCGCAGTCAGAGGCGGCGGCCGGCACTTGCTCGCACTGCGTGGATACTCCACGCCGGTGGCAGGTGCCGTTCCCGCAACGCATGGGAAAACATGTTGGCTGGCTGCCGACGAGCTGCGAAGATGCGTCTGTTTCCCAGGCGGAGGACATTTGTTCGTTTTCGTGTGTGCGGGATGCGGCACCGAGTTGACCACCCCGCTGTCCCAGGTCTCACTGCCAGTCCACGCCCGTCAGAAGTACGGGAACGGGACCCAGCTTCCGGTGCTCATGCAGTCAGGGACGTTTGCCGTGGACCCGGACCCCTGGGGAGGGCCATGGCGGATGTGGGACGAGATCGATCCGCGCGAGGCGGAGGCACGCGGCATCTACGCGCCGGTCTACGCCCTTTCCGACAGCACGCCCGGGGCGAGTGTCATCGCGCCCGGTGATATCCGTGGAACCCGGCTGATCCCTGAGAAGCGCGGCGGTGCCTGCTGCGGCCTCGACGGAGCCGACGGGCCCAACATGGCCTGCGAGGCATGCGACCTCCCCGTGGCGACCAGGATCGACGACTGCTCGCTCTGGCAGGCAGTGCGGCTCGGCTCGGACGCCGTGCACCGCGTCCCCGTTGACGGTATCCACGCTACGCCCCTCTCCTGGGCGGAGCTGGCAGAGAAGGGGGAGAAAACACCCCCGTTCGAGCCGATTGCCACATGGGGAGGACGGTTGGGGTCGAGCCACTACTGGTCGTGGAGTCCGCAGTGGGAGGCGGCAGCCGGCCAGGCGCTGGCCCACCTGCTGGTTGCCTCCCAAGGGCAGCCGGTGAAGGTCCCGGGCGGTCTGACCGCAGACGTCTTCCAACGCGCGCTCGACGCCCTGCTGACCGCAGGCCCCCCGGAGCAGCGCGCCGTCCTGGCTGGACCGGGACAGCCCTCCCCGGACGCGGGCGCCGACATCCTCCTCGTACCGGTCCATCCCCAGACGGGTCAGACCTGGACCCCCGCCAGCCCGACTGCGTCGGCATACCTGGTACCCCTGCCGCTGGGGGTGTGGCTGTGGCTGGTCTCTCCCCAGCCCTACTTGCCGGTTCCCGCGTCGGGCCGCATACCCCACGACGTCCTCCGCGACGACCCACTCCCGCTGCTCCCCAACTACCTGTTCCGGGCCGACCGGGGAACCTTCCAGCACACCATGGTCCGGCTACCAGCCGTGCGCAGCCCGTGGTTGCGCACGATCCTCGAGAACCTCACGCAGGGCACCTCGGCCGACCTCTTCTAGCCGCCTGGCAATTGAACAGCGCCAGACTCTCGTACCTCCCAAAACGGTCGACATCTGCTGTCCAATCTCGGCTCTGGCACAGATCTTGGGGAGTTGTCGCGGAGCGTCACCACCACGGCGTTCGATTGCTAGGAGGCTGGCTCGTGTGAGACGGCGTACGCCTTGCCGTCTGACAGTCGGAAGTGACGCTCCCCCAGGTGCTTCCCAGTCGATGCACGCACGAGGCTCCCGTGCCGTTGGTGAGGTGTTCGAAGTCTCAATCCATAGGCACAGGAGCCTCGTTGGTTCCGTATTCTGCCGCACTCGACCTGCCTCACGCCCTGGTCGAGTGGGTCACGATGCTCATCGTCACCGACGAGGTGACTGACGGTGCAAACTCCCGCCGCACCAGCGTGCGCTGATCGCTCTGACGTATCTGCGCAGGCACGACACGCTCGCCCAGATCGCCGCTGGCTTCGGTGTCTCGGTGGGCACCGCCCACGCTTACACCGCCGCGGTGATCAGTCTGCTGGCAGAGCGTGCACCGGGCCTGCTCAAGGTGCTGCGTGAGACCGATCCGGACTGCGTTCTGCTGGACGGCACGCTCGCGGAGGTGATCGGGTAGGCGACGGCCGGGCCGACTACTCCGCCAAGCACCGCCGGCATGGAGTGAACGTGCAGCTGGTGACCGATCCTTGTGGCCGGCTGCTGTGGATCTCACCCGCACTGCCCGGCCGCGCGCACGACTTGGCCGCGGCCCGCACCCACCGGATCGTCCGGATCGGTCAACGCCAGGGCATCTCGGTCCTCGCCGACCGCACCTACATGGGAGCCGGCCCGTGGGTGACGACACCCGTCAGACGCCCGCCCGGCCGCGGCCTCACGCTCACCCAGCAGACCGTCAACCGCGCGCTGTTCGCCGCACGGGCACCCGTCGAACGCGGCGTTGCACGACTGAAGTCCTGGCGGATCTTCCGCAGGCGCGCTGCAGCCCGAATCGAATGTCGTCAATCGCCACGGCCATCCTCACCCTGGAGCGGCTCCGCTGAAAATTCTCACTGAATGACCACCGGCCCCCAGCGTCTGTGACGTCCGGGGGCCGGTGGACCTGTCGTGGCGATGTGGGATTACGGCCGGTAATAGGGTGTGGGGCCTGACCACGAGTCAGCATGAGCGTTGTAGAGCCAGACCCAAACCTCTGTAATACCGCCCGAGTATGCCGAACCATCGAGGGTGAAGTTGTAGCTTACGGTCTCATTGACTGCGAGCTTCCCCCCAGTGGGGCGGGTTTGGGCATCGACCCAGGTGTCGCCAGCCCATGCAGTGAATTCTACTTTCGTTCCCGCGCCGCCGATGTTCGTCACCCCTCCTTGGACCTGAACGGAGCGGTTGAGCCAGGTGAAGTTACCCGAGGCCGAGTGTGTGCCTCCGCCGGAGGAGACAGCAAAGGGGGTGGCAGCGGCGAGGGCGGGGCCTGCGGCGAGCACGGTGACCGCGGCGGCACCCACCAGAGTCGCACCGACTTGCTTGAAACGCATGAGATCTCCTTATGCCCAAGGGAGTCGTGCGTGCCTCACGAATCTACGCCATCACTATGTTCTGTCTAGACGACTTCAGGTCACGATGCCGGTGCTCGAAAATCTCCGGCTGTATTATTGGAAGAACTTCCACCATAATCAGCCCCGCTGGCGTGGCTTTCGGCGCCAACGGGCGGCACAGGGGCCCGCGCTTACTTTTCGACCGGAACAGTTCCGCCTGATTTCGCGCGTCGCGGGACGGACAGAAGGGGCGGGATCCCAAACCCTACAGCGGCGGTCACCCTCACGGGTGACGATGAGCATGGTTACCCACTCGACCAGCGCGTGAGGCAGGTCGAGTGCGGCGGGATAGGGAACCAACGAGGCTCCTGCGCTGATGAGTTGAGACGTCGGACACCGCTCTCAACGGCACAGGGTCCCGTCTGATGCAGGCGGCGCGTCCAAGCGCCGCCACATAGCGGTCGTCGCGCTCTTGTTGCATACCCCGACCGATGAACAGGCGCACGCCGCCGACACCTTCCGGGCCGGCCACCACCTCGTCCTGCAGGCCGGGGCGGGCACCGGAAAGGCCAGCACCCTTGCCCTCCTCGCGGTCAGCACCACACGCCGGGGCCGGTACTTGGCCTTCAACAAGGACATCACTCGCGACGCCGTAGGCCGCCTCCCCCGCACGGTGCGATGCAAGACAGCTCACGCCACGGCCTACGCTGCCCTCGGCCACCGTTACGCCCGCCGCCTCAGCAGCCCCCGCCAGCCCGCGTGGAGAACCGGCCACGTCCTCGGCATCAATCGCCCCGTCCGTATCGGGGAGCACGACCTCACCCAGCGGACGCTGTCCCACGCCGTTATGCGAACGGTGACCCGCTTCTGCTGCTCCGCCGACCGCACCCTGGCCCGCCAGCACGTGCCCGGACTGCGCGGCCTGAACACACCCGAACAGCAGGCCCACCTCGCGGAGGTGATCCTGCCGTTCGCCGCCAAAGCCTGGACAGACCTGCAGGATCCCGAGCTCGGCGCGGTCCGCTTCGAACACGACCACTACCTGAAGATGTGGGCCCTGACCGGGCCGAAGATCGAGGCCGGCTTCCTCCTCCTCGACGAAGCCCAGGACACCAACCGTCCTGGAACACGTCTTCGCCGCCCAACGCGACCACGCTCAGCTGGTCATGGTCGGCGACTCCGCCCAGGCCATCTACGGCTGGCGCGGAGCACGCGACGTGATGACCGGAAGCGTCCACGCCGTTGCCGAGCGGGCCAACGCCTTGATGAAGGTCACGTTCAAGGCCCTGTGCCGCGTCAGCCTCGACCCCGCGGCCATCACCCGCATCGCCCGCGCGGCCCTCGTCCTACTCCAGCTCGAACACGAACGCATTACCTGAACGAAGACGTCGTCCGACGGGGAAAGCCCGGTGGTTGCCAGAGACGGATCAAGAGAGGATCGTGAGGCTGCGCCCACGGCATCCTCCAAGCCTGCCTGCCCGTCCATGTCAGTCGCGCGCAGCGCCCGGTCCCGGCGGGGAGGTCACTCTCTCTGCCGGGCACTCGGAACCCTGCCCGCTTCGGGCCGGGCAGGCCGGCACGCGGCTATGCTGCCGACAGAATGTCGACGACGTAGACGAGGGTGGACCGGGCCGGGATGCCCTTCCGGGCCTGAGCGCCGTAGCCGAGGCTGGGTGGGACGACAAGCAGCACTCTGCTGCCCACCTTTGCGCCGACCAGGGCCATGTCCCAGCCTTGGATGACGTTACCGCGGCCGATGATGACCGTGGTGGGTTGGTGCTGCGCCCAGGAAGAGTCGAAGAGCGTGGCCCGGTCCTTTCCGCGGTTGCCCTCCCAGACCGCGCCGGAGTACTGGAGCGCCACTGTCTGACCGGCCTTCACCTTCGGGCCGGGGCCGCTGACGAGCGTCCTGGACTCCAGGCGCCTGGGCGCGGCGGCGTCGGGCACCGCGATCGCGGCGGGCGAGCGGCCCACCTTCACCGCGGGCAGGTCCTCGGAGACCGAGCGCTGGGACCCGGCGACGATAGGTCTGCGGCAAGGACCTTCACGACATCGACCACGAAGACGACGGTCTCGGTGGCCGAAACATCCAGACGGGCATTGCCGGTCGTGCCGTAAGCGGCAGTTGGTGGGGCCACCACCAGCACCCGGCTGCCGGCCTGCTGTCCGTGAACGGCGCGGTCCAAGGCAGGTATCACCGCTCCCTTGCCCACCGGCAACACCTTGGGGGCATCGCCTTTGCCGTAGGTGCCGGGCAGGCCCTTGTGCTCTTCCAGGTCTTTGCCGTGTAGTCGACGATGACTACGTCCCCGTTCTGAGCCTTGTGGCCTTGCCCTTCTGCGAGGGCTGTGACGACGAACTTCCCGCTCGGCTTGGCATGGGGAATGGTGATGGTGGCCTTGTGACCGAACCTGCCGGAGACAGTCGGCAGCTCGGCGTCCGTGGTGACGGAGGCAGGTACGCGCTCCCGGGACACGGAGATGGTGGGGGCAGGCAGCGGACGAAACTCCTGCTTCTGCGTCGAGGAGGAATCCGTGCCGCTGCATCCGGCGAGAAGGACCGCGCAGGAGACGGCGGCTATTGCAGTACGACGCATCCTTTTTTCCTGATCTAGGAGATCGCTGGATAGCTGTTGCGGGTCAGGACGTTGGTGACGGCGCATAGTGGTGGGCAAGATTGGTGGCGAGGTCGCGGAGGTGAGCCCTGGCTTCGGTGGGGCCGTGCACAGTGATGGCGCTCCCGAACGGCAGTAGTGCTCGCACGTCCTCCAGATGCAGGAAGCGGATCGTTACCTTGCGGCCAGTGGCGGATTCTTCATGGTCGTCCGGGACGAGTCGTAGGCCAAAGATCCGTTGCGCTCGCTCGATCTGGGTCTGGTCGATGGTGGCGCTGACCTCTATCGCGTGGTTGTGCTCCCACTGATCAATGAGCGCTGCAGCGACGGTGGCCAGGGTCTGGCTCTCGCGGATCCGTCGTGGCTGGTCGACTTCTTTCCACGTCGTGATCCGTTCGAGTCGGTACATCCGTGGCACTCGGGCACAGTCGGCGACGAGGTACCAGATGCCGGCCTTGGCGAACAGCCCGTAGGGATCCACGACCAGGTCGCGTGGGCATGACTCGCGTGGGCTGTCGTACTCGATCCGTAGCCGGCGACCTCGCCGCACTGCGCCGATCAGCGAAGCCGGAGTCGTGCCGGAAGCTCGTGCCTGACGCCAGGGACGGCTGTCCACGTGCACTACGTCGGTGAGAGGCAAGAGCTCATGAACTCGACGTGGCTGTGTAGCGGCGATCTTGGAGAGCGCGCGCTGGCTTTCGACCGATGCGTTGAGCTCCGCACGTTGCTTCTCATCCAGCCCAGTGAGCGACAGATGATCACGCTCGCCCGGTGTGAGTCGCGTGAGGTCGAGCCCGGCCCCGGGTGGCATGGTCACGCCTCCGAGGCGGCCCCGGTGTGCGGTCACCGGCAGTCCGGCGTCGCGGAGCCAGTTCAGGTCTCGGGTGATGGTTCGAAGGGACACTCCGAGCGCTGAGGCGAGTTCCTGTGTGGTCACGGCATCCCTCGATTTGAGGAGCAGCATCAGGGTGAAGAAGCGATCTGGGGTCACACACCAATTTTTTCAGGAATTGCGACACGATGCGGCGCATATCCCGGTCAGGCTGGTGGATGCGTACCTACGACCTGTGAGAAGGAACAACCATGACCACATCCGTCGTGTCCATCGTCTACGTGAACGACGCTCCCGCCGCAGCTCGTTTCTACGGCGACCTCCTCGGCATGAGCCCCTCGTTCGAGACTTCGGGATACATCACCTTCGACCTCGGGCCAGGCGCTGACCTCGGTCTGTGGTCTGGCCAGTTCGAGCATCTGTCACCGGACGTCCCGCGCACCAGTGAGGTTTGCCTGGCCATCGACGGTGGACCCGACGAGCTCAACGCGACCTTTAAGCAGTGGAAGTCCAACGGGGTCACGATCCTGCGCGAGCCTCATGATGCGGGGTTCGGGCTGACCTTCCTCGCAGCCGATCCTGACGGGAACCGTATCCGCGTCGCACCGCAGGACTGAAAGGCCGCAATGCGGCAGGCGCGCACGATAGGTGTCGCGCCTGCCGTCGTCTGACTTCGAGAGGACGACGAGTGCCCACGCGAATGCGCCCCTGAGCGTCGAGGGCCGTAGGCGGCTCGTGAAGCGGTGCCAGACACGTCCCATCGCCCACGTCGCCGCTGAGATGGGCATCTCTCGCGCATGCGCCAGCAAGTGGGTAAATCGCTGGCGGCTACACGGTGATGCGGGATTGCAAGACCGGCCGTCGAGTCCGCACCGGAGTCCGAACGCGACTCCAGCATGGGTCATCGAGCAGATCGAGTCCTGGCGCCGCGAGCACAAGTGGTCCGCGCAACGGATCACCGACGAACTTGTGAGTATCGGTTTTGTGATCGACCGGCGAACTGTCAGCCGACACCTGACCCGGCTCGGCCTCGGCGAACACCGCTTCATCGACCCAGGCGGTGAGAACAACCGGAAGCCGGGGAAGATCATCGCCCGCTGGCCCGGACACATGGTGCACCTGGACGTGAAGAAGTAGCTTGCGCGCATCGACCGCAAGATCGCGGCTATACGGAAGCGGCAGGCAGTAGAGGACCGCTTCGCAGCCTGGAACGAGGCCAGAGGGGCCATGGTCTTCCCTGTTGGTGAGCTCGGCCACGGCCAGGCTCTTCTCGGAATCGACGAACACGGAGAGCTCTATTCAGTCCAGCCTTTTCGCCTGGCCACTTTCGGGCCGCTTCCGGCAGGTTTGGACGGCCTCGTTCTCGGGGTCATGCCTCACAGGGTTGCCTGACTTCTGCGTTCACCGGCCGTCCAGCAGATCTGTCAGACCGCAGGGTTCTGAAGGTGGGAGTGCATAGACTCGTGGCGTCGATGTGGTCAATGTTCGCTGGCACGGCGCCAGTGGGCGGGTGGGAGGCACGCTGTGTGCAAAGTGGATCACGAGGCCGCAGCGGTGACCGCGACAGCATCCCTGACGGCGGCCTACCCACACCTGAGAGAGGCTTCTCCGCATCCGGCGCTGGAAGGGTGCGAGGACGTAGAGTGGTCGTCCATTCCTGGCTGCCCGGTTGATGTCCCGGTCATCCTGCGCGGGCTGCTCGATCCCGACGCGGCTGAGATGGCCGAACGAGCACTGGACTGGCTTGTGATGTCAGGGCCGATGTCCATGAGCGCCACGATGCCAGCGGTCGTCCCGTACCTGCTGAGACTGAGTGCCGATCCATCGACCCCACGTCGGAACGAGTTGTTCGGGCTCGTGCTCCTAGCCGCCGCCTTGTCCGCACCGACCGACCCCGACAACGCGTGGGACCTGGCGGTCAGCGGCCCCGAGATCCACCACCCTGAACGGGCCCTCTGCCGAGCGGTATTCGTTGCCGACGCGGCATGGGTGCGACGTCTGCTGGCCGACGACGCACTGCTGGCCGGCCTTCATCTGGGCGAGGGCGAGCGGGCATCACTGGCCCAAGCGGCCGGACTGTAACGTGCAAAGCCCCAGGCAGCCCGACGGCCACTCAGGCGCCGACCCCCGATGATTGGCCTGCTTCAGCTGTCGACTCGGGAGCTCGGGCGCGCCTCTGTGCGGGGACACTCCGACCGCATCCTGCACGAAAGTAGAACCAGAACCTGAGTTCAGACACCGGTTGTCGATCAACGGCGACACCGCCCGGAGTTGGCGGAGAAGTCTCCACTCCGGGCCCGTCCTGCACCGACAACTCCACCACCACTCAACGACCGTCTCTTGGAAAAGATCGGCGAGCAGTGTCACACGGGAAGATCGCTTCGCTCGCCTGGGTCGGTGCTCAGGTCAAAGCACCCGGACGGTGGCCGAACGCTGTGGAAGGCATGGTGCGTGACGTGGACGCTGCCGGAGCTCGCCCGTGCCTGATCTGATCTGCCGCCCGGTTGCCCATCGGTCTGGACGTCTGGTCGACATCCTCGACCTGGCAGCGGTCCTGGAGCTGGTGGACGCGACCGGGGCGCGGGACGCTGCGATGGACTGCGAATCAACGCGAGGGCGTAACCCGGCAGACCCCACGGGCCTTGACCCCTGATCTTGGACACACGAGACACCGAACACTGAGGATCTGAGAACGGACGTCTCGTGGTCATGAAGAACTATCCGCCGCAGTTCAAGGCGGACGCGGTCGCGCTGTACCAGTCGCGGGCCCGAGGCGACGATCCGGCAGGTTGCCGCCGATCTGGGATCAACAAGAACGCGAGATTCTGCGCAAGGCGGCCACGTATTTCGCCGGGGAGACAGGCTGGTGACCCGCTTCCAGTTCGTCGCCGACCACCAGCGCCGCTACGGCGTGAAGCGGCTGTGCCCCACCCTAGGCATCGCCGTTCCAGCTACTACTACTGGCGCCGGACCGCCGAGGATCGGGCTGCCCGCCAGGCTGCCGACGGCCGCCTCGCCTCCCAGATACGCGCCGTGCACCACGAATCGGGCGGCACCTATGGCGTCCTGGCTATGTCGGTCTGGACGGGGTTCTGGCACAGATCTTGGGGAGCGGTCGCGGAGGGTGACCAAGGTGTTCGATGGCGCGAGGGTCGGCTCGCGTGAGACCGCGTACGCCCTGCCCCCTGACAGGTTGGAGTGACGCTCCGTCAAGTCTGTGACAGTCTCCGCTGTGGCCGTGACGGTACTGGTCATGCAGGCCGACGCATCATTCTGGGACTCTCTCGTGTTCGACGGGATCGACGACATAGACGTCGAGACGGTGACCGCCGCCTTCGGCGCGGTCAACGTGGTGGCGCGAGGCAGGGGAGCCGGGGCTGCCTGTCCCGACTGCGGTCGTTTCTCGGGCCGGGTGCACGACTCCTACCAGCGCAGGCTGAAGGATCTTCCGCTCGGCGGGCAGAGCATCGTGATCCATTTGACGGTCCGGCGCTTCATCTGCGGTGCAGGCAGCTGCCCACGCCGTAACTTTGCCGAGCCGTTCGCTCGGCTGACCACTCCGTACGCGCGCTTCACCACGCGGCTCAACCACGCTCTGGAACGTGTCGGCCTCGCACTCGCCGGACGGGCCGGCGCCCGCCTGGCGGGCCAACTTGGCATCAGCGCGGGGCGGATGACCTTGCTGCGCAGGGTCACGGCACTGCCGGACCCGCTGTTCAGCACGCCGCGGGTGCTGGGAGTGGACGACTTCGCGATCCGCCGGGGGCAGACCTACTCCACCGTCTTGACCTGCGGAGAAACCCATCGCGTGGTCGATGTGCTACCGACACGCGAATCAGGACCGCTGGCCGCATGGCTGACTGCCCACCCCGGCGTGGAGATCATCTGCCGGGACCGGGCGGGCGCCTATGCCCAGGGCGCCAGGCTCGGCGCCCCCGACGCCCTCCAGGTCGCCGACCGGTTCCACTTGTGGCAGGGCCTCGGCCGGGCCGTGGAGACCTGCGTCGCCGCCCACCGCGAGTGCTTACGAGCACCGACACCGCTAAAAACGAGGAGCGCCAACACTCCGCCAGACGCTTCGGACCCTGCCGACCGGGAGCCGATCGGCAGACGGGCTCAGCGCAAGAAGGCTGCGCACGCCCTGGTCCACGAGTTGCTCGCGCAGGGCCACTCCCGCCGGGCGATCGCCCGTCACCTGGGCTGGGGGCTTAACACCGTGCTGCGCTACGCGCGCGCCGCGCACTGGCAGGACAACCTCCGCGAGAACCGCCCCCGGCCCACCAGGCTGGATCCCTACAAGCCCTACCTGGACAGGCGATTCGCCGCAGGCTGCTCGAACGTCACCCTCCTCCACCGGGAGCTCCTCGCCGAGAATGCCCCCGTCACGTATCAGATGGTCCGCGCCTACATCGCTACCCTGCGTGCCATCCCGCCGCAGGCGCAGCCTCCACCGCCGACGGTGCGGCAGGTGACCGGCTGGCTCACCCGTCACCCCACAGCCCTGAGCGAGGAAGACCGCGCCGCACTCAAGGGCGTCCTGTCCCGCTGCCCCGAACTGGACGCCGCCGCAGGACACGTCCGCGACTTCGGCGAGATGATGGCCCACCGCCTCGGTCCCACGCTCCCTGCCTGGATCGGCGCCGTTGACGGCAGTCAGCTGCCGGGCCTGACCAACTTCGCACTCCACCTGCTCCGGGACCTCGACGCCGTGACGGCCGGACTCACCCTGCACTGGAGCTCCGGCGGCACCGAAGGTGCCGTGAACCGCATCAAAAAGATCAAAAGGCAACTCTACGGACGAGCGGGATTCGACCTGCTCCGCAAGATGATCCTGCTGCAGTGCCCCACCCTCGTTATTCGAGTGAACGTACGGTCGGGGCTGCGTAGGGTGACCGGCGTGGACCCAGCTGACTTCTACACCGGCATCGTCGCGGAGATCTACGGACCGCTGAAGTCCTTCTCCCAGGACCCCGAACCCTACGCAGCCTTCATTCAGCAAGCCGGCATGCCGGCATTGGAGCTGGGGTGCGGAGACGGTGATCCCCTGCTCGAACTGCGCCGACGCGGCCTGGACGTCGACGGCGTCGACTCCTCCGCCGACATGCTGGAGCGGCTCCGACGCCGGGCAGACGAACAAGACATCCGTGTCACCGTGTTCCACCAGCGCATGGAGGCTTTGAACCTGCCCCGCCGCTACCAGGCGATCTTCCTCGCCGGGCCAACCTTCACCCTGCTCCCCGACGACGCCACAGCCCTCGCCGCCCTACGCGGTATCCGCGCTCACCTGGCAGAGGGCGGCACCGCCCTGGTGCCCCTGTTCACCCCCGCACCCACCCCCGCCGAACAGATCGGCCGGGTCCGCACATCCGCCGCACCCGACGGCGCCGAGCTCCGGGTATCCGTCGTCGCCGAGCAACGCGACGAGACAGCGCAGACACAGACGACGCTTCTACGCTACGAACGGCACCACAGCTCAGACAGCACCATCGAAGAGCGCCCATGGATCATGCATTGGTACACCCGGGACCAGTTCGAAAAGTTGGCCACGACCGCCGGCCTGACCGTGACCGCGGTCACCGATCCGGACGGCAAACCAGCCCCTGCTGACGGCACCGACCTCCTGCACTTCCGGCTCAAAACCACCTGACCGCCTCGCCTCTCAGAAGGCCCGGGATCACCCTCCGCGACCAGTCCCCAAGATCTGTGCCAGAACCGAGTTTTGACGTCACCCAGGGGCAGTCGTTGGCAGCGCCGTAGCGCAGTTCTCCGTCCTGCGGGAGGAGGTAGCCGATGCCCCGTGACTCCGGCATCCGGCCGTTCAAGGTGGCGGCGTCGGTGCAGCCGGAGGTCTCGAAGCCGATGTAACCCGCATGGAAGTCGGCTCTGCGGAATGCCTCGGTTCCCACGGCCGCGAACCAGTCGTCAAGAACCCGGGACCTGTAGAACTGCTGGCCGCTCTCGTGGTAGGCGATGCCGGTGCGGTGAAGGGCACCGAGGGGAATGTAGAAGTCCAACCAGTCGATGGTGTCGGCTCCGTCTTCCAGAATCGCCACGCAACCACAGACCACGAGCTGGCCGGTCGGCAAGCGAACCTGCCCCTGCAGGTGCCCGAACATCGCCAGAGACTCCACCGTGCACTCCACGGGCTCTTGCTCCTGGGGCTCACGGGACCGGTCACCGAAACACCCCTGGACGTCCGCTGCGGACCACACCGCAGTCAGGACGCGCTGCAGCCGGGCATCGCTCCGTGGCCCCACCTCGATCGCCAGCTCGTAGAAGCCGTCCGCCCAGTTGTCGGCCGCGCGGAACGCGTATGGATTACTCATGGCGCGATCATGACTGATCAGCAGCTGCGCCGACATCGCATTACCTCGCCCGGGGCACCCCACCAGATGGCCGTCGAGCAGGGATCGTCAATGAAGCTGCGCCATCTTGAAGTAGCCACCCCACCACCCTGACCAGCTACTTCAAGAGGGCGCAGCTTCACTGAAGCCCGCAGCCACGGAGCGTCACGGAGTCCACGTAGGTTTCCGAAGCTCGATCGCCGGTCACCGGAAAGTCATATTCGGCGCGGTACGGCTCCGTCCTGCCAGCGGTAGAGGTCGCGCAGCAGGGAAATCTCGGCGCCGTGATGGATCAGCTCCCTGTTGACGTGCAGGACCCTGTTCTCCATGGGAAACCGCTCGGGACCCACCGCGGGCGGATTCTCCAGGTCAGCGTCCGAGAGCGCACGGACCCCCGCGTTCCATCTCCCGTACATCTCATCGAGCTGTTTCAGCGCCTCGTCAGCGGTCCCCGCGTAGGCGAATGTCTCGGAGTCGACGTCCTGGCCGCCGAAGTACCACCCGACCCGATAGCCCAGGCACGAGACGATGATGTGCGCCAGCCGCCAGGCAATCGTGGTCACCGGCGCCGGCACCGGGCCAGGGGACGCGAAGTCCATCGTCCACTCCCCCGAACCTTCCGACATCGGTGCGGCCGACGTGCCACGCGGGCGGACGCTCCAGCAGCCACGCACCGGCTCCCAGAAGTACTCCTCATCGGCAAGACCGTGCAGCCGCGGCCGCAGGTTCGTGCGCCAGTGCCAGTCCAACTGCTCCGCGAGCCGCTCGCTTCTTGTCATTTCCGCACACTACATACAACGGAGAACGCAGGTTCGCGAGGCGCGTACGAGTTCCGCGTCGAGGCCGTCGGCCCGCGATGCTCAGCATCCCCTGCTGGACACTCGCCCTCGCTCGGTCTGACCGCCGCCGGCGTGTGTCACCGGGCGCGACACCTTCGCTCGGCATGAGCCGGGGGGACGGACCAAGGACCCCCCCCGGTGCGTTCAGCCGATCTTGGTCATGTTCCACTGCTGCGGGGAGCCGCCGCTGGCGGACCACTGGATGATGGTGCTCCCCTCGGTGTCGGTGTTGGCGTTGTCCAGCACCTTGCCGCTGTGCCGGTTGGTGAGCTGGTACGCGCCACCGCCGAGCGCGCTGATGGCCCACTGCTGCTGGTGGCTGCCGTTGTCGGTCCGCTGCACCATCGCCGCGCCGTCGCTCGTGCTGCCGTTGTCGTCGAGGGCCTTGCCGCTGCGGACGCAGACCAGCTTGTAGTAGCCGTGGTCAAGAGCGGTGACCGTCCACTGCTGCTGGGAGCCACCGTTCTGCGTCCACTGGATGACCGAGTCGCCCTCGGCGGTGGTGTTCCCGTTGTCGAGGGCCTTGCCGCTGCGGACGCTGACCAGCCGGTAGACGCCGTTGGCGAGGACGGCCGGCATGCCGCTGACCTCCACGTCACGGAGTCGCTGACGTTGGGCGCGGTGGCCGGCACGCTGACGTTGATCTGCCCGCCGCTGACCCAGTAGTTGAGCGAGACGGAGGGGTTGTTCATCAGGTAGACACGGTTGATGGTGTTGTGGACCGCGGGGATCTGCAGGGTGCCGCCCGTGGGCCAGCTGAAGACGTGGGCGAAGAGCTTGCCGTTCTTCTTCGGCGTGGGGGGTCCAGTTACCGGTGAGGCTGATGGACGTGAAGGACCGGAAGTAGCGTCGGCCCGACGTGTTGCTGATGGCCTCCTGGAGCAGAAGGTACTGGTTGCTGCCGGCGAGCTTGTACACGTAGGCAGCCACCGCCCGGTCCGGGGCGTCGCCGTCAACAACCCCCGGAACACGCCCGATCGCCGCCGACGACGGTGTACGCCGCCACCCGAGCAGGTGACGGCCCACAGCGAGGGCCCGTGAACGGCCCACCCGAGGACCTCGCACCCCGCTCGGCGAGTTCTCGACGCTCCCCGCACTGCAGACGACCGCCGCAGACACACGTCGACCGGACCGGCGTCAGTGAGTGCCACCGGCCCCGCCGCGAGCGCGGGTCGGGCACCAAGCCGAACCAGAGGCTCAGGTGAGCGACCTGGTCGGGGTCCGTAATGATCACCAAGCCCGCGCCCGCACCGCTACCTGCCCCTCACGCCAAAGACTCGTACAACCACGGGACTTGAAGCCGCCTGGTTTCAGCCCGCGAACGTTTCTGCCCGCGGATTCTGTGAGAAGTATTGACGTCATTGATGGGATGTCTAGCATTCTTTTGATCGGTACTACGACCCTTGTTCGGTATATCGAACAGTCGGGGTCGTACCACACCGGCATCCGGACAGCCTCTGACGGGGAAGACCGGAGGCCGCTTGCCCAAGGATTACGAGGTCCTTATGCACAGACGTAGTTTCAGTCTCAGACGCCCGTCCGCGGTGCTCGCCGCCGCGGTTGCGGCCCTGGCCGCGTTGGCGGCGCTGCTCGTCGCCGGCCCGGCTCAGGCGGCCACCACCAGCGACGTGCGCGGTGTTGCTTCCGGCCGCTGTCTCGATGTGGCGGGCTTCAGCCAGACCGACGGCGCGAACGTGCACATCTGGGACTGCCACGGTGGAGTCAACCAGCAGTGGACGTTGACGGACAGCAACCAGCTGACCGTGTACGGCAACAAGTGCCTGGATGTCCGGGGCGGCGCCACCACGTCCGGGACCCCGGTGCAGATCTGGACGTGCAACGGCAGTGAGAACCAGCAGTGGCGGGTGAACGCCGACGGCACGATCGTCGGCGTGCGGTCCGGGCTGTGCCTGGAGGCCTCGGGCTGGGGTACGGCCAACGGCACGGCGGTGCAGATCTGGTCGTGCCACGGCGGCACCAACCAGAAGTGGACCGGCTTGTCCGGGACGGGCAACGCGTGTGCCCTGCCGTCGACCTACCGGTGGACCTCGACGGGTCCGCTGGCGCAGCCGGCGAACGGGCAGGTCGCGCTGAAGGACTTCACCACCACCACGTACAACGGCAAGCACCTGGTCTACGCGACCACCTCCAACGGAACGAAGTGGGGCTCGACGGCGTTCAGCCCCTTCACGAACTGGTCGGACATGGGGGCGGCCACCCAGACCGCGATGAACGAGTCCGCGGTGGCGCCCGAACTGTTCTACCTCTCGACCAAGAACGTCTGGGTGATGGTGGACCAGTGGGGTCTGTGGCCGCTCTACTACCGCACGTCCAGCGACCCCACCAACCCCAACGGCTGGTCCGCCCGGCAGCCGCTGTTCACCGGCAGCCTCCCCGAGGGCCCCGAGCCGAACCAGAAGGACGCCCCGATCGACCCGACCCTGATCGCCGACGACCAGAACATGTACCTGTTCTTCGCCGCTGACAACGGCAAGATCTACCGGGCGAGCATGCCGCTCGGGAACTTCCCCAGCAGCTTCGGCTCCTCGTACACGACGATCATGAGCGACGCAAAGGACCTTCTGTTCGAGGCACCGGAGGTCTACAAGGTCCAGGGCCAGAACCAGTACCTCATGATCGTTGAGGCGCAGGGTACGAACCGCTACTTCCGCTCGTTCACCGCCTCCAGCCTGAACGGTCCCTGGACCGTCCAGGCCGGCAGCGAGAGCAGCCCTTTCGCGGGCCAGGCCAACAGCGGTTCCACCTGGGCCCAGGGCGTCAGCCACGGTGACCTGGTCCGCAACAACCCCGACCAGACCATGACCATCGACCCCTGCAACCTGCAGTTCCTCTACCAGGGCCTCCCCACCAACACACCGCAGAACACCCCCTACCTGAACCTGCCGTACCGGCCGGGCCTGCTCACCCTGCAGCGCTGACCCGCCTGACCCACGGTGAACGCGATGGGGTGCGGTCCGCCGACGTGTAGACGAGCTGTTCACCGCGTGGGCAACTCCACTGATGCCTCCGGCACTCCACCGTGGAGTCATCCTGACCACCGCAACCAAGCGGTGCCAGATTTCGGGCGCGTCCAGCGCTGAGCCCACTCGGGCCGACGAATGAGAAAGATGGTGAACATGGGCAGTCGAACAACGGTGATCGGCACGGTCACCGCCCTGATGGCCGGTTTACTGGTCGCGATCGGAGCGTCGGCGGCGCAAGCGGCCACTGTGGACACGAACGCCTGGTACGTCATGGTCAACCGCAACAGCGGCAAGGCACTGGACGTGGCGGGCGCGAGCTCCGCGGACGGCGCCGCGATCACGCAGTGGGCCCGGCATGACGGGACCAACCAGCAGTTCCAGTTCGTGGACTCCGGTGGCGGCTACTACCAGTTGAAGGCGAGGCACTCCGGCAAGCTGCTGGACGTCTCCGGCTGGTCGACGGCCGACAACGCCGCCATCAACCAGTGGAGCGACCACGGTGGCGTGAACCAGCAGTTCCGGTTGGCGGACTCACCGGACGGATACGTCCGGTTGATCAACCGCAACAGCGGGAAGGCCGTCGAGGTACCGGGCTTCTCCTCCGCCGACGGGACCGGCATCGTCCAGTACTCGGACCTGGGCGGCGTGAACCAGCAGTGGCAGCTCGTCCGCGTCGGCACCACGGGCTCGCTGCCGTCGAGGTTCCAGTGGTCCTCCAGCGGTCCGCTGGCCGGCCCGAAGCCCGACGCCCAGCACCCCGAAGCCTGGGCGGTGAAGGACTTCTCGGTCATCCGGTACAACAACCAGTGGCAGGTCTACGCCACCACGGCCACCCCTGACGGGTGGAATCTGGTGCACTACGCGTTCGACGACTGGTCGCAGGCCGCGTCGGCGCCGCACACCTACCTGGACACCACGGCGATCGGGAAGGGCTACCGCGCCGCGCCGCAGGTGTTGTACTTCGCGCCGCAGAACCTGTGGTACCTGATCTACCAGACCCCCTGGCCCACCTACTCGACCAGCACCAACCCGGCCGACCCGCGGTCGTGGTCGGCGCCGCGCACGTTCATGTCCGAGGAGCCGGACATCGTCAAGCAGAACAAGGGCGACGGCACGTGGATCGACTTCTGGGTCATCTGCGACAGCGCCGACTGCCACCTGTTCTTCAGTGACGACAACGGCCACATCTACCGCGCCCAGACGTCGTTGGGCAACTTCCCCAACGGCTTCGGCAACACCCAGCTGATCCTGTCCGACACCAAGGAGAACCTGTTCGAGGCGACCAACGTCTACAAGGTGGCCGGCAGCGACCAGTACCTGCTGATCCAGGAGGCGGCTAACCCCGGCTGGCGGCGCTACTTCCGGTCCTTCACCTCCACCAGCCTCACCGGGCCCTGGACGCCGACCTCCGGCCTTTACGACGACCCGTTCGCGGGCCAATCCAACGTCACCTTCCCCGGCGGCGTCTGGAGCCAGGACATCAGCCACGGAGAGATGATCCGCGCGAGCAACGACCAGACACTGACCATCAACCCCTGCCGACTCCAATTCGTCTACCAGGGCGTCGACCCCAAGGCCAACGGCGACGACGGCTACATCAAGATGCCCTACCGGATGGGCCTGCTCACGCAGACCAACTCCCCCTGCTGACACCGGTATCCGGTTCAAGCCCACCGAAACGCGCCCCTTGCCCGCTGGGCAAGGGGCGTTTCGGTCTGCGCGCGCCCGAGGTCGCACGGCCGGCAGCGAGGTCCGAAAAAGTCTTGGACCGGGCGGCAACCTTTTCGGGAGCAGCGGCAACTAGCGGGCAGATCCGAGGAGGACCGAACGCTGGGTTGCCCGGTCCTGACCGCTGCGTGCTGCGCAGCGCGCTCGGGAGGCGTGGCACCGCCCTGAGCCGTGTGCCAGGCACGGCAGGCCGCGGAGTTTGCAGTTGGACATCTTGCGTTTGACCACGCGGGGGTTGCTGCGTCGTCGCCGTCTCGGCAGGAGCCGGGCCAGGATCTCGCGGACCCCGTCGAGCAGTGCGCCGGCCAATCGCTCAGGGGCTTCCAGCGACAGGCGGTTCGACTGTTGAAATCTGTTCGATCTGCGGCAGGACGCTAAGCATCGAGTGCGTCCCCGTCAACCGTCACCGCGAGTAATACATCCCATGTTCTTGGTCGGTGGCGACATGCGGCGCACCATTGTGGCGCCTCCCCGTCGGCCTCGATCACGGGGCGGTCAACCGGGTCATTCATGACGGCCCATCCGACGAGGCGGGGTCCCAGGCTCTGGGAAATGGCGGGCGGCGGCCAGGAGAAGAACAGCGAGTGCGGCCTGTGCCGCGCAGGCGAGACGCAACCGGCCGGTGGAGCCGAGGAGTCCGCTCACTGCGCAACCGGTGACGACGCCGCGGTAGTTGAAGAGGTTCAGGCGCGCCAGGCCCCCTCCGCGGCAGCGGGACCCAGCCGGGCAGCGCCCGCCCGTCACTTCCGCGCTGTCGTCCCGACAGGGAGGGGCTCGCCGGAGCGCAGGTGTTCCCTCAGCCAGTTCTCGGTGTTGGTCACATGCAGCAGTGCCGCGGCCTGGCTGAGGACGGCGTCACGGGTGGTCAGCGCGTTGAAGATCGCCTCGTGCTCGGCGAGAGTGCGGGCCGCGGCCTTGTCGTCGACCAGCCCCCGCCAGATGCGGGCGCGCAGGGTGCGGCCGGAGATGCCTTCCAGGAGGGTGAGGAGGGTCTCGTTGCCCGTGGCGGAGACGACGGCGCGGTGGAAGGCGGCATCGTGGGCGTTGAGCCGCTCGACGTCGTCGCGGGCGTCACGCATGGCTTCCAAGTGCCGCTTGACTTCGGCCAGTTGGGCGTCGGAGATCCGAGTGGCGGCAAGGGCCGTCGCGGCGGGTTCGAGAAGCCGCCGTGCCTCCATGAGGTCCAGCAGGGCGGCCGAGTCGCCCTGCAGCAGTTCCACCGCGCCGCCGAGCCCTTCCAGCAGCAGGCTCGGCTGGAGGCTGGTCACATACGTGCCGTCGCCCCGCCGGACCTCCAGGACCCGCGCGACGGCCAGCGCCTTGACCGCTTCCCGTGCGAGGTTGCGGGACAGGCCCAGCTGTGCGGCCAGGTCCGGCTCCGGGGGGAGCTTGGAGCCCGGCGCCAGGGCACCGGTCCGGATCAGCTCACGAATCTGCTCGATGGCCTTGTCCGTCAGAGACACCGCTCATCCCTCCCCCACTGTGCCCCGTGAGCACGTCCGACCTGATCATCCCCTGTGCGGAGATCGTCCCAGAGACCGCCCGGGACTTGCTGATCATGGATTTCCACGTTCCGTCCGACCTGCTCCGCAGTCCGCATGCCGAGGGTGACGTTGATGATACTGGGACGCGTGTGCGGGAAGACGATCGCGGCAGCGGGCAGAGGGGTCCCGCGCGCCGCGCAGACCTCCGCGAAGACGGCGGCGGCCAGCGGTCAGGCACGTCAGACAGGCGAGGTCCGGACGGGGCCGTCGGGGTAGGGCGTACTCCTTGAGGGGCTCAGGGTGCATCTGCGCGCTCAGCCCGGGCAGAGTCGGTGCGAGGTAGTGGCCGTCGGCGATGTGGACCGGGTCGACGAAGTGCTCGTGCAGGGGGTCGACGTACTCGATGACGCGGTCCTCGGTCGTGGCGGACACGGCGACGTAGCCGGACATCGACAGGTGCTGGACCATCTCGCACAGCCGGCTCACTCCGCATGAGGGCGGACCGCCACCCCGAACTTCGCGGCGAGCAGCAGGATGGCGATGTTCTCGTTGACGCCGCCGACCCGCGCGGAGTCGATCTGATCTGCACGGTGTCCACCGCGCCGGCCTGGAGGAGCTGCTTGAAGACGACCTGGTTGGCGATGTGCTCGCCAGTGGCGACCTTGATGGGGCTGACGCCCTTACGGACGGCGGCGTGGCCGAGTAGTCGTCGGGGCAGGTGGGCTTCTCGATCCAGTACGGGTCGTACGGCGCCAGGGCGCGCATCCAGTCGATCGCGGGCTGGACGTCCCGGTCTCTGGTTGGCGTCCACCGCGATGCGGCTCAAGGGTGGGACCTGACCATGAAGCGCCTGCCAGACATGGCATGTCTGAGTGCGCGTAATACGGGCTAAAAGTGCTCCCAGTGGAGCAAACATCTCGGCCACAGGCTGTTTTTCATCCCTGCACGCTGGTTGACATCCCATGGCGACATGGCCGACCTTCATGCGTGGCCCCTGCGTTCCCCTTGTCCCCTTCCGCATCAGGGATGTGTCCATGCCGAACTCGATCAACAGACGCCAGTTGCTGGCCTCCGCAACCTGCGTGGCCACGGCGGCCGTTGCCGGAGGTGTGCTCGGTGCCGGTGTCGCCGAGGCGGCGCCCCGCACGTACACGCCCGACTGGAACTCGGTCGACCAGCACCCGCCGGCTCCGGAGTGGTTCCAGGACGCGAAGTTCGGGATCTACTTCCACTGGGGGGCCTTCAGCGTCCCCGCCTTCGACAACGAGTGGTACCCACGCAGCATGTATCAGGCCGGCAGCAACGCGAACCGGCATCACATCGCGACCTACGGCCAGCCGTCAGCGTGGCCGTACCACAACTTCATCGACGGAGCGCGGGACCTGGCGGGCAACACCGTAGGGTTCGCCCCGAAGCTGAAGTCGGCCGGCGGGAAGTTCGACCCCGAGGAGTGGGTGCAGCTGTTCGTCGACGCCGGCGCCAGGTTCGCCGGCCCGGTCGCCGAGCACCATGACGGCTTCTCCATGTGGGACAGCCAGGTCAACGAGTGGAACTCGGTGAACAAGGGCCCTCGTCTTGACCTGCTGCGACTGTTCTCCACGGCCATCCGCGCCAAGGGCCTGAAGCTGCTGGTGGCCATGCACCACGCGTACAACTTCACCGGCTTCTACGAATTCGTCCCCGCGCAGACGAACAGCACCCTCAAGAAGTTCTACGGGCAACTGGGTCCGGCCGCGGAGAACCAACTCTGGTTCGACAAGCTCAAGGAGGTCATCGACCGCGCTCAGCCCGACATCCTGTGGCAGGACTTCAATCTGGACGCCGTCGACGAGCAACAGCGCCTGAACTTCCTGGCGTACTACTACAACCAAGCCGGCAGCTGGGGCCGCGAGGTCGTCGCCACGTACAAGGACGGCATGAACGGCAAGGGCGAGGTCTTCGACTACGAACGCGGCGGCCCGGCCGATCTCACCACCCCGTACTGGCTGACCGACGACAGCATCTCCAGCAGCAGTTGGTGCTACACCGAGGGCATCGGCTACTACACCACCCAGCAGATGCTGCACTCGTTCATCGACCGGGTCAGCAAGAACGGCAACGTGCTGCTCAACATCGCGCCGATGGCCGACGGCACCATCCCCCAGGCACAGAAGGACATCCTGCTCGCCATCGGCGACCACCTGAAGCGCTTCGGCGAGTCGGTGTACGCGACCCGCGCCTGGACCGCGTACGGCGAAGGCCCGACGAAGATGGGCGGCGGCTCGTTCACCACCCCGCACGCCGGCACCGCGCAGGACATCCGCTTCACCCGCAACAAGGCCAACAGCGTCCTGTACGCCACCGTCCTCGGCTGGCCCGGCAGCTCGCTCACGATCAAGACCCTCAGCCCGGACCGGATCAACCTCTCGTCACTGACCTCGGTGAAGCTCCTCGGTAGCACCGCCGACACCTACATCGACCTGCCCACGCCGACCCAGAACGCCTCCGGCCTCACGATCACCCTGCCGTCCTCCGCGCCGTACAACGCCAACGCCTACGTCCTGAGGCTCGACTTCTCCGGCACGATCCCCGGTCTGCGGCCGCTGGCCGGCGCCATCGCCTTCACGGACGTCAACTACACGGGCAAGGCCGCCGTCCTCACCGTCGGTGACTACACCGCGGCCGACCTGACCGCGGCCGGACCGGGCCCGCGCACCCTCTCCTCCCTCCGGCCGGCCCTCGGCTACCGGGTGATCGGCTATTCCGGAGACAACTTCACCGGCACCTCCTGGACCTTCACCGCCGAGAACCCCGACCTCAGGGTCACCGGCAACAACGACCAGATCACCTCACTGAAGGTCCAGTTCAACCCGGCGACGTACTTCCGGATCACCAACGCCACCAACGGCCTCGCCCTGGACAGCGGCGGCAACGTCGCCTCCGGCTCCGAGCTCAAGCAGTGGAGCTGGAACGGCAACAACAACCTCCAGTGGCAGGCGGAGCAGGTCGGAGGCGGCTACTACCGGCTGGTCAACCGCACCAACGGCATGGTCGCCGACGGCTGGGGCGCCACCGCCGACGGCTCCGCCGCCCGGCAGGCCGCCTGGAACGGCGGCACCAACCAGCAGTGGACCATCACCCACCGGGGCGGCGACCGCTACTCGATCGCCAACCGCACCACCGGCCTGGTCCTCGACGGCGGCGGTAACGTCGACTCGGGCTCCACCACCAAGCAGTGGACCTACGGCAGCAGCACCAACCTGCTGTGGACCTTCACCGCGCTGTAGCCGACGGAACCCGCTGACGAGGCGGCGCACGTCCGTGCACCAAGTGCGACGGCGGAGCGGTCCGGCGCGTCCGGGATGCTGAGCGTGCCCCGGCCGCGCCGCCATCGCCACCTCGGGCACACGGGACAGCGACTCCCGGTGGGCATCCGAAGACCTCGGGACGGACGCGGGGTCGGCCGCGACCGCTGAAGACGCACCCTCTCGCAGAGGACCACACCAGCAACGTCGGCCAACGGTCCGAACCTCGACACGACCGGGCCCTTCCTCGGGGCGCGTGTCCCGGGAGGCGGGCGGCCGCACACAGTGAAAGGGACATGAATGCAGAGAGATGGCATGCGTGTGTCATTCAGTGCGTCATGGTGGGGACGCGGGAGGCGTACGGCGGTTCTCACCGCGGTGATCGCCCTGATGGCAACGCTCCTGACCGGCCTGGGCGCTGTCGGGACGGCGCACGCGGCCACTGTGGACTCGAACGCGTGGTACGTGCTGGTCAACCGTGGCAGCGGCAAGGCGCTCGACGTGTCGGGCGCGAGCACCGCCGACGGGGCAGGCGTTTCGCAGTGGACCCGCCATGACGGGGCCAACCAGAGATTCCAGTTCGTGGACTCGGGCGGCGGCTACTACCGGCTGAAGGCGCAGCACTCCGGCAAGGTGCTGGACGTCTTGAACCACTCCTCCGCCGACCACGCGGACATCGTGCAGTGGAACGACGGCAATGGCACCAACCAGCAGTTCAGGCTGGCCGACTCGTCGGACGGTTACGTCCGGCTGATCAACCGCAACAGCGGCAAGGCCGTCGAGATCCAGAACGCCTCCACCACGGACGGTGCCAAGGCCGTGCAGTTCGCCGACTGGGGCGGGGCCAACCAGCAGTGGCAGCTGGTCCGCGCGACGGGAGTGCTCGCACAGGCGCACACCGCGGGGCGGGTCAAGGACGCCGGAAACACCGTGCAGTACAGCTGGCCCGGCGTGTACTTCGAGGGCCGCGTCAGTGGCACCGGCGTAGGTATCGTGCTCAACGACTCGGCCGCCGATTCGACGTCCAGGTCGACGGAACCACCGCCGCCACACTCGTCACACCCGGCGACACCACGCACTGGATCAACGGCCTGTCGGACAGCACGCACACCGTCCGGCTCGTCAAGCGCAACGACACCCCGGGCGACACCAGCGCCTTCGGAGGCTTCGTCGCCGCGCCCGGCGGGGCCGTACTCAGCAAACCGGCCGCCCGCAACCGCCAGATCGAGTTCATCGGCGACTCCCTCACGGTGGGCTACGGCAACCTCTCGACCTCACGCACCTGCACCTGGGACCAGGTCAAGCGGAACACCAACTCCGACGTGAGCTACGGCGCCCTCACCGCCCGGCAACTGAACGCCGACTACCAGATCAACGGCTACTCGGGCCTTGGCATGCTGCGCAACTACGACGGAGGCAGGTCGGACGTCACGTACCGCACCTTCTACGATCGTGCCCTGCTGAACGTGTCGGGCGACGTCTGGCAGAACCCGGGCACCTGGCGCCCCCAGGTCGTGGTGGTCAACCTCGGCACCAACGACTTCTCGACCACCCTCAAACCCGGTGAGCCATGGACGCCGGACAACTTCGCGGCCGCCTACCGCAGCGCCTACGGCGACTTCATCCAGAAGCTGCGCACGCGCTACGGGGCCGACACGACCATCGTGGCGGTGGGCGCGCACCAGTACGCCGGCCATGTCCAGGAGGTGGTCAAGACGCGCAACGACGCCGGCGACAGCCGGGTCCGCTACTGGTTCCTCGACGACTCGGGCCTGGACTTCCTCGGCTGCGACTGGCACTACTCGGCCCGCGACGACCGGCTCATCGCCGACCGGCTCACCTCGTTCGTCGCCGGTCTGCCGGCAGTCTGGTGACGGCGCCAACCGCCCGGGAGCACCACGGATCCGGCTACGGAACATCCGACTCCTGATGTGGTGCGGCTCGACCCGACGGTCGAAAATGCCGCATTCCCACCCCCAGGGGCCCGACTCTTCGGAGTCGGGCCCCTGATCCTTTCCCGTGCTGGGACGGTGCTGGGAACGCTGACCCGTCGTCCCCTGCTCACCCCTGCCGCGTGTGGCAGGAGCCACTCCGTCGGCCGTGCTGCGCCTGTCGTCGAGCCGGGCGCGCAGGCGCGGCCCCGCTCAGCCCTGCAGCTGCGGTCAGGGACGCAGCGGCCGGGGCGCCGCGGAGCAGAAGCGGACCTAGGCTGGAAGCTGCGGCTGGAACCCAGCCCTGACGGGCTCAGCTGTCCGGACGGAGGCGTAGCGCGTGGACATGGCCGGCAAGCAGGATGCCCGCACTGCCGCGCTCGTAGTGGGCCCGGACGGCCTGGTGAGCGGCTGGAGCGAGAGCGGGCGGCTGCTGCTGGGCTGGACGGCGGAGGACACCGTCGGGCGCCCCGTGACCGACCTGCTGGCCGCTCCCCCACCACCCGGCTTCCCCGAGAGCTACGGCAGCGGCCCCGACCACACGGGGCTGATCCCCCTGCGCCACCGGGACGGTTCCACGGTGGACGCTCTGGTGTCGGCTCACCCGCTGTTCGGCGCCCAGGGCCGGGCGCTGGGCCATGCGGTGACCGTCCACCGCTGGGAACGCCGCCCGGTGATCGCCGACCTGGCCTTCGAACAGTGCCCCTTCGCTCTGGGCGTCTACGACCCTGAGCTGCGGTTTCTGTGGATCAACGCCTCCTCGGGCCGGGTGATCGCGCACTCCGAGGAGCAAGTGCTCGGTAAGAAGTACCGCGAGTTGTTTCCCGAATTCGACCGCGAGCTGTTTCCCGAAAGGGACGACAAGCCCTACACCGACCAGCTCGCCGAGGTGGCGAGGACGGGCAAGCCCGCGCGTCTCATCACCGTCTTCCGCCCCCTCGGCAGTAACTACGCCAACGCCTGGGCCACCAGCATATGGCCCGTCCGGGATGCCGAGGGCAGGGTCCGCGCGGTCGCCAACTGGGGATTCGACATGAGCGCCGAGTACTGGGCCCGGCAGCGCCTGCTCATCCTCAACGAGGCCAGCGGCGGCATCGGCCGGACACTCGACGTGCTCGGCACCGCCCAGGAACTGGCCAGGACCCCCGTGCCGGGATTCGTCGACCTCGTCACCGTAGACCTCTTCGACGAGGTGCTGCGCGGAGAGGAACCGCCTCGTTCCCCCGCCTCCGCCTCCGGCGGAGCCATCACGCTCAGCCGCGCCGCCCAGCACGGCGCGCAGTACGCCACCGACCGGGCTTTTGGGCATCCGATGCCGGTCAGTCACGCCCCCGGTTCGGTCGCCATGCGCTGCATGGCCACCGGCAGGTCCACGGTTCAGCTCGCGGCCGAACCCGGCCACGGCGGCGAATGGGCCTTCGGGCCCGGGCTCGCCGCCGACCCGGCCCACTGGCCGCCGGGCAACCCGTTGATCGACGAGTCCATCGCCGCTGATGGGCTGACCGGCCGGATCACCGTGCCGCTTCGGGCCCGCGGCGCGCTGCTCGGCGTCGTCGCGTTCTCCCGCAGCGACCGGCCCGAGGCCTTCACCGCCGACGACCTGATCCTCGCCGAAGAGCTGACCGCCAAGGCAGCCGTCGCCATCGACAACGCCCGCCGGTACTCGCGTGAGCGCACGACTGCGCTGACCCTGCAGCGCAGTCTGCTGCTGCAGCAGCTGCCGAGCCAGGAGGCGCTCGAGGTGGCATCCCGCTACCTGCCGGCCGGGACCGGCGCGGAAGTGGGTGGTGACTGGTTCGACGTCATTCCGCTCTCCGGTGCCCGGGTCGCCCTGGTCGTCGGCGATGTGGTCGGTCACGGCCTGCACGCCTCGGCCAGCATGGGCCGACTGCGCACGGCGGTCCGCACGCTCGCCGACGTGGACCTGCCGCCGGACGAGTTGCTGACCCACCTGGACGACCTGGTCATCCACCTCGCCACCGACCTCCAGCCCGCCGACTACTTCCAGCCGACCGGCGAGTTCGGGGCCACCTGCCTGTACACCGTCTACGATCCGGTCTCCCGCCGCTTCACACTGGCCAGCGCGGGTCATCCGCTGCCGCTGATCATCTCCCCGGACGGCACCAGGACCCCGGCACCCGCACAGCCGGGACCACCGCTCGGCATCGGTGGGCTGCCATTCGAAGCCACCGAACTCGAGCTGCCGGAGGGCAGCCTGCTCGCCCTGTACACCGACGGACTGGTGGCAGGCCGCGAGCGCGACATCGACCAGGGGGTCACCGAACTGCTGCGCGTCCTGAACCATTCGGCCACCTCACTGGAGGGCCTCTGCGACACGGTGCTGGACGCCATGCTTCCCGAACGCCTCACCGACGACGCCGCGCTACTGCTCGCTCGCACTCACGCGCTGGATCCCCAGCATGTCGCCGACTGGGACGTCGTACCCGACCCCACGCAGGTGGCGCACGCCAGGAAGTTCACCCTCGACCAGCTGGAGGCCTGGGGCCTGGAAGAGGCGTCATTCGTCACCGAACTGGTTGTCAGCGAGCTGGTCACCAACGCCATCAGATACGGCGAGCCCCCGATCAGGCTGCGGCTGATTCGCGACACCTCCCTGATCTGCGAGGTCTCCGACGCCAGCAACACCGCACCCCACCTACGCCGGGCGCGTGCCTTCGACGAGGGCGGCCGGGGCCTGCTGCTCGTCGCCCAGCTCACCCAGGGGTGGGGTACCCGACACACCACCAACGGCAAGACGATCTGGTGCGCGCAGACCCTCACCGAGCCTGAACCGCGTTGAGATGCGAGCCCGGCGGGCCGTCGCCGCTCCCGGCAGGGCGGCGACGGACTGCGTGTCAGCGGGCCCCGCCGCCTCGGGGAGCCCGGCACCACGTCCGGCAGTGGGTCGATTTCCCCGAGGACGACTCCAGGTGGATCTCAAACGAGGTGATCTACCGGACTCTGTTACGCCATCACGCCCCGGCAGCCCCGATGGACTCGCGCACGGCACTGCGTGGGTCCCCCGAGCGGACCAGTGCCTTCCCGACCAGTACCACGTCGGCTCCCCAACCGCGGTACTCCGCGACGTCCTTCAGGCCCGTCACTCCTGATTCCACGCGACCCTGACCGTGCCTTCGGGGATGCCCGTCACGAGGTCGGCGAACACGGTGCGATCCACGTCCAGCGTTGTCAGGTCCCGCGCGAACGGTCATTGCCTGGCCCTGCCGAATCCTCTGACGCTCCGGCTGTCCCGCGGCTTGTGTGGGGCCGTCCGTCATCCGCGTCCAAGCCGTCCGCGAACGCGGGTTGTTCGCATCGATCACGGCGAGAGTATTGGCCTGCCTCGGGGCGCGGGAATTGAACTTCTCGTGTAACCGGTGAAGTGCGGTGATCCCGGACCCGGCGGCCTCTTCCGCCTGCGGGCGGCCGTCCGTGAGGAAGCATGAGCGCGAACCAGAATGGCGCCTGCCCTCTCAGGCTGCGTGAAGGCGGCGCTCCCCATTGGCAGAACACCCGCGTGTGCCTCGGGCGGCGCGCACAGGCGCCATGTCATCACAGTGGTCGGCCTTGTCTTCACCTCCGCGCCGGTCCTCTGGCGCACCGCGCCCGTCGGACCAGGACCTGGCCGCTGCCCGGACGGCCTCCTGGCACGGCGGGACGGCTGAGCCGCTCGGCCGGCAACAGGCTCTCTTCCGGGACGAGTTCAGCCCTGCTCTGTTCGCTCGACCGCCGTGAACTGCTCGTGGTGTTGCACGCCGGGGACAGTGCGCTGACCCGGCACGACGGGAGCCGATCCTGGCCGGGCACGCACGATCGGCGGCGTCGAACACAACAACCAGACATGGGATGTCAACGGGTCAGTGCAGGAGAGGGGAAGGGCGCCGAGTAGACCGTTGGAGCAGCGACGTCGGAACGAAGCGAGTAGAAAGCGCCCCTGTGCCGCCGATCCCTAGATTCTCACATCCATGGGATGTCCAGGCAGGGATCTTCTCGGGCTCCGGTCCCGGGAGAACATCGGTGGCGGGCACCGCCGGGCGCGGCTTGTAGTCCGGTCGACTGACGGCGCCACCGCGTGTGCGGGTAATCGGCGTGTGGTCGTACGGCGGACGTCACGTCGCCTGGCGCGTTCCGAGCCCGTGGGGCAGTAAGTCGCCGGGGGTCCATCGATAGGCATCGGATGTGTCACTCCAAGCACGCTGTCAGCGTGCCCGTGCCGAAGGCCATGCCCGCTGCCCACGTCTGCCTCGACGACCTGCAGCTCGACGCGCCGGCCAACGCGTCCGGCACCTACAGGCCGTTCATCCTGCTGCCCGCCTCACCTCTGAAGCAGGGATGTCGAAGCGCTTCGACTAACCATCCTCGCCGACGGGCTGTCAATGGACCCGTAGAAGAAAGAGTCTCGCGGAAGAGCCCCTTGTTTCACACGAAATTTATCCGTTAACTTGCGCCTGTAGGTGAAGCGCTTCGACAGTCGCCGCAGGGAAGGCGCCGCCATGAGTCACGCCCCCCCGCTGCTGTCCGCCTGCGGGGCCGGTGGTTCTGCCGGGCGAGCGGCCCTGGGAGAACAAGTACTGCTGTTACGAGCCCTGACGCCCCCGCAGAGCACGACTCGACTCTCCGTACCCGAGGAACCGTCTTGACTTCCTCCCCTTCGTGAACGAGGGGGATTCCTACGGCTCGCGCCGTGGGGTTTTCTGCTTCGTCGCCGACTGCCCGCCCGGAGAACTCCGTTGAGGTCTTACACCG
>NZ_JBHXSG010000077.1:0-39388 GCF_042714835.1 Streptomyces sp. NPDC058678 | reverse complement strand
GTCTTCCCGCTGGACGAGTCGGCCACCCAGGCCGACGGCACGGCGACCACCGAGGTGCACGGACGAGCGGACGTGGAACCGGCGGTCTTCCAGGGCGGTGTCACGGCCGGCGCGGCCGGCGCTCAGGACAAGGCGCTGACCCTCGACGGCACCAGCGGCTACGCGGCCACCCGCTCCTCGCACGTCAACAACACGGCGAGCTTCTCCGTGGTCGGGTGGGCGAAGCTGTCGTCGAAGCCCAACCACGCGGGCGTCATCGCCACACAGACCGGTGCCCATCGGCCGGGCTTCGAGTTGTACTACTCGGCCACCTACGGCTGGTCGTTCGACGCCTACACCGCGGACTCCGACAGCGCCTCCATCGTCCGCGCCGCCCAAGGCGACACCACTCATTCACCGGCCGGCGTGTGGACACACCTGCTGGGCTCGTACGACGCGAACACCGACGACATGCGGCTGTACGTCAACGGCTCCTGGGTGGCCACGACGACGTTCGCCGCACCGTTCTACGGCGGTGGACCGACGCAGATCGGCGCCGGATCCATCGACGGCGTCGCGACCAGCTTCTTCCCCGGCCAGATCGACGACGTACAGCTGTACGACCGGGCCCTCTCCGCGCCGGAAGCCGCGGCGATGTACCACGACCAGCTCCAGGTCGAGGGCCGCTGGAAGATGGAGACTGCCTCGGGCAGCCCGCAGATCACACCGGACGCGCTGCCCACGGTGGCCGACCAGCACCCGTTGACCCTCGGCAGCGGCGCGCAGATCGACTCCACGGGGCGCCAACAGCATGGTGGGCACGGGGTCGCTGGTGCTCAACGGCACGTCCAGCGGCTACGCGACCACCAGCGTCTCACCCATCCACACCAACACCAGCTTCACCGTCGGCGCGTGGGTGTCCACGGCCGGGCGGCCGACCAAGCCGGTGACGGTGATGAGCGTGGCCGGCACGGACACCAACGGATTCGCGGTGCGCTACGTGCCCGACGCCGGCGATCCGGCCAACGCGGGCAGTTGGCAGGTGCAGATGGCCAACGCCGACAGCACCACCGCCGTCGTCTCGACCGCCTCGGACACCAGCTTCCAGAGCAACGGCGCGTGGGACCACATCGCGGTCGTCTACGACCTGATGGCCGGGCAGGTACGGCTGTACGTCAACGGCCAGGTGCAGGAGACGCTCTGCGCCGACAGCGACGACGACGGCGTCCCCGATGACCCGTCGTGCACGGAGTCGGTGTCGTGGAACTCCTCCGTGCTGCCCTTCGACGCGACCAAGGGTCTGCAGTTGGGCCGGATCAAGACCGGCGCGACCACGTGGGGCGAGTACTGGCCCGGCGTGATCGACGACGCGTGGGTGTTCGCCGGCGTGGCCTCCGACACCCAGATCGCGGCGCTGGCCAGCGGAGTGGATCTGGACACCACCGCGGGGCCCTGACCCGGCGGGACCACCGGGGCGGCGTGCAGGTCACGTTGCGCCGCCCCGGACGCGAGGCGCTGCAAGAAGCAACCGATCAGACGCGTGTGCGCCGACCCGGCCCGGCGGCGCTTCGTGCTGCCGAAATCGAGGGTTGGGGACGGAAAACGGTGAGAGACGTGGACGGGACAAGAGTGATCAGAAGACGGACATCGCCGGGCGGGGCCCGGGGCAGGGCCGCGCTGCTGGCCTGCGCGGCGCTGGTGGCCGGCCTGCTGCAGGTGGCCGCCGTGCCGGCGGCCCACGCGGACGACATGCCGCACAAGCCGTCCCCGGGCGTGCCGGTGGCCGGCCACTCGGGCGCCACGAAGGTGCCCCGAGCGAGCGACGGCCTGCCGCACCACCCGACACGGGCGCCCAAACGCTCCTGGGCGCGACCCGGGAGCGTCACCGTCACGCTCCCCGCCGCACACTCCACCGGCTCGGCGGTGCGCGCAGGCAGCCTCCCGGTCACCCTGACCGTCCCCGCGGCGGCGAAGACCGCCAAGACGTCGAAGACCGCGCAGCACCAGGCCGCGCCGCTGGCCGGCCCGGCGACGGTACGCGTCCTGGACCAGAAGACCACGCGGGCAGCGGGCGTGGACGGCCTCCTCTTCACCGTCACCCCCCGGCCCGCCGCCAGCGGCGCAACCGTCGGCGTGCGGGTGGACGACAGCGGTTACGCGCAGGCCTACGGGGGCACCCACACCTTCGACAACACCGCCGGCCGCACCCTCACCACCGACGACCACGGTGACGTGTCCACCGCCGCGGACGACCGGTGCACCAGAACCACGTACGTGGACAACAGCACCGCCTGGATCCTGGACGACCCGTCGCGGATCCAGACGCTCTCGGTGGCCTGCACCGCCACGCCGGACTACACCAAGGACGTGCTGTCGGACATCCGCACCGCCTACGACGGGCAGGCCTACGCGACGGCGCCGACAGCCGGGGACGCCACCCACGTGGCGACCCTGAAGTCCCACGACGCCACCACCGCCACCTACCTGGAGTCCGGAGCGGCCTACGACTCCTACGGTCGCGCCACCTCCACCACCGACCTGACCGGCAACGTCACCGCCACCGAGACCGGCACCCCGCAGCGCACCGACCGCACCGACGGCCGCGTCACCACCACGGTCTACACCCCGTCGACCGGATTCCCGACGACGGTGGCGGTCACCACGCCTCCGGCCAACCGGGCAACTCGGCCACCGCGCAGACCAGCACGACGACCCTGGAGCCGGTGCGCAGACTGCCGGTCACGGTCGTCGACGCCAACAGCAAGCGCACCGACACCACCTACGACGCGCTGGGCCGCAAGCTGAGGATCTGGCTGCCCGACCGGTCCAAGGCCAACGGCCAGACACCCACCTACGCCTTCTCCTACACGATTACCGACGGCAAGCCCTCGGCGGTCGGCACGACCTCCCTGGCCCGCACGGGCACCCAGACCTCCTACGTCCTCTACGACGGATTCCTGAGGGCGCGCCAGGCCCAGGCGCCCGGACCGCAGGGCGGCATGCTGGTCTCCGACACCTTCTACGACGCCCGCGGGCTGGAGGCGAAGACCTTCGCCTCCTACTACGCCACCACGGCGCCGTCCACCGTCCTTTTCTCGCCGGACAACGCGCTGTCGGTGGAGACACAGACCTGGAACACCTACGACGGGCTCGGCCGGATCACCCAGAGCCGGCAGGTGGCCGGCAACGGCGACGGCGGCCAGGTCCTCGCGACCACCACCACGGCCTACGGCGGCGACCGCATGACGGTCACCCCGCCGCAGGGCGGCACGCCGACCACCACCATCGTCGACGCGCGCGGCAACACCCGCGAACTGGACCAGTACGCCGCCTCGACGCCGACCGGCGCGTACGACAAGACGCTGTACGACTACACCCCGGCGGGCAAGCTCGCGAAGATCACCGACCCGGCCCTCACCACCTGGACGTACGGCTACGACCAGCGCGGCAACCAGACCACCGCGGTCGACCCCGACAAGGGGACGACCACCTCCCACTACGACGACCGCAACCTGCTGGTGTCCAGCACCGACCAGCGCGGGAAGAGCATCACCCACGTCTACGACGGGCTCGGCCGGGAGACCGAGACCCACGACGGCGACGTCGGCGGGCCGCTGCTGACCAAGCACGTGTGGGACCCGACCGGCTTCAAGGGCCGGCTCGCCACGGCCACCCGCTATGTCGGCGGCGCCACGGGCGCGGCGTACACCGTGACCTACTCGCTGTACGACAACCTGTACCGGGCCCACCGCACTACGACCACGATCCCGGCCGCCGAGGGAGCGCTGGCCGGTTCCTACCAGGGCAACGTGCAGTACAACGCGGACGGCACCACCCAGTCGGTCGGGTACCCCGTGGCCGGCAGCCTCGCCGCCGAAGCGGTCACCCCGACCTACGACGAGGTGCTGCGGCCGGTGACGGTGTCCGGCTCCGGCGGCGCCACGTACACCACGGGCACCACGTACAGCTACACCGGAGACGCACTGCAGTACACCTTCCAGGCGGCCGGGAAGCCGATGACCCAGGTGACCAACACCTACGAGTGGGGCACCCGGCGGCTGTCCAACTCCCGCGTCGACCGCCAGGACGTGCCCGGCACCGACAAGTCCGCCACCTACGCCTACGACCCGGCCGGCGACATCACGTCCATCACCGACGTCTCCCGCGACGGCACCGACGCCCAGTGCTTCCAGTACGACTACCTGGGCCGGCTGACACAGGCATGGGCACAGGGCTCGACGGGCTGCGCCGGCGCCCCGTCCGCTTCGGCGCTCGGCGGGCCGGCCTCGTACTGGCAGTCCTTCGGCTACGACAAGGCCGGCGACCGCACCTCGGAGACCGACCACTCCGCCACCGAGGACACCACCCAGGACAAGGTCCGCACCTACACCTACCCCGCGCCCACCAGCCCGCAGCCGCACACCCTGAGCCAGGTGCAGACCACCGGCCCGAGCGGCACCACGCTGAACTCCTACACCTACGACGCGATCGGCGACACCGCGACCCGCACCGTCGGCGGCACCAAGCAGACCTTGGAATGGGACGGCGAAGGCCACCTCGCCAAGGTGACAGGAGACGACGGGAAGACCACCTCCTACGTGTACGACGCCGACGGCAACCGGCTGATCGGCCGCACCGACAGCGGCACCACGCTGTACCTCGGCGGTACGGAGGTCACCCTCGCCGCGGGATCGACCACCCCGCACGCCACCCGCTACTACGATCTCGGCGACGGCAACCAGGCGGTGCGCACCGACGACAACACGGTGTCCTTCGTCCTTGCCGACAGCCAGGGCACCGGCCAACTACAGGTCAACAGTGCCGACCTGACCATGCAGCAGCGCCGCACCACCCCCTTCGGCGACCCGCGGGGCGCACAGCCCGCGAACTGGTCGGGTGACAAGGGCTTCGTCGGCGGCATCAACGACCCGGGCACCGGCCTGACCCATCTGGGGGCCCGCGACTACGACCCGACCACCGGACGCTTCACCTCGGTCGACCCCGAACTCGACAGCAGCGACCCGCAGTCACTCAACGGCTACGCCTACGCCGGCAACAGTCCCGTCACCCAGAGCGACCCGACGGGGCTGTACACCTGCCGCAACGGCCACGAGGGCTGCAACGAGCACGGCAACGCCTGCGGCAGCGACTGCAGCGCGTGGGCGACCCAGTCGGGCGACTGCGTGCACACTGAATGCTCGAACAGCAAGGTCAACCAGAATCCGCAGGTGAGCCTCAAGACGCAGCGGCAGGTCTCCTACGAGAGGCGCCACTGCGACGACGTGTGCGGAACCCTCGGCATCACCACGCCGAGAGACCCCGAGTGGCAGGACCTGCTGAAGGACCTGTACGGGGGCAACCCGTCGCAGCCCGACCACGACACGTACGCGGCCGAGCACGCACAGGAGAAGAGCGTCGCCTTCACGCCCCACCCGTCGTACGCCTACGAGACCTCCGAGTACATCGGGCCCAACAGCCTCGGCACTCCTGAGGAGATCATGGCCTTCTTCAAGGCGCACCCCCAGGAGATCTTCCCGTTCAAGGTGACCGGCTGCGACTCCTTCACCCAGGGCGCGAAGTGCACGCTCTATCCCGGCGACTCGATGATGCACGGGCTGGGGAAAAATCGCCGGAGGGCCGGGGCCGGTGACGGTGTCCGTCAAGGACAAGACCTCCTTCACCTTCACCGTGACGGGCAAGGGATACTTCGACGACCCGGG
This sequence comes from Streptomyces sp. NPDC058678, assembly GCF_042714835.1. Taxonomy (NCBI): domain Bacteria; kingdom Bacillati; phylum Actinomycetota; class Actinomycetes; order Kitasatosporales; family Streptomycetaceae; genus Streptomyces; species Streptomyces sp. NPDC058678. The sequence goes on along the minus strand of NZ_JBHXSG010000077.1, from coordinate 33,689 downwards.
ATCGCAGATCAAGTTCTCGATCTCGTCGCGGAACAACGGCGTGTATCTGACGCAGAGGGCCCACACCACGGGGTCGGGCTTCCTCGGCTGGCTCGGCGTCAAGCTCGGAATCGCCAGGCAGACCTGGCAGCAGCAGGCCCGCAACCTGACGAACGCCCTTGAGGATCAGTAGGACGCCGGGGGACCCCTGCCGGATCCGGAGGCCGAACGTCCGGGAGGGGTCCGCACGGTCGAAGCGGAGCAGCGGAACAGATGAGAGGCGATGAGAGGCGATGAGAGGCATGGCAAAGTGGTTGCCCTCCGCTGCCTGGGTCGTCGCCGCTGCGGCGATTCCCTGGGCGGCAAGGACACTCGCGACCGGTGACCTCACGGCGGCCCCGCTACTGGTCAGCTTCGTCGTGATCGGCGTCCTGGGCTTCCCCCTGGGCTTCGGCCTCGGCCGCCTGGGCGCCCTACGGGAAGCCGCGGCCGCGGCCGCGCTGGCGGCCGTTGCCACGACGGCGACGTGCGCTGTCCAAAGTTACGGAGCCGGCTTCCGGTGGACTCCGGGTGGACTGGCGTTCCTCTTCCTGGTGGCCGTGATCGTCGTGGTGACGGTCCTGCCCTTGCTGGGACTCGGATTCGGCATCGGCTGGGCGGTGAGAAAACAGAGGCGGTGAGGCTCCACGCCGGGCTCTGCTCCAGGGTGTCCGCTCTGCGAGTCAGGGCCCGGCGTGCCGTTCCAGCAGGGGGCCGGACGCTGAACGGCTGCACCTCGAGCAGGACGATGGTGGTGTTGGACCGGACCACCCCCGGAGCTTCCAGCAGGAGGTTCGTGATGCGGTGGAGGTCCTCGGTGTCCCGGGCGACAACGCGCGCGAGCAGGTCGCCGTCGCCGGTGGTGACGAGCAGCTCACCGCTGCGATCAGGCCGCGGGTGCCTGTTTCGCACAGGGTCATGAGCATCAGCCGGGGGTGGCCAGTCGGGCCGTAGCGGCGTTCGGTGCGGCCGAGCCATGACCGGTTGCGCTCGTGGTCGGGAACGGACAGGCTCCCGCAGCCGTCGAAGGCCACCGTGCGCCAGCGGCGGTAGCGCACTCCCGGTGTGGACGGCTGGGCCAGCGGCCCGGCCAGCACGTCGAACAGCCGCTTGAACGGGGCCACCCCGACCCGCCGACGCAGGTCGCGAAGTGCCTTCTCTGACGGCTGCGGCACCCGGGCGGCCAGTCCGGCTGCGAGTTTGGCCCACACCAGTCCGGTGCCCAGATGCTCGAACAGCCCGAGCGCGAGCACGAAGTACACCCCGACGCGGGAGGGGAGGCTCCGAAGCCGTCGCTCGCGAGCCCCGCACTCATCCAGTACCGCATCCACCAACTCGGGCGGGATGACCTGCGTTAACTCACCAATAGGCGCGAACACGTCATCGGTTCCGCCCATGACAGACTTGGCCACTGGGCCTCTGCTTTCTCAGGAAGATCTTGGTCGATCCCCTGGATAGCAGAGGCCCCTTCTGTCTCTCGCCACGCTTGACACCGCCAACAGGGCCTTAACTTCGTGGCATTGCATGATCAACAGCTTCTGTTAGGACCTCTAAGAGGGGCATTGACGAATACGTCGCGATGAATCCTGGTAGCTTCGGCGTCCTCAACCTCCGCGGCACCATGAACAAGTTGGGCAAGAACGGCGAGGTTGCGGTAGGCGCGAAAGGTACAGGCAGCTGGAACTGGACCCGCAACAAGCGCTTCATAGATGACGCGCTGGCCAGCGGCGCGCCGATTCGTTTGGTATCAGACCCCGCAAAGTCTCTCTACGCCAAGGGAAACGTCTTCCAGTGAGAGCTGAATTATCTCATAGGCAAGGGGTACGGCTGGCAAGAGATGGACGGCTACTGGGAAGTCGTCAGAGTCCGTCCTTAGGTCAAAAAAGGAGAGCAGGAACGTCCATGGTTCGACGAAAAGTGAACTTCTTCGACGAAGTCCGTGCGGTCTGTGCCGACATGGCAGACGACCTGAAACTCACTGGTCCCCAGGAGAGGGACCTGATCCTGCCGAGCTCCAGCTACAAAGGCGCTGGAGTCGAGTACCGGTTCCGGATCGATGGCTCGGAGGGAAGTGTAGATTGTACCGTCGAAATACAAACGGAAACCGTTACACTGATTGTGGACATCGAGCCGCTGGCCATCGCTGCCGGTGTGGTGGAGAAGCGTGGTGGGGTGTCCTATAGTGCCCGGAACCTGAACCAGTTGCGGAAATCGCTTCAGGGGCAGGCCGAATACGTCCGCCGTGTGCACCCGTTCCTCGCCGACCCCGCCACCGCCGAGAACCTGATGCGGCAAGCCGATGCGCGTGAATGGACCCGGCGCGACACATCGTGATCCGGGACCATCAAGTCGGCGAACTGGCCTTGGCCGCATCCGGGGTGGGCGCAGTTTAGCCTCGGCATTTCATGACGGCTCGTCGGTGCAACTGGCGGGCCGTTTAGGCGTGTTGGGCTGATGGTGGGCAGCGCGAGGGCCCGGCTGTCGCGTCGGGTGGGCGCCGGGTTCCACGGCTCCGGCGGGGTGGTGCTGCTTGCAGGGAAGGGAACGCGCTGGTCAGCGGGGTTTCGGCAGGGCTTCGAGCCGGGTCAGGGCCTCGGTGATCACACCGCTCCATGGCCAGTGGTGGGCGAGTCGGAGGATGCGCCGGCGGCCGGTGGTGACCAACTGGGCGGCGGTGGAGAACAGCCGCAACCGGAGGCGGCGGGGCTCCCAGAGACGGGGCTTGCCGGTCAGGGCGAGCATCGGCATCCAGGCGAGCAGGTCCAGGGCGATCTGGGCGATCTCCAGCAAGATCCGGTTCTGCGCCATGTCATGAAGCGGGAGATTACGCAGGCCGGTGGCGCGGGCGGCGCGGATGCGGTCTTCGGCACGGGCGCGCTGGCGGTGACGCAGTTCCAGCGCGGCGATCGGGACGTTCTTGGTGTTGGTGGCGAAGCAGGTCAAGCGCATGCCGTCGGCGTCGGTGAAGCGCAGCTGGGCGCCGGGGTGCGGGCGTTCCCTGCGGACGATCAGCCGCATCCCTTCGGGCCAGCCTTCAGGCAGTCTCCGTCGAGTTCGGCCACCCAGGCGCCGTCGCGGATCTGGCCGCCGGGTTCGACGGCCACCGTCCAGGCCGAGGCGGGAACCTTCAAGACGGTCTGATGGATGGCGTCGGTGATGGTCATGCCGACCGAGTAGGACAGCCACCGGCCGCGCGCGGACAGCCAGTTGACGAACTCGTGGGTGCCCCCGCCCGAGTCGGTGCGGATGAGCGTCCGCCGTCCACGGCGGTACTTCTTCGGCAGCTGCCTCAGGGCGAGTCCGGCCGCTTCGATGTGATCTGCCGCGGTGTTGCTCCCCGCGTTGCCCGGCCGCAGCAGACCGGCCACGGGTTCGCCGGACCCGCCGCGGCCGTGGTCGACGAACCCCATCAGCGGGTGGTGCCCGAAGGTCTTCTTCCAGGTTGCGGCCGCACCCTGCTTCTCGGAGTGTGCGATGACGAGCACCCCGTCCAGGTCCACGGTCACCTGACCGTCGGCATCCGGAGCTGCCTGACCGGCCAACGTCCAGACGCGTTCACGTACTTCGGCCCGGGCAGTACGGATCGCCGTCAGGGCCCGATCCCCGCCCGACGCGAGGGCGTCGATCAACCGGGACACCGTCGGATCGGAGGCCACCGGCCCAAACACCGCAGGCTCGGCCCGAAGCATGCCCACATCCGCCGGGCAGTCCCCGCCCAGCGCGAGGGCGAGCGCCACATCAAGCAGGACCTTGCCCGGATCATGCACCGCCCGCGCCTTGCGCCACGGCGCCAACGCCGCCGATATCGCCCTGTCCAGGCCGGCCTTGCGGATCGTCTCCACCAGCAGCACACCGCCGGCCTGGGAGACCACCCCACGACCCCCACCTTCGGTACGGACACGCGGGTAGGACCCGATACGCTTCTTCACCTGGAGAGCGCTTCTTTCATGCGACGCTGGACCCTAGACAAGTTCCATCGTTGCAGGTCAGGAGCACTCTCCGCGTTTCTGATCACCTACCGGACGCTCTGCCACGTGAAAGCGCGAGGTTAGGAAACGCTCTTGCGCAACGACGCGATGAGGCGGTCAAGATCCCCGCGTGCCGTGTACGTACGGATCGGGTCGATGTAGTCGCGTGACTCGATGATCTGACCGTCCCGCACACGCATGACGAAGATGCAGGGCACCTTGGCCATGGAGTCGTCCGGCAACGTGAATTCGTAGGCGAACTCGGCGACGATCACTTCAGGATCGGCGGTCTCGTGAACGACGACATCGACGACACTCCTCTTCGGCAAGGACTCCCGAACTTCCGGCGGCACCGTGAAGTGCTCTCGGAGCGCACGCCGACTCGTCAACGGCTCAGACTCCGGCGTCGCCATCGGATGGCGGACGTCGGTGACCTCGCCATACAAGTCAGGCAACTCGCTTAAGTTCCCGTCGGCGACCCCATGAACAAGCTGGAGAAACACCTCGCGCGGACTCAGACTCACAAGACCCCCCAAGTGATACGCACAGGCAGCTAACGATCATTATCGCCTGATGCGGGCCCGTACTGCGGACTGTCTCGACCAGCAGCACCCCACCCGTCCGATCCCACCCGTGGCGCTGGACGCGGACATGCGGTCTTCACCTGGGAAGTGCTCCTTCGACAGCAACGGCCAGGACCCTCCACAGGTCTCATCGTTGCAGGTCAGGAGCACTTCTCGCGTCTCTGAGTAAGCGGTAGGCGGCACCGCTCGTGAAAGCCCGAGGCTAGGCGTCCATGCCCTCTCGCCGCCCCGACCGGCTGGAGGATCCCAAAACGAGGCTGCCCAGGCGACGTTGCGGTGAAGAATGGCAGCCATGACGAACGAGGGTTCCTCCATCGACCCGGCCAAGCCCAGCATCGCCCGCGTCTACGACTACCTGCTCGGCGGCAAGGACAACTACGCCGTGGACCGTGAGATCGGCGACGTGTTCAAGCGCGACCTGCCCGGTTCGGTGGCCATCGCCTTCGCCAACCGCGCGGCCCTGACGCGGGCGGTCAGGGAGATCGCGAAGACCACTGGCATTCGGCAGTTCATCGACCTGGGCAGTGGCCTGCCGACCGCGGACAACGTCCACCAGGTCGCGCAACGGCACGCTCCCGAGTCCCAGGTCGTCTACGTCGACATCGACCCCCAAGTGTTGGTCCACGGCCGCGCACTGCTGGAGAACAACGACCGGACCCGCGTCGTCGCGGTCGATGTGCGAAACCCCGAAGGCATCCGCACTCACCCCGACACCATCGAAATCATCGACTTCGCTCGTCCCGTCGCCGTCATCCTCAGCGCCATCCTCCACCACGTCAACGATGACGAGGACCCTGCCGGCATCGTCCGCTACTGGCGCGACCACGTCCCCTCCGGAAGCTACTTCTTCGTCAGCCACTTCCGCTCCGGCAACAACCCGGAGACCGCGGAGGCCGAGAAGGTCCTCCAGCAGACGTTCGGCCGCGGCCGGTGGCGCACCGACGCGGAAATCGCCTCCCTGCTGGACGGCCTGGAGATCCTCGACCCCGGGATCGTCCCCGCGTCCCTGTGGCGTCCCGACGAGACCGACAATGCGTGGGACAGGGGCGAAAGACGAGAGCTCACGGTCTGGGAACACCTCATCGCCGCCGGACTGGCCCGGAAAACCTAGACGTGATCCCCGGATGGCGATCGCCGGGCGGTTGCGCATCTGGCCGCCAGATCGCCGGGGTGGCAAGGCGCCTCGGTATCGACGCCGGCAATTGAGCGGATTGACGTCCTGCCCGACCGCACCGCCCAGACCCTGGCCGCGTGGCTGCGCGAGTTTGCCGGGGCCGAGTACGTCTGCCACGACGGTGGGATTGATGTTGCGACGGGCTGGCCCTTCGCGCCTGGCGAAGCCGAGGACTCCTCGCCGTCCTGTGTGCCGGGTGGCCGCAAGGCTGACGCCTTGACAGTGAAGTCAGTCGCCCCAGATCAGAGCGACGACGTCGACTAACTTCAGTGTCGAAGGACAACTGGTGAACCGTAGAAATGGGCCGACGGACGAGTGACCAGCCGTCCGAAGTCCAGGCAAGTTTCGGCAAGTTTCTGCCTCGACGGCACCGTCGCGGGCAAGCTCCGGCACAGAGATCGTTGCCGGCATCCGAGGAGGAGTCGTGAGTGAGGTGATCCGTCGTCATGGCGGGCACGGTGGCCCGGCGGTTGCCCCAGACCCCTTTGCCAGAGTTTTGGCGCTTCTGGTGCTCAAGTTGCCGAGGCCCGACCGGGCCTGAACGTGCCCTGAACACGGCGGCCGATGGGCTGGTCAGCGGCGTGTGAGCGGTGGTATCGGAAGCCTCCCGACGTTCACAGGACCGCGTGACCACGCGTTCCCCCCGGGCACCAAGGCTTGTCCTGCTCTACCGGTCGAGATCCGTATGCGACGACGGACCCGGCTCGGTCTCACCACAGCCTCGGACACGGTGGATGGAACACCACTACGATCACCGGCCATGGACTGGCTCGAACGCACCGCGAAGCTGAGGCAGTGGGCCAGAAACGGGACGCGCGCTCCTCATAAGCCACTGCTGCTCCTGTATGCGCTCGGACGGTTCCAGGAGGACGCCGAGGGCGAGCTGCGGTACAGCGCTGTGGAGGCAGACCTTCAGCGACTGATGACCGAGTACGGCCCTCCCAACAGGACGACACCTGCCTACCCGTTCCACCACTTGGTCAGCGACGGCGTATGGGAAGTCCGTACCGACCGAGGACCCGGCAGTCCCGGAACCGGACTCCGAGAGCTCCGGGAAGCGGGAGCCGCCGGACGGCTTGCACCCGAGCTGAGATCAGCACTGCGACGCGACCGCCAACTGCTCACCCGGATCGCACGGTTACTGCTCGACCGTCACTTCCCGCCCTCTCTCCACGGCGAGTTGTGCGAAGCCGTGGGCCTGGAACTGGAGCCGATGGAGATCGAGCGGCTCTCGACGGCGCGGAGGCAGCGGGACCGGCGGATGCGAGAGCTGGTACTGACCGCCTACGAATACCAGTGTGCCTTCTGCGGCTACGACGGCAGGATCGGCGCGGTGCCGGTCGGGTTGGAGGCCGCGCACGTGCGCTGGTGGGCCTTCGACGGCCCGGACGATGTCGACAACGGGCTGTGCCTGTGCTCACTGCACCACAAACTCCTCGACAAAGGCGTCCTCGGTATCGGCGACGACCACCGCGTCCTGGTGTCGCAGCGCTTCGTCGGCAGCAGCTCCGTCGCCCGCGAACAGGTCATATCGCTCGCGGGCCGCCCCCTCATCGGCCCACAGCTGGGCACCCGGCCCGTCGCCGCAGCCCACCGCGCCTGGCACACCAGCCAGGTGTTCCACGGCACTCCGCGCGCTGTCCCTGCGGCCTGACAGATCCCCCAAAGACGTCGGGCGCCCATGTGCAGCCGCGACGGCTCCACACAGTCGGCCCGTGCGTCGACGAGCCCCGAGCACGAGCAAGGCCGCATCGCCACGGCACTCGTCCGCCCTGCGGCGTCGTGCTCGTAGCGTGCCCTTCAGAGGGGACAACCACGGTCGGCATCGGTGCCCGACGCTGAGCAAGCACCATCGCTTCCCAAACGAAGAGTGCGAGTTCGATTCTCGTCACCCGTTCCAGATTGAGACCCCAGGTCAATGGCCTGGGGTCTATTGGTCTCTGTGGGTGCTCCCCTGAAAGCAGGGACCGGGAGGATGGAGCGGTTTCCGGTCACTCTTCGCCGGCGGGGAGCCGGACGGTGAACGCGGTCGATCCGGGGCCACTCTCGAGTGTGACGCTTCCGTCGTGGGCCTCCGCCACCGCCGCCACGATCGACAGACCGAGGCCGGCGCCGGTGCCCGCGCCCTCGGCGCGGCGGCGGTCCGCGCGGGTGAAGCGTTCGAAGACTTTGGGCCGGATGTCCTCGGCAACGCCCGGCCCGTCGTCGTGGACCTTCAGTACCGCCGTGCCGGCGTCGGTCTGCAGGGAGATGGTCACCGTGCTCCCGACGGGTGTGTGCAGGCGGGCGTTGGCGAGCAGGTTGGCCAGTACCTGGTGGAGGCGGTGGGCGTCGCCCGGCACCGTCACCGGCTCCTCGGACAGCTCCAGCATCCAGCGGTGTCCGGGGCCCGCAGCCTGCGCGTCCGTCACCGCGTCCAGGACCAGGCGGGTCAGGTCGACGGGACGGCGTTCCAGGGGGCGGCCCGCGTCGAGTCGAGCGAGGAGCAGCAGGTCGTCGACCATCTCGCCCATCCGGGCCGCTTCGGCCTCGATGCGCTCCAGGGCCCGCACCACCTTCTGCGGCACCGGGTCCGGGTGCAGCAGCGCCAGTTCCGCGTGACCGCGGATCGATGCCACGGGTGTGCGCAACTCGTGGCTGGCGTCGGCGGCGAAACTGCGCAGCCGTTCCTCGCTCGTGTGCCGTTGGGTCAGCGCGTCCTCGACGTGGCCGAGCATCGCGTTGAAGGCGTCGGCGACGCGTCCCACCTCACTGCGTGGGTCGCTCTCGGGCGCACGGGGCGCGGGCGCCACCTCGCCGCTGGAGAGCGGGAGTTCACTGACCTGGGTGGCGGTCGCGGCCACCCTGCTGAGCGGTCGCAGCGACCAGCGCACCCACAGGGCTCCCGCGACACCGGCGACGGCGAGCGCCGCGCCGAAGACGATCGCGGCGACCAGCTCCAGCCGGTGGACGGCGGCCTCCACGGACTCCATGGGCAGCCCGGTGATCAGGACGTCGCCGTCCCTGCCCTCGATCGCCATCATGCGGTAGTCGCCCAGCGACGAGAGGTCGGTCGTGTGCCCCTCGCCGTCGGCCGGCAGCCCGGCCAGCTTTCTCCTGTCCTGTGCGCCGAGCGAAACGGTCACCGTGCCCGTACCGCTGCCGGACGCCACCACCGCGGCGTTCGTGACCGTGTCGCCGACCAGCCGGGCGCCGAAGGTTCCGACGGTCTGACGGCGGGTATCACCGTCGCCGTCCTCGTCGCCGTCGTGGTCGGACGGCAGCGTCCCACCGTGCTCCAGGCTCGCGGGGAACCGCACGCCCGCCTCGCGCAACTGCTGGTCGAGACGGCCGGTGAGAAAGCCGTTCAGCTCCACCACCGCCGCCACCCCGACGGCCGCGCAACTGACTGCGAGCAGCACGACGAGGCCGGCGGTGAGCCGCGCCCGCAGCGTGTGCGGCCGGGACAGGCGCGGCAGCCGGAGTCGTGTCCTCACCGGGCCACCGGCTTGAGCACGTATCCGGCGCCCCGCACCGTGTGGATCATGGGCGGGCGGCCCGCGTCCACCTTCTTGCGCAGGTAGGAGATGTACAGCTCGACGACATGGGCCTGCCCGCCGAAGTCGTAGGACCAGACGCGGTCGAGGATCTGCGCCTTGCTGAGCACCCGGCGCGGGTTGCGCATGAGCAGGCGCAGCAGTTCGAACTCCGTCGGGGACAGCTCGACGAGCTCGCCACCGCGGGTGACCTCGCGGGCCTCCTCGTCCATGACCAGGTCGCCGACGGTCAGCCGCGGCCCGTCCTCCGTCTGCCTGGCCATGCCGGCCCGGCGCAGCAGCCCGCGCAGCCGGGCGACGACCTCCTCCAGGCTGAACGGTTTCGTCACGTAGTCGTCGCCGCCCGCCGTGATGCCGGCGATACGGTCCTCGACGCCGTCCCGTGCGGTCAGGAAGAGCACGCACACATCGGGACGTACGGCGTGCAGCGAGCGCAGCACGGCGAAGCCGTCGGTGTCCGGGAGCATGACGTCGAGGACGACGGCGTCGGGCAGCAGCTCGCGTGCCGCGGCGACGGCCGAGACGCCGTCGCCGGCCGTGCGTACCTCCCAGCCCTCGTACCGCAGGGCGCCGTAGAGGACCTCCGCGAGGTCGGGGTCGTCGTCGACGACGAGGACCCGGATCGGGGTGCCGTCGGTCCGGGTCAGCGCGGGGCGGCCGGAGCCGCGAGGGCGGGGAGTGTTCATCTCAGGTACCAGGATGCGGCCTCGTCGCGTCCCGGGCTGCTTCCCTGACCTCTGAGTTCGCTCTGAGTGCGCCGTGCCGCCGGTCCGCTCCCCTCGGCTCGATGACCCTTCCCACCTGCGGCGGAGCTGCGCCGCCCACCGCGCGCTGAGAGCCGGCTCAGAGGTTGCGTCGGCACAGTGGCGTCCCGCACGGCCAAAGGGACGTACGGACGGACAGCCGAAGGGACATGCAGATGACGACGGCGTACGCGCAACAAAGGGTCGCCCCCACGCCCCCCGCGCCGCGGCACTCCCTCGCCGGGCCGGTGCTCGCGCTCCTGTGGGGCGGGGCCGCCGTCGTGATCGCCCTGTGGTGGCACGACACGGGCTCGGTCGTCGGTACGGCGGGCTGGCTTACGGGCGCCGGGCGGATCGCAGGACTGCTGTGTGGGTACGCCTGCGCCGTCCTCGTCGGCCTGATGGCCCGCGTCCCGCTCCTGGAACGGCGGATCGGGGCGGACCGGGTGACGCGCTGGCACGCGAGGGCAGGCCGCTACACGATCTGCCTCCTGGTGGCACACGTCGTGCTGATCCTGCTCGGGTACGCCGCCCAGGACGGCTCCCCCTTCCTGGACGAGGCGCTCACCGTGGTCCTGGACTACCCGGAGATGCTCAAGGCCACCGCCGGTACCGTCATTCTGTTCGCGGTCGGGATCGTCTCGGCCCGCGCGGTGCGCAGCCGGGTCGCCCACGAGTTCTGGTACTACCTGCACCTGCTCACGTACGCCGCCGTCTTCCTCGCCTTCGGCCACCAGCTCGCCCTGGGCTCCGACTTCACCGGCAACGGACCGGCCCAGGCCGCCTGGTACGCGCTGTACCTGGGCGTCGCCGCCCTGGTGGTGTGGTTCCGGATCCTCGCCCCCGTCCGGCTCAACCTGCGACACCGACTGCGCGTCGACTCCGTGCACCGGGAGGCGCCGGGCGTGTACTCCGTCGTCATCAGCGGCCGGCAACTGGACGAGATGGGCGTACAGCCGGGGCAGTTCCTGCGCTGGCGGTTCCTCACCGAGGGCATGCGTTGGACCTCCACGCCGTACTCCCTGTCGGCGCCGCCGCGCCCGGACCTGCTGCGCATCACGGTGAAGGCGCTCGGCGACCACAGCGCCGCCGTCGCCCTGTTGCGGCCGGGCACCCGGGTGTGGGCGGAGGGCCCCTACGGGGCACTGACCGCCGACCGGCAGACCTCGCACAGGTCCCTGCTGATCGCGGGCGGCGCCGGCATCACCCCGCTACGGGCCCTGTTCGAGACGCTGCCCGGCGACGTCACCCTCCTCTACCGCGCCCGCACGGCCGAGGAACTCGCCCTGGGCGGCGAGCTGGAAGCCGTCGCACGGTGGCGCGGAGCGAAGGTGCTCTACGCGCTCAACGGTCCGCACGGCCGGCGCCCGGACCTCACGGCCCACTCCCTGCGCACGGCCGTGCCCGACCTGGACGCCCACGACGTGTACCTGTGCGGCCCGCACGGATTCGCGCGGGACCTGTACGAGGCGCTGCGCACCGCCGGGGTCCCGGACCGCCGTATCCACCACGAGTCCTTCGAGCTGTGAGGCCGTCTTGCACACGTTGAAGAAGAACCGTCCGCTCCGCCGCATCGTGCTGGCCAGCGCCGCGACCGTCTCCGGAATGGTGCTGCTGCTGTCGCTCAAGCCGCACTCGACGCCGGCCGTCGCCGGGTTGGCGACCTCTCCCGCGCCGTCCAGCAGTTCCAGCACGTCAAGTGGAACGACCGGGTCGAGCGGATTGGCCACGGGCACCCGGACCCTCACCGGGGACTCGGTCCAGACCCGCTACGGCCCCGTCCAGGTCCGCGCCACCCTGAAGAACGGGAAGCTCACCGACGTCACCGCGGTCACCTACCCGCAGGAGAACCCGAGGGACCAGCAGATCAACGCGTACGCCGTCCCGCAGCTGACCAGAGAAGCGCTCACCGCCCAGAGCGCCGACATCGACACGGTCTCCGGAGCCACGTACACCAGCGAGGGCTACCGCCAGTCACTCCAGTCGGCACTGGACTCCGCTGGCCGCTGACGCCCAGCCCGGCCGACGCGCTCTTCGCACCCGCGACGTCGTTCGTCCACGGCCGAGCCCGTCTGCGTGGTGGCACCATTCCGAGAGCCAGAGGACGCCGCTGCACAACGCACTGCGCGGTCGTGCCCATTGCGTGCCCGTAAGAGCGGACAACCACGGTCAACAGCGGTGCGACCGGACCTGTACAACAGGGGTAGCCCAGCGAATCAACGCAGGTCAGCAACCCTCGGGCCGCCCAAGCGCCATGGCTTCCCAAGCTGAGAGTGCGAGTTCGATTCTCGTCACCCGCTCTTATCGAAGCCCCAGGTCAGCGGCCTGGGGCTTACTTGTTGTCCAGTCCTTTTGTCGCCCCTCGCGCCCCCGACACGGCTCGGAATTGGGCACACGGAGGGCACGGGGTCCCCTCTGCGTATTTGGTCGCCACCTACCCTCACCTCAACTGGACGGCCTGGCACGCCCCTTGGCGCACGGGTCATGGCAAGACACGAGCCAAAGCCATCAGCTTGCCGTCCCCTTGGCGAAGAGGGCCGGAGAAATCGAATGTCGAACCGTCGGCACACATAGGCGGATCACCGCGTCGTCGCTCCTGCAGTACAAGCGCAAGGACGACCAGCGTCGCCGCGAAGCCGCCGACGAGCTCACCCAGCTCGGCCAGGAAACGGGAACGATCTAGCACATGGCCTTCGTCGCCATCTACGACGCCGACGTCCTCTACCCCAGCACCCTGCGCGACGCCCTCATCCGAATCGCACAGGCGGCCTCGTCCAAGCCAAGTGGACCGATCAGATCCTCGACGAGACATTCCGTAACATCCTCAAGGTCGGCCGTAGTCCGCGAGGGGTGTGTCGTAGTCCAGCGACCGGTCGGCGGGGAGGCCGAGGTTGGTCTGGAGGATCTTCTCGAAATCGGTGGAGCGCTGCATTTTCCGTCCTCCTCAGACGATCAGCATTGGGTCGCCGAACTCGTTGAAGAGGTAGCCGTTCGGCAGGACTTCCTCCCGGTACACCCGCAGCAGTTCCGGCGCCCCGGTGAAGGCGGAGGTGAGACGCAGTTCGGAACTCTGCGGCATGTGGAAGTTGGTCAGGAAGGAGTCGCACACCTTGAAGCGGTGGCCCGGGCCCAGGATCAGGTTGGTCCAGCCGGACCGCGGGGGCACCCGGCCGGTGCGGTCGTCCGCACCGTCTCCAGCGCGCGCAGTGCCGACGTACCGCAGACTCCGATCCGGCCGCCCGCCCGGCGTCGCTCGTTGAGCGTGTCGGCGGCCCGGAGCGACACCTCGTACCGCTCGGGCCTGGGGAACGGCAGGCTCACGCCGGCCCTTCCGCGCGGCAGGTCGACGCCCTCGTCGTCGGCTCACTCCACGTCCTGGCCGAGCTACTCGCGCAGATACCCGTGCTGCCACCGCGCGGCGATGAAGTGGGTCACCTCCACGACACAGACACCCTGTTCTCCAAGGGAGCCGAGCAGCTCCGGGGTGAAGTGCCGCGCGGTGGACGGAAAGAGCGTGGCGCCGGGGCGGGCGGCGAGGGACGTGGCAGTACTCGGGTGTTCGCCCTGGTCGCCCTGGCGGTGAGGTGGGGGCCGCTGATCTTCGCCGGCGCCGACCCGGACGTCGCCGAGGCATGCGGCGTTGTGCTGGGTGGGCACCGTACGTGCACCGTTCCTGTCATCGGGACGTGTCGCCGGCCGGCGGCTCGGTAGTGCGCATCGTGGGCGTAACTTGGCGCATGGGCAGAAGCATCACCCGGAGAGCCCGGCCGTGCGCGGTCAACCGGGCTCGGGCCTACTTTTGGGCTGCTTCGCCCCCGCTTGGCCTGCACGTGTGACGCATCGATCGTGGCGCGGGAGAAGTCGAGGCGGTCTGCCGCCCGCAACCCGTCCAGCAGCACCCGCTGAAGTTCCTCCCACACCCCGGCCTCCTGCCACTCGGCAAGCCGCCGCCAGCACGTGGGACCCGAACCGAATCCCAACTCCTGCGGCAGGAACTCCCACTGGACACCGGTGTACAGGACGAACAACACGCCCTGGAGCGTCTTGCGGTCATCGATCCGCTTGCGGCCCGGATACCTGTAACGACGCTCATGCTGCGGCAACAGCGGCTCGATGACCGCCCACAACTCGTCACTGACCTCCCACGGCTTCCGCCGCGCCATGTTCACACCCCACAAAAGACGGGATCACATACATCTCCACCGTGCCACAAAAGGATCATCCTGCAAGGAGCCCTAAGGCGGCCCCGGCGACCGCGCCAGCTCCCGTTACCCACTACGGTTACGGGAAAGTCCTTCAGATCCGCCAGGAGCGGAGCGAGTCCGCGACGTCGTAGATGCTCAGCCGCGTCTCGCGGACCTTTCTGATCAGGTCGGACAGAGCGCCATAGGGAGGGCCGATGCCTTCTCCGGACTGGTCCATGTACTGGCCGGTGACGAAGCCGGCGAAGAGGCTGTTGCGGTGGGGGAGCGGTTCGAGACGCACGATGGTGTGCAGGAGCGCGGCCGCGCGCCAAGCAGCGTCGGGGTTGGACTTGGCGAGAGTCGGCATGCGTGTCTTGTGGCGCGCGACAGCCGCTACAAGGGCCGAGTAATCGGTGACCGACACGTCGTCGTGGCCAAGAGTGACGTCCTGGACGTCCAGGAGCCAGGAGACGTCGATGTAGAGGATCTCGCTCATCAGGCGGCGGTGGCCCCCTGGCCGCGCCCGGACGCGGGAACCTCTTCCGGGAACGCCTCGTCGAACTCGGAACGCAGCCTGTCCGCCCACGAGGCGGCGCCGGCCACGAACCTTTTGCGCTGCATCTCGCGGACACCGAGGTCGTGCAGGTACGGCTGCTCCAGTACGCGCGCGTGACGATCGCCGCGGCGAGTTCGACTTCCCGTGTCCGCAGCCGGACGATCTCCGCCGCGTCCTGGGGATCCCAGCCGGGGAGGTGGGGCGGGAGGACTTCCGCCAGGCGTTCACGTGCGTCTCCCACGCGTCCAGCGGTTCAGCCGACCACGGCATCCGCTGGGAGAGCGCATGCAGTTCAGCGCGGACCTGACGGAGTTCGTCCTGAGCGCCGGTCAGGTCCTGGGGGGAAGGCGTACGCAGCTGCACGAGGCAAAGGTACTGCTGTTCGAACCGTGCTCCGGCTTGCCGCGCGGCAACATCTCCTGCGCCAACTCTTGCGTCTTCTCCTGCACCATCTCTTGCGATTCTCGTGCGCGAGCCTCGCCGACGCCACCGCATCGGTGCAGGTCACCCCCGCCGTATGGGCGTGATCGGGCCTCTGGCATCCCCGGCCGCGATGGCTGATGCTCATCGGCCGGAGCCGGTGGTGCCGGGCGGCGGAGGGGCGCTCGTACACCCCGATCAAGGTCACTGGCCAGGGGCATCTCCCCTGGCCAGTGCGGATCTGCCTTCTTAGCTGGTCACGCAGGAAGGCGATGAGCCCGCCATTTCACGCCGTTGTCTACGAGGGCACTGCCAACGGGGCCCACGCCTGCCGACGACGCTGGCCCTCTGCACACCGCGGCGCCCAGGCCCCGGTGATGCCGCGCTGGACCTGGCCGCCTGCGCCGCCATGAACGCCGCGCACGGGTGGTGGACGGCGGCGCTCGACACCGGCCTGCCGCCCGGCGCGCTCTCCGGCGCCGGCGACTTCGCCGAACGCGCCGCCGGCCACCCGCGCAGCCCGATGCCCTGCTCCTGGCCGGGCACCTTGCAATTGCAGGACCAGGTGCGTCGTCAATGAGGTCCCGGCCGGGACCACGTCGGCCTCGACGCCTCCGGCGGGGGAGAGGCCCTACGAGTCACGTTCGGTCCGGGCGCTGCCTGCGCCATCTGGCTGCTCCGTGAACTGCGGCGGATGCTTCTTCATGACCACGAGATGTCCGTTCTCAGAGGGCGGCATGTGAGTTGATAGGTTTTGTGGTCACCTGAATGTGGGGAAATGCGGCCTCCCGGCCGGTCGGCGGGCTCGGGCGTGCTGGGCTGGATACCGTGAGCGAGCGCAAGCCCTACACGGAGGTAGCAAGCTTCAAGAAGGAGCTCCGCAGTTGATCCGGCGGATCTCGCCGAGGCCGTGGCCGGTCCCGGCATTGCGGTTCTGGAGTGGGATCTGTTTCCAGGGAAGGGGCTTGGCCGACGTCCGGATCGTGCAGCCGGCCGTGCAGGTGAGCGGTCTGCACGAGAATTTGTATTGGCTGCAGAAGCTCAACAATGACCCGGGACACTGCTGGTTGCGTGAGCAGGTCGCCCCATGTCGCTGCGGGCCTGCCCCCCTGAACGTCAGTAGCGATGATGCACGCGCGTGCCGGCGACTCGGCTGATCGCGGCTCGGGGACGACTCCCGTGGATGAAGTGCGCCTGCGGCTGTCCATCGGCCAGGTCGGACATGGGGACCGCCGGTGGACCGGGAAGCCGCCCGCTTGTCCCGCTCCCCCTTTGGGGTCAGATGGTGTCGGCGATCCAGTCGGTGATGTAGCCGGTGGCGGCGGGCATGTTGTCGGCGCTGACGTGTTCGACTCCGCCTTCGCGTTCGGTGAACCACTTGAGCTCGCGTTTGGGGCTGTTGACGGCGGTCTCGTACTGGGCTACGGCGTATTCGCGGGGGATCTGCCGGTCGCCTGCGCCATGGGTGATCAGGAACGGGACGGTGATGTGCTCGGTGACGCCGACGAGGCTCATGTTCGGGGCGAATTCCATGAACTCCTCGAGGGTCTCCTTGCCGAAGACCCACTGGACGTGGTCCCAGTAGTGGGGAACGGGCCTGTCGCCCTCGCGGGCCAGTCGGCGTTTTTGGAGTTCGCCCCAGTTGTAGTTGGCGCCCCAGGCGACGCAGAGGCTGAAGCGTTTTTCGAAGGCGGCGGCGCGGGGTGCGTAGTAGCCGCCCAGCGACCAGGCCATCACCCCGATGCGTGCCGGGTCGACGTCGTCGCGGTTCTCCAGCCAGTCGACGCAGGCGGACGACCAGTGCTCGCTGTCGTGCCGTCCGGTCAGGCCGCGCAGCCGCAGTGCCTCGCCGCTGCCGGGGTGGTCGACGATGAGGGTGGAGATGCCCCGCCGGGCCAGTTCCTGGGCGATGCCGGACCCGTAGATCATCTCCTTGGTGCTGTCCAGGCCGTTGTAGTGCACCATGCACGGTGCCCGGCCGCTGGTGGCTTCTTCGGCCTGGACGAACAGGGCGGGCAGGCTGGTGTCCTCGTAGGGGATCTCGACCTTGGTGCAGTTGTGGCGGCCGAGGGTGATGCCCTTGTCGAAGGAGTCGAGCATCTTGCGGTAGGCATCCCAGCGGGGGGCGTAGTGGCGGCTCTGCAGTCTCTCGGCCGTCAGGTAGTAGACGGAGGCCCGGTAGTACCTGGCGCCGGCCGTGAGTGTGTGCCCGGCAGCCTCGTCCTCTTCGGCCAGCCCGACCAGGCGATCGGCCAGGGCCGTCCAGGACTCGAAGAAGAGCTCGGTGCCGGTGTCCTCGCCCTTGCGGGATGCCTCCAGTACCGGGGCACATGCCTCGCTGACTTCGGTGATGTGGGCGCCGGTGTTCAGCGCGATGTTGACCGACAGGTTCCACACGTAGTTGCCTGGGAAGATCTCGAACACGGCGGTGCTCCTCACACTGCGGTCAGGCCGAGTTGGGCGGCGGCCTGGTCGACGTCGGCGACGGGACGGTCCAGCGCGTGCGCGAGTTGCACGGCCCGGCGGACCAACGGGGCGTTGGCAGGGGCCAGTTCGCCCTTGCGGAGGTAGAGGGTGTCCTCCAGTCCGGCGCGGGCGTTTCCGCCCAGGGCCAGGCCGATCGCGGTGAGCTGCAGATTGGCCCGGCCGATGGCGATCACCTGCCAGGCGGCGCCTTCGGGCAGCCGGTCGACCATCGTCATCAGGTTCTGCGGGGTCGCGGCCATGCCGCCGCGCACGCCCAGCACGATGCTGAACTGGAGTGGCTCGGCCAGCAAGCCCTCGTTGAGCAGCTGAAGGCAGGCGTCGAGGTGGCCGGTGTCATAGATTTCCAGCTCGGGTTTGACCCCGAGTTCGAGCATCCGCCCGGCCAGGCGCCGGACCGCGTCCGGCGGGTTACGGAACTCTCCGGTACCGAAGCTCATCGAGCAGGGGTTCAGTGTGGCCATGCGGGGCCGGAGCTCCACCAGCGCCTCGCGTTCCTCGAAGGGAACGGTCAGGCCGACGCCTGTGGAGAGCTGGATGAGGATCGGACAGCGTTCGCTGATCAGGTCCATGGTGCGCTTGGCGATGCCGAGGTCGGCCGTGGGGCGGTCCTGTTCGTCACGCAGATGGATGTGGGCGATGGCGGCGCCTGCCTCGTAGCCTTCGGTAACCGCTGCGGCGATCTCCTCGGGCTGGGTGGGGAGCGCCGGGTTGTCGGCCTTGGTGGCGATCGGCCCGGTGGGGGCGACGGTGATGATGGCGGTCATGACGGCTCCGATGAGGCTCAGGCGAGGCAGGTGAGGGGACGGCCGCCGTTGTAGGCGATCATGTCGGTGAGGGCCGCGGCCACATCGATGGGACGGCCGAGCGGGGCACCTTCCAACTCGGCGTAGGCCCGGTGCAGGTTGCCGACGATGCGTTCATGGTCGAGCAGGCCGTCGTACTCGCCCAGGTCCAGTTCGCGGGCGGTCTCCAGCGGGGTGAGCCCGGCGTCGCGGCCGGTGCGGGCGGCGGCTTGCACGAACCGCAGGTAGCCGAGCACGTCGTCGATGAGTCCGGGCCCTGCGACGGCGCCGTGCCCGGGAACGATGGTCGTCGCTCCCAGCGGCTTGACGACCTCCTCCAGCACCTGGATGGCTCCGGACACCGACCCCTGGACGAGGAAGGGAGTCCCGCCGTTGAACAGCAGGTCGCCGCTGAAGAGCAGCCTGCGTTCCGGAAGCCAGACGATCGAGTCGTTCGTCGTGTGGGCGGGAGCACCGACGTGGCGTACGTCGGCGCGCAGGTCGTCGGCCCACACGGTCACCGAGTCGGTGTAGGTGAGGAACGGCGGCTCGAGGACGACATCACCCCAGTCGACCTCGGTCCAGAACGGTGCCGATTTCGGCTCACCCCAGTCGAGGATGCCCGTCCGGGTGGCCTCGTGTCCGACGATCGTGGCCCCTGCGAAGAGGTGGTTGCCGAAGGTGTGATCGCCGTGGTGGTGGGTGTTGATCAGCGTCCGCACCGGCTGCGGGGTGATGGTGGCGATGGCGTCCAGGTAGGCGCGGGTGCGGCGGACCGTGGAGCAGGCGTCCACGCTGATCACCCCGCGTCCGCTGACGAGGAACCCGGTGTTGTTGATCCACCAGCTCCCGTCGGGCTGTATGTAGGCGAAAACGCCGTCGCTGACCTCTTCGAGCCGCGGCGGGGCGAGGGCGGTGACGTCGTGGTGGACGGTGCTCACTGCGGGCTCCTGTCATGCGGGGTGGGCGGTGTGGTCAGAGCGGGGACGGGGTCCACAGCCCCTTGTCGGGCTCGTTGAACATCGCCGGGATCATTGCGTCGGTGATCAGCCCGCCGGTGCCCCATTGGTCAGCGGCCTCGGGCGTGGCCTCGAACCGGCGCGGTACCCACGTCTCGTCGTCGGGGATCTTCTCCAGTTCGGTCGTGTACTCCACGACGTTGCCGTTGGGGTCCAGGAAGTAGGTGAAGGTGTTGTCCCCAGCACCGTGCCGGCCCGGGCCCCACAAAGGCTTGTTGCCGTGCCGGATCAGCCGGCCGGAGCCGCGCATGTACTCGTCGATGCCGCGCATCTCGAAGGAGATGTGGTTGAGCGCGACATGCGGTCCCGAACTGATCGCGAGGATGTGGTGATCGACCCGCGTCCGCATGAAGCACATGTGGTCCTCCAGCCAGTCCGACAGCCGGAAGCCCAGATGCTGCTCGTAGAAGGCTTTGGTCTTGAGGATGTCCGCACTGTTGATCACCACGTGGCTGAGCCGTTGCGGAATCGACTCACGCGGCTCCAGCGGTCGCGCCGTCCGTTGCTCGACATCGGCCGAGACCTCGATGAGGCGGCCTTCGGGGTCGAAGAAGCGGAATCCGTATCCGCCGCCGGGCGTGTCCAGGCTTGCGGGTTCGCGGTCGATGGTGACGCCTGCGGCGATGAGGCGCTCTGCGAGGGCATCGACGGAGGCTGCGTT
The DNA here is from genome assembly GCF_042714835.1 of Streptomyces sp. NPDC058678. NCBI lineage: Bacteria > Bacillati > Actinomycetota > Actinomycetes > Kitasatosporales > Streptomycetaceae > Streptomyces > Streptomyces sp. NPDC058678. Next base: position 13,557 of record NZ_JBHXSG010000077.1, on the reverse strand, counting down.
CTCCGCGCCGAAGGCGATCAGGTCCAGGCGCTTTTCGGCTGCGCGGCGTACCCGGAGGATGTACTGCTCGGGGCTGGCCTCCGCGGCGAAGAAGGAGACGCCGCTGTCTTCCGCGACCGGCGTCAGGCCCCACACCCCACGGTTGAACTCGACCGCGGGGTCATAGTCGGGCACGGCGATGGCCACATGACGCAGACGAGTGATCGGGGAGCGCGTGGTCGTCGAGAGGTTCATGTCGGCTGCTCCAGCGTGTGGTGCGCGCCCCGCATCCTTGCGGGCGCAGCCTGAACGCTACGTACAGAGAGTCAACAACTGAAACGATTGATGTCGATGGATTAAATCGATGCTGTCGATCTATAGTTCGGCGGCGAGCTCGGCGATCCGCTCCCGCAACCAGGTAAAAGCGGGATCGTCAGTGTGCCGGAGGCTCCAGAACAACGCCTCGCTGATCGGACGAAGAGGCACGGGTGCCTCGAGCACCTTCAGGCGGGTCTTGTCGGCGACGTGCCGGGCCAGCCGCTCGTGCACCAGCGAGACGAACGGCGTGCCGGTCACCAGGAAGGGGATGATGACGAAGCTCTGCGTGCTCATCTCCACCCGTCGCGCGATCCCGAGCGAGTCGAGCTGGGAGTCGGCGATCGACGGCAGCGGACCGCCGCTGTAGGCAACGTAGGGCAGTCGGCCGAACTCCTCCGCGGTGACCGTGGAGGAGACCGCGTCGTTGTCCGGGTCGGCCACCAGGACGTAGCGGTCGTTGAACAAGTGGCGGTGCGGAAAGGTGAGCCGGGACCCGGTCAGTTCCGTGGGCAGCACCAGAAGGTCGATCTCGCCCTTGTTCAGCTGTTCGGCGAAATTGCTTTGTACAGGTACGACGTGCACCCGCTGCAGGGGTGCCTCCTGTGCCAGTCGCGCGACCAGCGGGCGCAGCAGGATGAGCGTGACGTAGTCGCTGGCCATGATCGTGAACGACCGGCGGTCGACCAGCGGATCGAATCCCCGCGGCCGGCCGAACACCGCCTCGGCCGCCGCCACCGCCTCGCGGACCGCAGGGGCGAGCGAGAGGGCCAGGGGTGTGGGCACCAACCGCCTGCCCTCGCGGACGAGCAGCGGATCGTCGAAGTGCTTGCGGAGCCGTCCCAGCGACGCACTCATGGCGGGCTGTCCTACCGACATGCGCTCGGCTGCCCGGGTCACATTGCGCTCGCCGAGCAGGGCGTCCAGTGCCAGCAGAAGGTTGAGGTCCACCCCGCCCAGGCTCATGCCGAGTACTCCTTTTCCGTCATATATCGATGGTATCGATCTTAAGCATTGATAGTAATCGCTTGGAAACATTGTGATGGCGTCCTACCGTCGCGGTTGTCCAACACAAGGAAGTGAGGTGGCGACCATGCAGGTCACGCGAGTCCTGGTTACCGGGGCGGGGATAGGTGGGCTCGGGGCTGCCGTTGCGCTGGCCCGGCGTGGCGTCGAGGTCGATGTCGTGGAGGTCCGGGAGGACTCCGGCGTCCTGGGCGTCGGCATCAACCAACCCGCCAACTCGCTCCGTGCACTTCGCACCCTGGGAGTGCTGGATGAGGTTCTCGAGATCGGTTTTCCCTACGACCGGAACGCGTTCTACGACTGGCAGGGCCAACTCATCGTCGAATGCCCGTCCGCCTTCGGCGGTGACGTCCCCGCCAACAACGCGCTCACGCGTCGCGAACTGCACCGCATCCTCAACGGTGCGGCCGAACACGCCGGCGCCAAGGTCACTCACGGCGTGAGTGTGCGGGATCTCGAGGAGACGGGTAACGAGGTACACGTCACCTTCTCCGACGGCAGGACCGAGACCTACGATCTGGTCGTCGGCTTCGAGGGGCTGCGCTCTCCGCTGCGGCAGCGCCTCTTCGGCACCGAGCACGAGCCGGTCTTCACCGGTTACTCGGTGTGGCGGCTGACGATGCCCCGGCCGGAGGAGGTCCGCAACACGATGTTGTTCCAGGGCGACGCCACCAAGGCCGGTGTCATCCCCCTCAGCGAGGACAGCATGTACCTGCTCCACGTCACTCCCGAGCCCGGCAACCCGCACATGCCCTCCGACCGGATGGCCGATCTGCTCATCGAGCGCCTCGCCGGATACGGCGGGCTCATCGGAGAACTCCGCGACAGCATCACCAGCCCTGACGGCATCGTCTACAGCCCGCTCAACGAGGTCTTTCTGCCTTCACCCTGGTTCAAGGGCCGTGCCATCGTGCTGGGCGACGCCGCACACGCCAGTGCACCGCACCTCACCCAGGGCGCCGGCATGGCACTCGAGGACGCCGTCGTCCTTGCCGAAGAACTCGCCGAGCCCGACCGGACCGTCGAGGCCTCACTCCTGGCCTTCATGGAGCGTCGCCATGAGCGGGTCAGGCTCGTCCAAGAGGTGTCCCACCAGATCCTGTTCGGCGAGATGGCCGTCAATGCGGCCACCCTGCCGCACGCCGTCGAGTACATGCGCGAAGCCCTGCCCGGGCAGCTCGGGCAGGTGGAGGGCTTCCTCAATCAGCCTTTCTGAACCGCGCGGCCACGATGAAGCCAGCGAGCCGATACATGTGTGTCCGTCCGCGCTGAGAGGAACAACAAGCGTGAACAAGGTCAGTGCGAGCGCCGCGCAGGCGGTCGCCGACATCCCCGACGGCGCGTCGCTCGCAGTCGGTGGTTTCGGTCTCAGCGGTGTACCCGAGGTCCTTATCCGGGCCCTGCACGAGCAGGGCGCCACGGGCCTGACGGTCGTGTCGAACAACTGCGGTGTCGACGGCCGTGGCCTGGGCGTGTTGCTTGCCGCCGGCCGTATCGCCCGAGTGACCGGCTCGTACGTCGGCGAGAACAAGGAGTTCGCCCGCCAGTATCTCTCCGGCGAACTGGAGGTCGAACTCGTCCCGCAGGGCACCCTCGCCGAACGCCTGCGCGCGGGCGGCGCGGGCATCCCCGCCTTCTACACCCCGGCGGGTGTCGGCACCCAGGTCGCCCAAGGCGGCCTGCCCTGGCGGTACACGCCTGGGGGTACCTCCCGGCCGGAGGACGGGGGAGGCTCCATCGCCCTCGCGTCCCCCGCCAAGGAGACCCGCGACTTCCACGGCCGCCTCCACATCCTGGAACACGGTATTACCACGGACTTCGCCCTCGTACGGGCCTGGCGCGGCGACCACCACGGCAACCTGGTCTTCCGCCAAGCCGCCGCCAACTTCAACCCCCTGGCCGCCATGGCCGGACGCGTGACGGTCGCCGAGGTCGAAGAACTGGTGGAGCCGGGCGAACTGGCGCCGAGCGAGGTGCACCTGCCGGGCGTCTTCGTCCAACGGGTAGTGGAACTGACGACCACTCAGGCCGCCGACAAGAGGATCGAGAAGAGGACCGTACGCGTATGAGCAAGCCCAGCACGTCCACCGGCTGGACCCGCGACCAGATGGCTGCCCGCGCCGCCGCCGAACTCACCGACGGCTCCTACGTCAATCTCGGCATCGGCCTGCCCACCCTCATCCCCGGCCATCTCCCGCCCGGCGTCGATGTCGTCCTGCACTCCGAGAACGGCATCCTGGGTACCGGCCCGTATCCGTACGACGACGAGGTGGACCCCGACCTGATCAACGCGGGCAAGGAGACCGTCACCGTCCTGCCCGGTGCCTCCTTTTTCGACTCGGCCCTGTCGTTCGGCATGATCCGCGGCGGCCACATCGACACGGCCGTGCTCGGCGCGATGCAGGTGTCGGCGAAGGGCGACCTGGCCAACTGGATGATCCCCGGCAGGACGGTCAAAGGCATGGGCGGCGCGATGGACCTCGTCCATGGCGCCCGCCGCGTCATCGTCCTCATGGAACACACCGCCAGGGACGGCACCCCGAAGATCCTTCAGGAGTGCACCCTGCCCCTCACCGGCGAGGCCTGCGTGGACCGGATCATCACCGACCTCGCCGTCCTCGACATCGCTCCCGACGGGCTCGCCCTTGTCGAGGCGGCACCCGGCGTCAGTCTTGAAGAGATCAGGGCACGCACCAGCGCATCCTTGCGCACCGACGCGCTCAGCGCCGCATGCTGAACCCTGGGGCCGCCCGGCGAACGTCCCAGTGGCGCACCAGCGCACACGCTCCCGCCCAGGTCGAGGCTGGGGGCGGCGCGGCGTCGAGACCATTGAGTGCTTGCGAGCCGGACGCCATAGCGTCGGGCGCGTCAAGCCAGTGCGTCGACTTCCATGTGGTTCTCGTGGTCAGCAAGATGAGCAGGCCAGTGGGAAAAGTCGGATGCCCGGTCACTTTTACACGATCCCAGATAGATGCCCTGGCGTCGCTTAGATGGCGAGTCGGCGCAGGCATAGAGGAGGATGACTCGAGTAACGGATAACCGCACACGGCGAGTTCACGAAAGCTGTTGCGGATGTCCGTCAGCGGCTGGCGATCGTGGGTGGCGTGGGTCGCGGGTGGGGTACTCGTGCCGGTCGGGGACGTGATCGCGGGTAGGTGATCGTCCGCCAGCGGCTGATCTCGGCGTTCGTCAGCACGAGGAGGGACCGCAGCAGCATGGTCGCGTAACGGGCCGAGAGCCACGGCCCCCACGACGGGCCGCTGGCCCACGGCAACGGCGGCGTCCCTCTCCTGTGGGTGGATCCGGCGCGGGAGCTGGTGGTCTGTTCGCGGTGGAAGACGGGGGTGGGGGCGCTGCTCGCCCAGTGTCGGAGGCGGTACGACCCGGGTGTGTCGTACCGCCGTCATGGGGCCGGTGCTTCATGTCATGACCGCGTGCAGCCCCCCGTCGACATGCAGGATCTCGCCGGTGGTGGCCGGCAGCCAGTCCGACAGGAGCACCGCGCAGGCCTTCGCCGTCGGCTCCGGGTCGTGGACGTCCCAGGCGAGCGGCGGGCGGGTGCGCCAGATCTGCTCCATGCGGTCCACTCCGGGGATCGAGCGCGCGGCCAGGGTACGGACCATGCCCGCCGCGACCAGGTTGACGCGGATGCGTCGTTCGCCGAGGTACAGCGCCAGGTAGCGGGTGACGGACTCGAGCGCGGCCTTGGAGACGCCCATCCAGTCGTAGCCGGGCCAGGCCAGGGTCGCGTCGAAGTCGAGGCCCACCACGGACGAGCCTTCCTCCATCTGTGGAAGGCACGCCGTGACCAGGGCCTTGAGGGAGTACGCCGACACTTCGAGCGCCGTCGCCGCGTCCTGCCACGACGTGTCGAGGAAGGCGCCGCCGAGCGCGGACCGGGGGGCGAACGCGATCGAGTGCACGATTCCGTCAAGACCGCCCAGGTGGCCGACGACCGCGTCCTGCAGCGTGTCGAGATCGCCGCGCTCAGTGACGTCGAGACGGAGCACTGGTGCGGGCATCGGTAGGCGCTCCGCCATCGCCTCCGTGATGGGCAGGGCCCGCCCGAAGGAGGTCAGGACCACCCTGGCCCCTTCCTGTTGGGCGATCCGCGCCACGTGGAAGGCGATCGAGGTGTCGGAGAGCACCCCGGTGATCAGCAGCCGCTTCCCGGCGAGCAGCCCGCCCGTCGGCCGGCCGGCCTCGGTCGAGGTGCCCTTGGCCCGGGTGTCCTGTGCCGACGTGCTCATACGCCCATCCCGAGACCGCCGCTGACGGGGATGAACGCGCCGGTGATGTACGACGCGTCCGCACCGGCGAGGAAGCGCACCACGCTCGCCACCTCCTCGGGAGTGCCGGGGCGGCCGAGCGCCGTCATGGAGAGGTACTCGGCACGCCTCTTCGGGCTGACGCCGGCCACCATGTCGGTGTCGATGAAGCCGGGAGCCACCACATTGGCCGTGATGCCGCGCCGCCCCAGCTCCCGGGCGAGCGAGCGGGCCAGGCCGGTGAGGCCCGTCTTGGAGGCCGCGTAGTTGGCCTGCCCCGGCGAGCCGAGCATCCCGGAGAAGGACGAGATGAAGACGAGCCGGCCCCACCGGCCCTCCAGCATGCCGGGGATGGCCCGCCGCGCCGACCGGAAGGCACCCACCAGATTGGTGTCGAGGAGTGCCAGGAAATCCTCGTCGGTGGTCTGCAGGGCCAGCTTGTCCCGCATGATCCCGGCGTTCGCCACCAGGACCTGCACGGGGCCGTGCTCGGCCTCGATCTTCTCATACGCGGTGTCCAGCGACCCGGGATCGGTGACGTCGCAGCGTACGCCGAAGAAGCCCTCGGGGGGCTCGCCCGACCGGTGCCCGACGGCGACCCGGTCGCCCTGTGCGGCGAAGGTGCGGGCGATGGCCAGACCGATGCCGCGGTTGGCTCCGGTGACGAAGACGGACCGGCCTTCGGTCATCATGTGCCTGCTTTCTGGAGGACCAGGACGGCGTTCTGCCCGCCGAACCCGAAGGAGTGGCTGGTCGCGGTCTCGACGCGCTGCTCGCGCGGCGCACCGCTGACGACGTCGATGTCGATCTCGGGGTCGAGCTTGTCGAGGTTGGCGGTGGGCGGCACGAGACCGTGCTCGACGGTCAGGGCCGTGTACGCCACCTCGATGGCGCCCGCGGCACCGAGCGCGTGCCCCGTGACGCCCTTGGTGGAGGTCACCGACGGCCGGCCGACCAGGACCCGGTTGATCAGCTGGGACTCCATCAGGTCGTTCAACTTGGTCGACGTGCCATGGGCGTTGACGTGGTCGACGGCCTCGGGGGCGACGTCCGCGTCGGTGAGCGCCGAGCGCAGGGCGCGTTCCACGCCCGCGCCGGCCGGGTCCGGCGCGGAGGCATGGTGCCCATCGGCGCTGGCCCCGTAGCCCGCGACCAGCGCGCGGACCGTGCCGCCTCGCGCTGTCGCGTCCCGCTCACGCTCCAGGACCAGCACGGCCGCCGCCTCCGCGGCCACGAAGCCGCCGCGGTCCGCGTCGAAGGGGCGCGACGCCCCCGCCGGGTCCTCGGTGCGCCGGGACAGCGCGCCCATGCGGTGGTAGGCGGCCATCGGGGTCGGGCTGAGCGGTGCCTCGGAGGCGCCGGCGAGCACGATGTCGCACATGCCGGACTGCAGCATCTGCCGTGCGGTGCCGATCGCCGTGACACCGGAGGCGCAGGCCGTGGCGACCACGAGGTTGGGGCCGAGCGCCCGGCAGTGCATGGCGAGGTATCCGGAGATCATGTTGACCGGCCAGTTCACCATCACCAGCGGTGAGACCTGGTCGGCGCCCTCCTGGTGGTACGCGGTGTGGGCGTCCTCGTAGGAGGCGGTGCCGCCCAGCGCGTTGCCCAAGACCACGCCGACCCGGGCGCCGTCCCACCGGTCCGGGTCGAGGCCCGCGTCGGACAGCGCCTCCTTGGCGGCCACCAGGGCGAGTTGGCTGACCCGGTCCAGGCGCCAGGCCGTGGAGCGGCCGAGCAGGGCGTTGGCGTCGAAGCCGGGGACCCGGCAGGAGATGTCCACCGGGAGTCCGGCGAGCGCCGGGTCGCGCTGTGCGGTGGGGCGGCCCGACAGCAGCCGCTCCCAGTTCGCCGCCACCCCGATGCCGGCCGGGGTGACGAGGCCGATGCCCGTGATCGCGACGCGTGCGTCCCGTCCTGTGCCCTCGGCCATCAGGCGTTCCCCGCCGCCGTGTTCACCAGCTCGAAGAGGTCCGAGACGGTGCCGCTGCTGTTGAGGTCCTCGGTGGGTATCACCACGCCGAGCTGCTTCTGCAGGGTCAGCGCGACCTCGATGAGCGCGAGCGAGTCCAGTTCGATGTCCTCCAGAACGGTGTCGGGCTTGATGTCCTCGCGCAGGACGCCGAACTTCTCTTCCAGGACCTGGGAGAGGATCTCGAAGGTGGGGGGCGTGAAGGTGCTCATCGCGATGGTGCCTTTCGGGTGTGGGAACCGGGCGCGGATACGCCCGGGGTGCGTGGCGTTAACGTGCTTGTGGCAACGCGGACTTAAGCCGCGCCCGGCATGAACGTGCCGGTGGTTATGCGGACTTCAGCGCGGGCCAGGTCAGTGCCGTGGCCCCCCAGGTGGCGCCGCCTCCGAAGGCGGCCAGGACGACACGGGCGCCGGGGGCGAGGTCCCCCGTGCCGTGTGCGTGTGCCAGGGCGAGCGGGATGGAGGCCGCCGCCGTGTTGCCGACCCGGTCCAGATGGATCACAAGCCGCTCCACGGGGATGTCCAGTTGCTCCGCGACGGCGTGCAGGATGCGCAGGTTGGCCTGGTGGCCGACCAGCCGGTCGACGTCGTCCGGCTGCCATCCGGTGTGGGCGAGGGCGGCGCGTGCCGATTCGGTCATACGGGTCACCGCGTGCCCGAACACCTCCCGGCCGCGCATGGAGAAGTAGCGGTCGACCGGATCGGAGTCGGGATGGGGGCGGGGCTGCTCCGAGCCGCCGGCCCGCACTGTGATCAGGTCGGCGAGCGAGCCGTCGCTGCCGAGGACGATCCGGCCGAGGGCGCCAGGCTCACCGGGCTCACCGGCGCGCAGCACCACGGCGCCCGCACCGTCGCCGAACACGACGGCGCTGGACCGGTCCTGCGGGTCGATGAGGGTGCTGAAGGCCTCGGCGCCGATGACGAGGACCTGTTCGGCGGCCCCGGACGCGATCATTCCGGCAGCGGTGGTGAGCGCGTACAGGAATCCCGTGCAGACGGCGGAGACGTCGAAGGCCGGGCGTCCGGTGAGGCCGAGGCGGCGGGCCACCTCGGGGGCGGTGGCCGGACAGGGGCGGTCAGGCGTGGTGGTGGCGAGCACCACCGCGTCGACGTCCGTCGTGCCCGCCGACTGCAGGGCCCGCGCCCCGGCCTCGGCGGCGAGGAGGGATGTGGGCATGCCGGCGGAGACGAAGTGCCGGGTGCGGATGCCGGTGCGGGTGCGAATCCACTCGTCCGAGGTGTCCATGCGGGCGGCGAGGTCGTCGTTGCCGACCACGTCGGGCGGCAGCCACGCGCCGATGCCACTGATGACGGCGGCTCTCACGCGCGGCCTCCCCTGGCGAGGACGGCCCGGTCCGCACCTTCCGTGCCGGCGCTTGCCGCGCCCGCGGTGACCAGCGCCTCCACCCTGGCCGTCGCGTCCGCGGTGTCGGTGAAATCCACGGCGTGCCAGCCGGCTTGCTCGGCGCCCGCGCAGTTGACCGCGAGATCGTCGACGAGCACGCACTGCTCGCCGGGCACCCCGGCCCGCTCGGCGGCCATGCGGAAGATCTCCCGCTCGGGCTTGCGGCAGCCGGACTCGTACGACAGCACCACCGCGTCGAAGAGTCCCTCGGGCGGCACGGCCAGCCGCCAGTGCCGGTCCCAGGCAGGCGGCATGTTGGACACCAGCCCGACGAACACTCCCTGTCGGCGCAGCCGGTGCAGGGTGTCCAGCCAGGGCTGGTTGACCGCACGGTCGGCGAACCAGCGCGCGGGGTAGTCGCTGAGGTCGACGTGGATGCCGCTGTGCGTCGCGAGGGCCTCCTCCATCCGGCGCTCCCAGGTCTCCTGGGTGAGCAGCGGGGTGTCGAGCGGTGCCATGACGTCGTCACCGGCCCCGCAGTCGCGGGCCACCTGCCGCATGGCGGCGAGGAGCGTGGCCGAGGGCACCCCGAGCCGGGCGCAGAAGGGCTCCAACGTCTGGGCCACCGGCGGGGTCAGCACGCCGCCGTAGTCGGTCCAGACCGCGCGTACAGGCCCGGTCGCGAGCGCCATCAGAGCGCCTCCGCGACGCCGACGGCTATCTCGCTGACGACGGTGCCGTCCTGCCGGAAGCGCACGGCGACCTCGTCGCAGCTGTGGCGCACGGCGGCGACCCGGACCGGGGCGTCGAGTTCGGCGAACCGGGCGAACCTCGACTGGTAGCCGGTGATCCGCACGCCGGTGCCCGCCGTGAGGAGCGCGGCCTGCCGGGCGGCCTCCATGAGGATCATCGCGGTGTAGTGGTCCTGCGGGTGATCGAAGTGCGTACGGTGCCCGGACGGCACCGCCACCACGGCGGACACCCCGCCGGCCACATGGCGGGCGTCGGCGAGCGCCACGTTGGCGGGATCGCGACGGGCTACGTCGGCGGGCGGCACCGGCGTGCCGGGCGGCACGGCGGGCAGCGAACCGGACAGCGGCGGCGCCGACCTGCGGTGGTAGCGGCGGACGATCTCCGCCTCCTCCACGGGCGAGTAGCGGGCGGAGATGTCGCAGCGGCCGAGGACTGCGCCACCGAGCGAGAGCTCCAGGACGTACCGCGCGGCCCGCACCGTCCCGGAACGGACCTGGCTGCGGGTGACAGCGGCCTTGATGTTCAGCTCGCGGGGCCGGTCGTGAGGCGGGAGCGGGGTGTCGCTGGTGAGGGCGAGCGTCCATTCGGTGACGTGGAAGGCGCTGTCCCTGGCGACGCCGAGGCCGCGGTGGGCGATGCAGGTGGCGACCTGCCGGCAGCACTCCAAGAGGAGCATGCTGTCGGGGCCGTCGGCGGCCGGGCCCGTGTGGTCGCCGAAGTAGTAGTGTGCGGGCGGCAGTTGGGCCGCAGCGAGGTAGGTGTCCGCGGACAGGTCGGCGTAGTCGGTGAGGAAGACCTCGCTGACCGCCCAGCGGTGGACGTCGCCGCGGTCGACCGTACGTCGGTAGGAGAGGGTCGGAGCGGATGTGACCGTGTCCGGGGCGAGGGCGCTCTGGGGGAGGGGCATCGTGTGCTGCTCCTTGGGCAGTGGCCGGGCTCGTGGCTCACATTCTTCGAACGCCGGACAGCCGTCAGCCAGAGCCTTCTGCCACCTGTGCGGCTCATACCCTTGAAATCGGTACCAGTCACCGGGGTTCAAACACCCGCTCTGCCCTGCTTTACACCCGTTGACAGACCCCCGCGTCTTGTCGACGACGCATCAGCGGCGGGGCCGAACCGCTGCCGGCGACCGGAGCCGCCACCGGAAAGTTCCTTCAGGGTGGTGCAGGACTCAGGGGTATCACGCACACCACGTCCCACCCTCTGATTTCGTGCACGATGGTCATCCGGCGTGCACCGGCCGCACGAGCCGACGTGGCGCCCTCTTCTCCCCCACCCCTCACCCGCACGCCCCTACCCCCCGCACGCCCGTTCCCCCGAACGCAGGAGGTGTGACGCTCACCGTGGACAGCGAAGCACTGGTCGTCGGCGCAGGGCCGACCGGCCTGATGATGGCCACCGAGCTGCTCCGCCGCGGGATCGACACCAGAATCGTCGATCGCGCGGCCCGAAGGAACCCCCATGCAAAGGCGATTATCCTCCAGCCGCGCGCGCTGGAGGTGATGGCCCGCCTCGGCCTGGAAGAACGCATCCGCGACGCGGCCCTGCCGGTCGTCGCCGCCAACTACTACACCCGCGGCCGCCGCGTCGCCCGTATCAACTTCCGTGGTCTGAAGGGCAGTCGCTTCGGAACCCCCCTCTCCCTCCCGCAGAACGAGACCGAGGGACTGCTGCTCGAAGCGCTGCACGAGGCGGGTGGGCGGGTCGAGTACGGCCATCGGCTGACGGCCCTCTCGCAGGACGCCGACATGGTGGAGGCCGACCTGTCGGGGACCATCCACCGCACGGGCCGGCTGCTCGGCTGCGACGGCGCGCACAGCGCGGTCCGCGAGCAGCTCGGCGTCGCTTTCACCGGGCCGACCTACCCCCAGTCGTTCGTCCTCGTCGACGGAGAGTGGGAGACCCCGCTCGCACACGCCGAGGCGCACTACTTCATGGGCCCCGCGGGCGTGCTGGTCGTCGTCGGTCTCCCCGGTGGCCTCATACGTGTCTTCGGCAGCGCCCCCGAAGGCGCCACCGAGGAGAACGTCGAGGAGACCGTGCGGGCGATCGCCGCCCAGCGCAGCCCGGTTCCCCTGGAGCTGGCCTCTGTCACCGGCTCGGGCCACTTCCAGGTGCACCGCAAGATGGCCGACCGGTTCCGCGAGGGGCGGGTGCTGCTCGCGGGCGACGCCGCGCATGTGCACAGCCCGGCCGGCGGGCAGGGCCTGAACACCAGCATCCAGGACGCTCACGAAGCGGCCTGGCGCCTCGCCGACGTGATCCGTGGCCGGCTGACGGAGACCGTGCTCGGGGCGTGGGAGCGGGAACGTATGCATGTCGCGCGTGCCGTGGTCACCGACACCGACCGGCAGACCCGGCTGTGGACCTGGGGCGGCTGGCGCGAGCGGGCCCGCAACCTCGCGGCGTCGGCCGCCGAGCGCAGCGGTGTCCTCGACCGCGTCCTGCCGTCCCGCTTCGCGCAGATGGACCTGCGCTATCCCGCCGAGGGCCCCGCGCTCGGGCCGCTCGGCCCCGGAACACGGCTGCCGGACATCCCCCTTCCGACCGGCGGCCGCACCCACGACCTGCTGCGCGACGGGCGGCACGCGCTGCTCGTCCTCGCGGGTCGTACCCCCTTCGCCGAGCTAGACGTGCCCGTCTGCGCGCACCTGGACGCGCGGACCGCGCGCGCCCTGGGCGCACGTCGCCCGGGAGCCGTGCTCGTACGTCCCGACGGCGTTGTCGCCGCGGCCGCCGCCCTCGCCGACACCGCCGCCCTGCGCCGCCTCGAGCAGCTCCTGCCCGCCCGCCAGGGCGACCCCGGGACCACCACCTCGCCCCACCATCCGTAGCTCACGAGGAGAAGGCATGACCACCACCACACCGCACACCCTGGACCGCGTCCTGCTCGGCGGCCGGCTGGAGGTGTCCGCGATCGGCCTCGGCTGCATGGGCATGGCCGAGTTCTACGGCGACCGCGACGAAGCCGAGTCGATCCGCACCATCCACGGAGCCCTGGACCGGGGCATGGACTTCCTCGACACCGCGGACATGTACGGCGCCGGCCTGAGTGAGGAGATCGTCGGCCGCGCGCTGGCCGGCGGACACCGCGACCGGGTCACGCTCGCCACCAAGTGCGGGCTGATCCGGACCCCAGACGGCGTACGGGTCGACGGGAGCCCTCGGCACATCACCGATGCCGTCGACGCCAGCCTCAAGCGCCTGGGCACCGACCACATCGACCTGTATTACCTGCACCGGGTCGACCCCCAGGTGCCCGTCGAGGAGTCGGTCGGCGCCATGGCGGAGCTCGTCGACGCCGGAAAGGTACGGCACCTGGGGCTCTCCGAGGCCGGTTCGAAGACGATCCGCGCGGCGCACGCCGTGCACCCCATCACGGCGGTGCAAACCGAGTACTCCCTCGCCAGCCGCAATCCGGAGCGCTCGGTGCTGCCCACGGTGCGGGAACTCGGCATCGGCTTCGTCGCCTACAGCCCCTTCAGCCGCGGGCTGCTCTCCGGCGAGCTCTCCGGGGCCGAGCTGGCCCCGGACGACATGCGGCGCGGTCTGCCCCGGTTCTCCGAGGACAACCTCGACGTCAACCAGCGGCTGGTCGCGAGGATCGGCGAGCTGGCGTCCCGACTGGGCTGCTCACCGGCACAGTTCGCGCTCGCGTGGCTGGTCGCGCAGGGTGTCGTACCGATCCCGGGGGCTCAGAAGCGTACGCACATGAACGAGAACGCCTCCGCGGGAGCCGTCACCCCGACCCCCGAAGTCCTGCGGGAGGTCGACGAGATCGCGCCGCCCGGTGCCTTCGCGGGCGAGCGCTTCCCCGAGCACCTGCTCGCCATGGTCCAGGAGGACTGAGAAAACTGGATGGACACCGGACGGGCCCGGGTGCGCTCAGCGCACCCG
>NZ_JBHXSG010000076.1:0-40140 GCF_042714835.1 Streptomyces sp. NPDC058678 | reverse complement strand
GGTTACATTCCGAACCCGGAAGCTAAGCCTTACAGCGCCGATGGTACTGCAGGGGGGACCCTGTGGGAGAGTAGGACGCCGCCGAACAATTTTTGGAAGGACCCCTGGTCCCCAGCGTTCAGCTGGGGCCAGGGGTCCTTTTTGTTTTTACGGAGCGCGTCGGGTACCCGACTGCGCGAGAATGACTTGCAGTACCGAAGACAGGAGTCACCGATGTCCACCAACTCTCCCGACGATCGACCGGAGCGCGACCAGCGGCGACGGGACAGTGGTGACCGCGGAGATCGAGGCGACCGAGGCGGCTACCGCGGAGACCGCGGCGGAGACCGTGGTGGGGTCCGCCGCGACAACGACCGCCGCGACAGTGGCCGTGGTGGTAACGACCGCGGTGGCAATGACCGTGGCGGTAATGACCGGGGTCCTAACGACCGCGGTGGTTTTGTTCGCCGTGATGACCGTCGGGACGACCGTCGCGATGATCGCCGCGTGGGCGGCGACCGAGGCGGTTTCCGCCGTGACGACAATCGTGGGGGTCCCCCCCGGAACGATCGCCGTGATGACCGTCGGGGTGACGACCGTGGGGATCGCGGTGGTTTCCGTCGGGACGACAGCCGTGGCGCGCCCGGCGGCCGGCGTGACGATCGGCCTGGTGACCGGCGAGTCGGTGACCGTGGGCCCCGTCCGGCGTTTCAGCGGGACGACCGTCCCGCTGGGCCGCGTCGGGACGACCGCGGCGGTGGCTTCCGGCGTGACGGTGACCGTCCTCCCTTCCGTCGGGACGACCGTCCCGGCCGTCCCGACCGCGGGGAGCGCGTAGAGCGTCGGGGTGACGACCGCGGAGACCGCGGTGGTTTCCGTCGCGACGACAACCGCGGCGGTTCCGGTGCTCGGCGGGACGACCGTCGCAGCGATGACCGTGGTGGCTTCGCTCGCCGCGATGACCGTCGGGACGATCGTCGTGATGACCGCCGCGACAGCGGCGACCGTGGTGGTTTCCGTCGGGACGACCGTGACCGCGGGGTCCGCAGTGATGACCGTGACCGCGGTTTCCGTCGCGACGACCGTGGTGACCGTGGTGGTTTCCGGCCCGCCGACCGTGGTGACCGCGGTGACCGTGGTGGTTTCCGGCCCGCCGACCGTGGTGACCGCGGTGACCGTGGTGGATTCCGGCCCGCCGATCGGCGGGATGACCGCCGGGGTGACGACCGTGGTGATCGCGGTGCGTTCCGTCCCGCCGACCGTCGTGATGACCGACGGGACGACAGCCGTGGTGAGCGAGGTGGTGAGCGCGGTGGGTTCCGTGGTCGTGACGACCGCGGTGGGCCCCGTGGGCCCCGGCGTGACGACCGTGGTGGACGTCCCGGCGGCTTCCGTGGGAGTGATGACCGGCGCGGTGGTGATGACCGGCGTGGTGGCGGGCGGTTCCGTGACGAGCGCGACCGCGACCGCGAGCCGATCAGGCGGCTGCCGATCCCCGAGGACGTCACCGGCGAGGAGATCGACAAGGACGTACGGCAGGAGCTGCAGAGTCTGCCGAAGGGGCTCGCTGAAGACGTCGCCAAGAACCTGGTGATGGTGGCGCGGCTCATCGACGAGGAACCGGAGAACGCTTACGCCTACTCGAAGGTGGCTCTGCGGCTGGCGTCGCGCGTGGCTGCCGTACGGGAGGCCGGCGGGTTCGCGGCGTACGCGAACCAGAAGTACAGCGAGGCGCTCGCCGAGTTCAGGGCCGCGCGGCGGATGACCGGCAGTGTCGAACTGTGGCCCGTCATGGCGGACTGCGAGCGTGGGCTCGGGCGGCCGGAGAAGGCGCTGGACATGGCCGGGGCGCCCGAGGTGCGCAAGCTGGACAAGGCCGGGCAGGTCGAGATGCGGCTCGTCGCGGCCGGTGCTCGGCGTGACATGGGGCAGCTGGAGGCGGCCATCGTGACGCTGCAGAGCCCCGAGCTGGCCTCCAACTCCGTACAGCCGTGGAGCGCGCGACTGCGGTACGCCTACGCCGACGCACTGCTCGCGGCCGGTCGCGAGGGCGAGGCCCGGGAGTGGTTCGCTAAGTCCGCGGAGGCCGACAAGGACGGCAGCACGGACGCCTCGGACCGGCTTGCCGAGCTGGACGGTGTGGAGTTCGTCGACGCCTTCGACGAGAGCGAGGCGGAGGCGGAGGCGGAGACAGAGGTTGTTGACGTTGACGCTGAGGTTGAGGCTGACGACGACGGCGGGTCCCTCGAGGCCTCCGCTCCAGCCGTCGACGTCACCGAGGACGACAAGGACGACGTCACCGATGTCGTTGAGGTCACCGAGGTCGACGAGGACGACGACAGCGACAAGGGCGATTACAAGGACTGACGTCCATGAGTGAAAGGGCGGGACCCCGGGTATGGGGTCCCGCCCTTTCGTATGTCAGGCGTTCAGCGCGCGCAGCACCAGGCCCGAGGCCGGCTTCGGTCCGAAGGACGTCGACTTGCGGGGCATGGTGACGCCCTGGCGGGCGAGGTCGCGTACGACCTCCTCGAGGACCGGGTGCATCAGGACCGCCGTACCGCCGTCGCGTTCGGCCTTCTCGATCGTGGCGCCCGTGTCGTGGATGTAGGCGATGTGGGCGGGGGAGTCCTCGGGGATGTGCCAGACGTGGTCGAGGAGGGTGGCGTGCAGGACCGTCGCGTCCAGGGTGCGCCAGGCGGCCGGACGGTCCGCGGGGATCGTGCGGGCCAGCAGGGCGGGGTCGGGGCGGTCGACGAGGTGGAAGGCGCCGTCGCCGGCCAGCAGGAACGCGTTGCCCGCGCGGGCCGCGTCGGCGAGGGCCTTCAGGGCGTCGGCCGGCGGGACTTCGAGCCGGCGGACGCGGAAGAGGCCCTCCAGGGGCGCCAGGGCCTCCGCGACCGGCAGGCCGTGCAGGAGGCGGTGGATGGCGCGGACGCGGAGTGGGTAGCGGGCGGTGTCGACGAGCAGGACCAGGCCGTAGTCCCAGGGGCTGGGGGAGGGGTGCTCCGCGCGTAGACGCCGGTAGGTGGCCCAGCGGTGGTGGCCGTCGGCGATCAGGGCCTGGTGGCCGGCGAGGTCGGAGCGGATGCGGGCCAGGTCGGCGGGGTCGGTGACCGACCACAGGCGGTGGCTGAAGCCGTCCTCCGTGGTCGTCGCCAGTAGTGGAGGCTGTACGGCCGTGCGCTCGACCATTTCGGCGGTGGCGGAGGCGGAACCGTTGCCGCGGTACGTCAGGAGCAGGGGCTCCAGGTTCGCGGAGGTGGCGCGCATCAGGGCCGCGCGGTCGGCGACGACGTGCGGCATGACGTCCTCGTGGGGCAGGACCACGCCCTCCGACGGTTCCGACAGGCGCAGGGCGCCGATGACGCCGCGCTGGAGCATGCCGTCGCCGTCGCGCTGCTCGTAGACGTACAGGCCCGGTTCGGGGTCGGTGGTCAGGACGCCCTCGGACAGCCAGCGGCGCAGGGTGTCCGCGGCCTGTTCGTTGCGGACGTCGGGAGTGGCGGCCTGGGGCAGGATCAGCCTGACGATGTTGTACGGGTCGGCGGACTGGAGGTGGTGCAGGCCGTCGGGGCGGACGACGACGTCGTAGGGCGGGGAGGTCACGGCGGCCAGACTGCCGACCCGGTCGGGGTCGTAGCGCAGGCCTCGGAACGGGGTGAGTTCCAGGCCTCGGCGCGCCGTTGCTTCCGAGTGACCTGCTGTGTTCATCCCGGCATCGTACGGGTGTCGGTGGCATGCGCGATGATCGGGGAAAGCGAGCGAACGAGGAGCGATGCGGAATGAGCCAGGTCGTCAGGACGAAGCCCGGGGGCTGTGTGCAGGCCCTGAACGAGGCGTACGACACGGCGCTGCTCGATCTGGACGGGGTGGTGTACGCGGGAGGTGACGCGATCGCGTACGCCGTCGAGTCGCTCGCCACCGCTCGGGCGGGTGGGATGCATCTCGCGTACGTCACCAACAACGCGCTGCGGACGCCCGACGCCGTGGCCGACCACCTCACCGAGCTGGGCATACCGACGGGGGCGTCGGACGTCATCACCTCCGCGCAGGCGGTGGCCCGGCTGATCGCCGAGCAGGTGCCGGCGGGCGCGCGGGTGCTGGTGATCGGCGGGGACGGGCTGCGGGTGGCGCTGCGCGAACACGGGCTCGAGCCCGTCGAGTCGGCGGACGACGATCCGGCGGCGGTCGTGCAGGGGTTCGGCGGGCCCGAGCTGCCGTGGGGCCGGTTCGCGGAGGCGAGCTACGCCGTCGCGCGCGGGGTGCCGTGGTTCGCGTCCAACACGGACCTGACGATTCCCGGCGCGCGCGGGATCGCGCCGGGCAACGGCGCTGCGGTGGAGGTCGTACGCATCGCCACGGGTGCCGAGCCGCAGGTGGCGGGCAAGCCGCTGCCGCCCATGCACCGGGAGACGATCCTGCGGACGGGCGCCGAGCGGCCGCTGGTGGTCGGAGACCGGCTGGACACGGACATCGAGGGCGCGTTCAACGGAGACGTGGACTCGCTGCTCGTCCTCACCGGGGTGACGGACGGCGCGCAGTTGCTCGCCGCGCCGCCGCAGCACCGGCCGACGTATGTCGACGCCGATCTGCGGGGGATGCTCACCGGGCAGCCCGAGGTCACCGAGGAGGGCGACGGGTTCCGGTGCGGTGGCTGGACGGCGGTGGCCGGCGCCGAGCGGCTGGAACTCGACGGTGACGGCGAGGCTCTGGACGGGCTGCGCGCGCTGTGCGCGGCGGCCTGGACGGCGGCCGGTGAGGGCGTGTGCGCGCTGGACGGGGGGAAGGCGCTGGCACGGCTGGGTTTGTGAGCCGTCGGGAGGTCTCCCCGGCGGGGGTCGGCCGAGCCGCACCTGTGAGTGTGCGGGCGTGCGGGACACGGGATCGTGGCTGAATGCGAGGGTAGGCTAACCTAACTACGTGTTGGTCGACATTCCTCCCGAACAGCGCGCGGAGACCGCCCCCGCGCCCCCAACCCGCCAGGCGATACGTGCCATTGGGCTGCTCGTCTCCGTGGTGATCCTGGTGGTCGTCGCGTCGGCGAGCATCGCGATCGGAGCGAAGGCGCTGTCCATGGGGCAGGTCTGGCACGGCCTGTTCCAGGATTCGGGGACGTACGGCGACGTCGTGGTCGCCGACCGGCTGTCGCGGACCGTGCTGGGGCTGCTCGCCGGCGCCGCCCTCGGTCTGTCCGGGGCCGTGCTCCAGGCACTCACGCGCAATCCGCTGGCCGATCCCGGACTGCTCGGCATCAACGCGGGCGCGTCCGCCGCGGTCGTCACCGCCATCACGTTCTTCGGCGTCACCTCGCTGAGCGGCTACGTCTGGTTCGCGTTCGTCGGCGCGGCCGCGGTCGGGGCGCTGGTCTGGTTCCTCGGCGGCAGCAGGGGAGCGACCCCGGTGCGGCTGGCGCTCGCCGGCACCGCGATCAGCGCCGCGCTCTACGGCTATCTCCAGGCCGTGATGATCATGGATGACGTGGCGCTGTCCAGGATGCGCTTCTGGACCGTCGGTTCACTGGCCTCGGCGAACAACTCGGCCATCCTCCAGGTGCTGCCGTTCCTCGCGGTGGGTACCGTCCTCGCGCTCGCGCTCGCCCGGCCGCTGAACGCCATGGAGATGGGCGACGACACCGCCAAGGCCCTGGGCGCCAACCTCAACCGCACCCGGGCGCTGGCCATGCTCTCCGCGACCGTGCTGTGCGGGGCGGCGACCGCCGCGTGCGGGCCGATCGTGTTCGTCGGTCTGATGGTCCCGCACGTCGTGCGGTCCTTCACCGGGCCCGACCTGCGCTGGATCCTGCCGTACGCGACCATCCTGTCGCCCGTGCTGCTGCTCGGTGCCGACGTCCTCGGCCGGATCGTCGCCCGGCCCTCGGAGCTCCAGGTCGGCATCGTCACCGCGATCCTCGGCGGCCCGGTCTTCATCTATCTCGTACGACGGCGGAGGACGGCGCAGCTGTGAAGACCAACCGTGCCATCAGGACGCCGGGCGGGCTCTCGCTCCGTGTGGACCTCCGTGCCGTCACCGTCGTGGGCCTGCTGCTGCTCGCCGCGCTCACCGCGAGCGTCGTGCTGATCGGCACCGGCGACTTCCCGATCCCGGCCGCCGACGTGCTGAAGACGCTCGTCGGCGACGGCAACGCGGGGCAGGAGTTCATCGTCAACGAACTGCGGCTGCCGCGGGTCCTCGTGGGGCTCCTGGTCGGCGCCTCGTTGGGGGTGGGGGGTGCGCTGTTCCAGGCCATCTCCCGCAATCCGCTGGGCAGTCCGGACGTGCTCGGGCTCGGGCAGGGCGCCACGGCCGGCGCGCTCGTGGTGATCGTGCTGTTCTCCGGCAGCGCGGCGCAGGTCACCCTCGGTGCGCTCGTGGGCGGACTGGCGACCGGGTTCGCCATCTATCTGCTCGCCTGGAAGCGGGGTGTGCACGGGTACCGACTGGTTCTGGTCGGTATCGGTGTCTCCGCGATCGTCACCGCGATCAACGGCTATCTGCTCACCGTGTCCGACATCGTGGACGCCGCCCGTGCGGTCGTCTGGATGACCGGCTCGCTCGCCGGGCGTGACTGGGAGCAGGTCTGGCCGCTGCTCACGCTGTGCGCCGTGCTCGTGCCGCTCGTCCTCGCCAACGCGCGCGGGCTGCGGATGATGGAGATGGGCGACGACGTGTCGTACGCCCTCGGGGTGCGCGTCGAGCGGGTACGGCTGCTGCTGTTGGTCGCCGCAGTCCTGCTCACCGCGACCGCCACCGCGGCCGCCGGCCCCGTCAGCTTCGTGGCGCTCACCGCGCCCCAGCTGGCCCGCCGCCTGACCCGCTCGCCCGGCCCGAACCTGCTGCCGTCCCTGTTCATGGGCGCCGCCCTCCTGGTCGCCGCCGACTGGATGTCGCAGCGCACCTTCGGCGCCGACCAGGTGCCCGTGGGCGTGGTCACCGGTGTCCTCGGTGGCGTCTACCTGTTGTGGCTGCTGGTCACCGAGCGCAAGGCGGGCCGGATATGAGCCCGCGGAAGCCGGATACGAGCCCGCAGAACGAAACCCGGCCCGAGACGCGCGGCACGGCGAACGAGAACCCCCGAAGGAGCACTGTGAACCGCCTGTCCGCCGAGAACGTGACCCTCGCCTACGACCAGCGGGTCATCGCCGAGGAGCTGTCGGTCGAGATACCCGACAGCTCCTTCACCGTGATCGTCGGCCCGAACGCGTGCGGCAAGTCCACGCTGCTGCGGGCGCTGTCGCGGATGCTGAAGCCGAACCAGGGCCGGGTGCTCCTCGACGGCAACGTGATCCAGTCGATGCCGGCGAAGAAGGTCGCGCGCACCCTCGGGCTGCTCCCGCAGTCGTCGATCGCGCCGGACGGCATCACCGTCGCCGACCTCGTCGGCCGCGGCCGCTATCCGCACCAGGGCATCCTGCGCCAGTGGTCCACCGAGGACGAGCGGGTCGTACAGGAGTCGATGACCCAGACCGGGGTCGCCGAACTCGCCGACCGGTATGTCGACGAGCTGTCCGGCGGTCAGCGGCAGCGGGTGTGGATCGCGATGGCGCTCGCCCAGCAGACCCCGCTGCTGCTGCTGGACGAGCCGACGACCTTCCTCGACATCCAGCACCAGATCGACGTCCTCGACCTGTGCGCCGAGCTGCACGAGGAGCAGGGCCGCACGCTGGTCGCCGTGCTGCACGACCTCAACCACGCCGCCCGGTACGCCACACACCTGATCGCTCTGAAGGAAGGCAGGATCATCGCCGAGGGCGCCCCGAACGACATCGTCACGGCCGAACTGGTCGAGGAGGTCTTCGGGCTGCGCTGCCAGGTCATCGACGACCCGGAGACGGGCACGCCGCTGGTGGTGCCGGCGGCGCGGAAGGCACGTACGGAAGCGAAGGTCGTGGCCGCCGAAGCAACGGTCGGGGCTAAAGGAGCTTCCTGAGGGTCAGCAGGTCCCGTAGGCCGGCCTCCAGCTTCACTCGGCCCGAGCCCCAGGCCTTCGCGAAGTTGAGCTCGCCGTCGACCAGCGCCACCAGGTCGTCGCCGGCCATCGTCAGTCTGATCTGGGCCTTGTCCGGCGGAGGGCCCTGGAGCGTGTCGTGCACCCGGATCCGGCCGCCGGTAAGGCGGCCGACGAAGGTGACGTCCAGGTCGGTGATACGGCAGCTCACCGAGCGGTCCAGGGCCGCCGCCGTACGGGCGTCCCCTTCGGCGCTCTGCATGTTGTCCGAGAGCTTCTCGAGTGCGGCGCGGCACTCCTCGATCGTGGCCATCGCGCTCGACGGTACCCCAGCGCTTCGGGGTAGCGTCTGGGCATGAGCGACACAGTGCCGGAGAACGAGGCACCGCAGGACGCGCCGGTGGAGCCCGAACACGACCCCGCCGCCCCCGCCCCGCTGAACGTGCCCCGCAGCCCGACGGGCAACGCCGAGGTCGACGCCCAGCTGGAGCGGCTCGCCGATGCCGACCACCTCGCCACCGACGGACACCTCGAGGTGTACGAGGATGTACACCGGGGGCTGCGTGACGCGCTCACCGCGCTCGACGCCCGCCCGGGACCTCCGGCGCCCCCGACGCCGTACCAGAGCAGGAGCTGAACCGAACGTGGCAGGAGTCGCACGCCGTCGTCTCGACGCGGAGCTGGTCCGCCGGAAGCTGGCGCGCTCGCGCGAACACGCCAGCCAGCTGATCGCCGCGGGGCGGGTCAGCGTCGGCAAGGCCGTCGCGACCAAGCCCGCCACGCAGGTGGAGACCGCGGCGCCGATCGTGGTCTCGGCCGACGACGGCGATCCCGACTACGTCTCGCGCGGCGGCCACAAGCTCGCCGGCGCGCTCGAGGCGTTCGTGCCGGAGGGGCTCGTCGTCGAGGGGCGGCGGGCGCTGGACGCCGGCGCGTCCACCGGGGGTTTCACCGACGTCCTGCTGCGGTCGGGGGCAGCGCACGTCGTCGCCGTCGACGTCGGTTACGGGCAACTGGCGTGGTCTCTCCGAAGCGATGAACGCGTCACCGTCAAGGACCGTACGAACGTACGCGAGTTGACGCTCGAAGCGATCGATGGGGAGCCTGTGGATCTTGTCGTGGGGGATCTGTCCTTCATCCCGCTCGGCCTGGTACTGCCCGCCCTGGTGCGGTGCGTGAAGCCGGATGCCGATCTGGTGATGATGGTCAAGCCGCAGTTCGAGGTGGGGAAGGAGCGGCTGGGCAGTGGGGGAGTCGTACGAAGTCCGCAGCTGCGGACCGAGGCCGTGCGCGCGGTGGCGCGACGGGCGTGGGAACTGGGGCTCGGCGTGAGGGGTGTCACCGCCAGTCCGCTGCCCGGACCGTCCGGGAATGTCGAATACTTTCTGTGGCTGCGGTCGGGGGCACCCCAACTGGACCCGGCCGACGTTGACCGTGCAGTGGCGGAGGGGCCGCGTTGAGCCAGAACCGAGCTCGTACTGTTTTCCTGCTCGCCCACACCGGGCGGCCCGCCGCGATCCGCAGCGCCGAACTGGTGGTGAAGGGGCTGCTGCGCGAGGGCATCGGCGTGCGCGTCCTGGAGGCGGAGGCGCTGGATCTGCCGCTGCCGGAAGAGGTGGAACTGGTCAAGGAGGCGACTCCGCAGTGCCTCGACGGGTGCGAGTTGCTGATCGTGCTCGGGGGTGACGGGACGCTGCTGCGGGGCGCCGAGTTCGCGCGGGCGTCCGGGGTGCCGATGCTGGGCGTCAATCTGGGGCGCGTCGGGTTCCTCGCGGAAGCCGAGCGGGACGACCTCGACAAGGTCGTCGAGCGGGTGGCGACGAAGGCGTACGAGGTCGAGGAGCGGATGACGGTCGACGTCGTCGTGCATCGCAACGGCGACATCGTGCACACCGACTGGGCGCTGAACGAGGCCGCCGTGCAGAAGGTCTCCGCCGAGAAGCTGCTCGAAGTCGTGCTGGAGATCGACGGGCGGCCGGTCACCGGGTTCGGGTGTGACGGGATTGTCCTGTCCACTCCGACCGGGTCCACGGCTTACGCGTTCTCGGCGGGTGGACCTGTGGTGTGGCCCGAGGTCGAGGCGTTGCTGATGGTGCCGATCAGTGCGCACGCGCTGTTCGCGAAGCCGTTGGTGACCTCGCCGGACTCCGTGCTGGCGGTGGAGGTGCTGCCGCACATTCCGCCGGGTGTGCTGTGGTGTGACGGGCGGCGGACGGTGGAGTTGCCGCCGGGGGCGCGGGTCGAGGTGCGGCGGGGGGCTGTGCCGGTGCGGTTGGCTCGGCTGCATCACGCGTCGTTCACTGATCGCCTTGTGGCGAAGTTCGCGTTGCCGGTTTCCGGTTGGCGGGGGGCGCCCCACTAGCGCTACCGGAGGGAGCGTGGGGTGGTTCGCGCGGCTGCGGGCCGGATGTGGCTCGTCGCGCAGTTCCCCGCGCCCCTCAAGGCGCCTCCACTCGCCCGGGTGACAAATGAGGCCTGTGCGCATTCGTTACCTGCACCTTCACATGTCAGGGGCGGGGGCCGTCGCACTTCGCCTCCCGGACCTCGTAAGGTCGTGTCCGTGTTGGAGGAGATGCGGATACGGTCGCTCGGAGTCATCGACGACGCGGTCGTCGAGCTGTCGCCGGGGTTCACCGCTGTCACGGGTGAGACGGGTGCGGGCAAGACCATGGTGGTCACCAGCCTGGGGCTGTTGCTCGGGGGGCGGGCCGACGCGGCGCTCGTGCGGATCGGGGCCAAGAACGCGGTCGTGGAGGGGCGGATCAGCATGTCCGCGGACGCCACGGCCGCCGTACGGGCCGAGGAGGCCGGTGCTGAGCTCGACGACGGGGCGCTGCTGATCAGCCGTACCGTTTCCGCCGAAGGGCGGTCCCGGGCGCACCTGGGCGGGCGCAGTGTGCCCGTGGGGGTGCTCGCCGAGCTCGCCGACGAGCTGGTGGCCGTGCACGGGCAGACCGACCAGCAGGGGCTGCTGAAGCTTTCCCGGCAGCGGCAGGCGCTCGACCGGTACGCGGGGGACGCGGTGGCCGGGCCGTTGGCCAAGTACAAGGAGGCCTATCGGCGGCTGCGGGCCGTCTCCGTCGAGCTCGACGAGATCACCACGCGTGCGCGTGAGCGGGCCCAGGAGGCCGACATGCTGCGTTACGGCCTCGACGAGATCGCCGGCGTCGAGCCGCGCGCCGGGGAGGACGTGGAGCTCGCGGAGGAGGCGGAGCGGCTCGGGCACGCGGAGGCCCTGGCGTCCGCCGCCACGGCAGCTCATGCCGCGGTCGCCGGCAATCCGGAGGATCCCGAGGGCATCGACGCCGCCACACTCGTCGCGGGCGCGCAGCGGGCCCTGGACGCCGTGCGGTCGTACGACCCGGCGCTGGCGGGGCTCGCCGACCGGATCGGGGAGATCGGGATCCTGCTCGGCGACGTGGCGGGGGAGCTCGCCGGGTACGCCGACGACCTCGACGCCGATCCACTGCGACTGGCGGCCGTCGAGGAGCGGAGGGCCGCGCTGACCGCGCTGACGCGCAAGTACGGCGAGAACGTCGCCTCGGTGCTGGACTGGGCCGAGCGCAGTGCCGCGCGCCTCACCGAGCTGGACGGCGACGACGACCGGATCGGGGAGCTGACCGCCGAGCGGGACGCGCTGCGGTCCGAACTGGGCGGAATGGCACAGGCGCTGACGGACGCGCGGACGGAGGCCGCCGAGCGGTTCGCGGCCGCCGTGACCGCCGAGCTGGCCTCGCTGGCCATGCCGCACGCGCGCGTGTCCTTCGACATCCGGCAGACCGAGGATCCCGAGGGCGTCGAGGTCGGCGGGCGTGCGGTCGCGTACGGGCCGGCCGGTGCCGACGAGGTCGAGCTGCTGCTGGCCCCGCATCCGGGGGCGCCGCCCCGGCCGATCGCCAAGGGCGCGTCCGGTGGTGAGCTGTCGCGTGTGATGCTGGCGGTGGAGGTGGTCTTCGCCGGGACCGATCCCGTGCCGACCTATCTCTTCGACGAGGTCGACGCCGGTGTCGGTGGCAAGGCAGCGGTGGAGATCGGGCGGCGGCTGGCCCGGCTCGCGAAGACCGCGCAGGTCGTCGTCGTGACGCATCTTCCTCAGGTGGCCGCCTTCGCCGACCGGCAGCTTCTGGTGGAGAAGACCCACGACGGGTCCGTGACCCGGTCCGGTGTGAAGGTGCTGGAGGGCGAGGAGCGGGTCCGGGAGCTGTCCCGGATGCTCGCCGGGCAGGAGGACTCCGAGACCGCTCGGGCGCACGCCGAGGAGCTGCTGGCGACGGCCAGGGCGGACGGGTGACGAACTGACCCGGGGCTCGGCCCCGGAGCCGAGCCGAGCCGATCTGCCTCGCCGCCCCGCCCGTTCGCCCCCTCGTCCGTTCTCTGCCCCGCTCGTTCTCTGAGGTGGGGGCGTGATCACGGGGACGACGAGGAGCGTCGGCTTCGTCCCGGAGCAGGCGACCACGGCGGGATTGCGCAGCGCATGTCGTGAACCTCGTGGACGTACGGCCGGGAGGGCGGCTGCGAGGTTCGTCGCACTCTGCGGGCCGGGGCTTCTGAGGGTGGGCCCGGGGAGGAGTTGTCCGCAGCCGCGGTGGGCGCTGCGGTGGCCGTACAGCCCGACGACCTCGGTGAGCGCGCGATGACCGGCGACACGGGGGCGCACGCGCCTTGTGCGGCCCCGGGCGGCGCCGTCGTGGTCGCGGGCGACGGCCGGGCTGCTCCGCACGCCGCCGCCGCGGCCGGGTACAGGGCGAGGCGAGCGAGGTGACGCGCTCGGTGGGCGGCAGGTGACGGGACGCCAGGGAAGGGATCAGGCCCGCCTCAGAGTGGAACCGTACGGGCACATTTGTGCGGAACTCGCCCCTCCCTCACTCGTGTGGGTGACCCTACTCACCGTGTCGCCGGGCCGACCGGCACCCGGCGTTCCCGGAACACCCGTACGTACTGGCATCCTTGGCGTAGAACGCAGTAACGCGTAGGAAGCGCGCGGTACACCCCTCCGCCCGACACCTTCTGTACGTTTCCTCGTGACCGCCCGACGCCGAACCAGGAGCCCCGGCCACGTGACCCCCGTGAGCAGCCACTCACCGCACGGCCAGTCGCCGCTGCGCACCGTACAGGTGCTGGGCGGAGGCAACGCCGGCAGCAGCACGCACGTGCGCTCCCTGACCTCGGGGCTGGTCGCGCGGGGCGTGCGGGTCACGGTGTGCGCTCCCGTCGAGGCGGATCGGGCCTACGACTTCACCGGGGCCGGCGCCGAACACGTGCATGTGCCGCGCAGCAGCGACCCGGGCTCCGTGGCCGCGTTGCGGATGGCGTGCACCAACGCCGACCTGGTGCACGCGCACGGGCTGCACGCCTCCTTCCGCGCGGTACTCGCGCTCAGTGGGCGGCGTACCCCGCTCATCGTCACCTGGCACGACCGGGCCCACGCCGAGGGTGCGCGCGCCCAGTTCCTGCGCCTGTTGGAGCGGCGGGTGGTGAAGACCGCCGCCGTGGTGCTAGGCACCACCTCGGCGCTGGTGGACCGGGCGCGCCGCACGGGAGCGCGGGACGCCCGGCTCGCCGCCGTCGCGCTGCCCGGCCCCCGCAAGGCCGCCGAGCCGGAGGACCCCGACCGGCTGCGCCCCAAGGTCCGGGCCGAGCTCGGCGCCACCGGACGCCCGTTGCTGATGGCCGTCGGCTCCCTCGACCGGCACCGCGGCTACGACCTGCTGCTGGACGCCGCGCGCGCGTGGCGCCGCCTCGACCCGGTGCCACTCGTGGTGATCGCGGGAGAGGGGCCGTTGCGCGGGGAGTTGCAGCGGCGGATCGAGGACGAGGGGCTTCCGGTCCGGCTCATCGGGCGGCGGGACGACGTCACCGAGCTGCTCGCCGCCGCCGACCTCGCGCTGCTGCCGAGCAGTGGGGAGTCGCGGGACGTCCTCGCCCAGGAGGCCCTCCACGCGCGCGTACCGCTCGTCGCCACCGACGCGGGCGGTGTCCCCGAACTCGTCGGCGACGCGGCCGAACTCGTCCCGGACGGGGACGCGGAGGCCTTCGCCGACGCCGTCGTACGGCTGCTCGGTGAACCCGGGCGCCAGGAACTGCTGCGGGACAAGGGCGTCCGTCAGGCGGCCACTTGGCCGACCGAGGACGAGACGGTCGCCCAGGTCCTCAGCGTCTACGACGAGTTGACCCAGCCGCGGCCCTTGAGCTGACAGGCGCCTGGCTAGGGCACTAGCCGACGCGCCCGCAGGGCCAGGCTCAACGCCAGTACCGTCTGCGGGTCGTCGAGGTCGGTGCCCAGCAACTCGCCGATACGGGCCAGGCGGTTGTACAGCGTCTGCCGGTTGAGGTGGAGTTCGCGTGCCGTCTCCGCCTTGCGGCCCGCGTGCGCCAGATACGTCTCCAGGGTGGGCAGCAGCGGCGGCTTGGAGCGGTTGTCGTGGTCGCGGACGGGACCGATGGCGCGGTCCACGAAGGCCGCCAGATCCGGATCGTCGCGCAGCCGCCACAGGAGCAGGTCGATGTCGAGCCGGCGGGCGTCGTACCACGGCCGGTCCGACAGCCCCTGTGCCGCCGTAGCCGTCTCCGCCGCGTGCCTGAGGCCCGCCGAGGCCGCCGCCCAGCCGCCCGCCACCCCGACCACCACCACCGGCGGCTGCGCCCCCGGCCGTTGCATGCCGGCCCGCTCCACGCCCGTCCTGAGCGCCGCCGCGACCCGGTCCGCGACCGCCGACCGCTCCGACTCCGAACGCAGGCCCACGAGCAGCGGAACGCGGCCTTCCACGGGGCGTACGCCCAACAGGACCGGCACCCCCACCAACGCCAGTTCCTCCGCGACCGCGCGCGCCAGGACCGCCCACCCGCCGCCGGGAGAGAGGGCGTCCCCGACACGCATCACCACCGGCAGCAGCCGGCTGCCGCCCGGTTTGAAGCCCAGCACGCGGGCCTGGGCGGGCGCGTCCTCCGCCGCGACGCGTCCCTCGGCCAGGTCGGTCAGGAAATCCCCCCGCCCTCGGGCCGCCAGCTCCTCCTCCTGCCGGGCCTGCATCAGGACCACGGCCAGGATGCCCGCGGCCCGCTCGGCGGCCATCCGGTGCACGGGGGCGAGCGGAGCGCGGACGGGGAGCAGGACGAGGCGGGCGCGGACCGAGCCCGTTCCCGGCCCGCCGCCCGGCACGTCCACCAGGACCGAGCCCGCGGGCGGGGTGTCCTTGTGCTGGCCGCGCAGCCCCTCCCACACCTGGAGCGGATCCGCGCCCTCGGGGCCGGCCCCGGCGGCGTACAGGAGCAGGCCGTCCGTCGTCTCCAGGAAGACCGGGTTGCCGGCGAAGTCGGCCAGGATGCCGAGCACCTGGGGGATACCGCCGCCGCCGAGCAGGGCCTCGGTACACCTCCGGTGCACCTCCTCCGCCCGCTGGAGCAGCGCGTAGTGGCCGTTGACGATCTCGGTGTGGATCTCCTCGGTGACCGCCACGAAGGCCACCTCGCGGTGCAGTTGGACCAGTGGCAGCCCGGCCGCGCGTGCCGTGTCGACGAGGGCGGCGGGCAGCCGCGTGAAGCGCGGGCCCAGCTCCACGACGAGGGCCGCGATACCGCGCTCGGCGAGGGTGCGCACGAACGCGCGCTGTTCGGCCGGACGGGCGCCCAGGGCGTAGCCGGTCGTCAGCAGCAGTTCGCCGCCCTTGAGGAGCGAGGCGATGTTGGGCACCTCGCCCGCGTGCACCCAGCGCACGATCCGCTCCAGCCGGTCCGCACCCGCGAGGACCTCGGGCAGCCCGCTGCGCAGGCCGGGCAGCTCCAGAGCCCGCTGCACGGTGATCCCGGCACCCCGGCTCTCGAATCGGTGGTCCGTACGGCTGTCCATGCAGCGGACGCTACCTGCGACGCACCGGGTTGGGGAGATCGCCGCCGGGTAGCGGCGGGGCATGGACATCAGCGTGGTCGCCGTGGGGCGCGAGGACGACAGTCCGGTCGACGAGCCGGTGCGGGTGGCGGTGCTCGCCGACCGGCTCGGGTATCGCGAAGTGTGGGCCGGTGAGGGCCCGACCTGGGACTCCTTCGTGCTGGCCACGGCGATCGGCCGGGCCACCGAGCGGGTCGCGCTCACCGCCGGGCCGGTCCCGGTGTCGGTGCGCGACCCGTTCACCATCGCCCGGGGTACCGCGGGCGTCGCGGCCCTCACCGGCCGCCCGGCCGGGGTGGCGCTGGGCACGTCCAGCAAGCGGGTGGTGGAGGGCGTCCACGGGCGCGCGCGGGTCCGGCCGGCGGCCGTGATGGAGGAGAGCGCGGCGGCCGTACGGCGGTTTCTGCACGGTGTGCCGGGGGAGCCGGTCGTGCCGGACAGCTCCTTCCGGCGCCGGCTCCCGCCGCCCGGCGGCCTGCTCACCGTGGCGGCGTTCGGCGACCGCGCGATCGCCACGGCCGCCGCGCACGCCGACCGCATGCTGCTCGACCTCGTCTCGCCGGAGCAGGTGCGCGTACTGCGGGCCAAGCTGCTCACGGCGGCCGAGCTGGCCGGCCGCACCCCGCCCACGCTGGCCGCCTGGCTGCCCGCGGCCGTCGATCCGGAGCCGGAGTCCCTCGCCCAGGTCCTGGGCAGCATCGCCGGGTATCTGACCGTGCCGGGCTACAGCGACATGTTCACCGCGGCGGGCCTGGGCGAGGCGGTGCAGCTGGCCGCGGCCGGCGCCGACCGGGACGCCCTGCTGCGCGCGCTCCCGCCCCGGGCCGCGGGCGCGGTCGGTCTGGTCGGGGACCTCGACGCCGTACGAGCCCGGATCGACGCCTACGCCGAGGCCGGGCTCGACGAGATCGCGCTGGTCCCGGCCACGGCGGGTGACGCGGCGGGGGAGCGGACGCTGACCGCGCTCAGGCCGGCGTGATGTTGTGGTTGAAGCGGTAGACGTTGTCCGGGTCGTACTGCCGCTTGACCGCCGCCAGCCGCCGGGCGTTCTCGGCGCCCAGCCCGGCCTCCACCCGGTCCGTGCCCTCGTCGCCGATGAAGTTGAGGTAGACCGCGCCCGTGCTCCACGGCTGGACGTCGGCGCGCACGTTTCGGACCCACTGGATGGCGCGGTCGTCGTCGGCCGGGTCCTCCCAGGCCGCGAACGGGTGCACCGCCCACGGCGCGTCCCGGTACGGCACGGGATAGTCGTGCGGCCCGTCGGCGATCGCGCCGCCCTGCGGGAACAGCACGTGCTGGGTGCCGGACGGTACGGGCATGGAGTGCGCGCGGTCGCAGAAGACGTCCACGAAGTCGTCGGGCGCCTGCGAGACGTACTCCGCCGACCAGTAGTTCCGCAGCCCGGGCGGATCGTCGATCATGCACTGGACGTCGGCGTACGGCATCGCCCCGACGATCTCCGCCTCGTGCGGCAGCGCCAGCAGCGGCTCGGCGAGCTTGCGCATGTCATCCTCGCCGCCGGCGTACGTCAGCAACATCCCGCACAGCAGCGTGCCGACCAGGTGCGGCGGGACGAACTCCTCGGGCGGTCCGGTGAGATAGATGACACCGCCGGCCGCCTCAACCGGGGCGACCGCGATCAGGTCGCGGTAGGTGCGGACGACCTCGGGGCCGTGCTCCGGCAGGTACAGCAGCAGGGCGATGGAGAACGCGGGCAGTTCGTGCAGCTTCAGCGTGATCGCGGTGGCGATGCCGAAGTTGCCGCCGCCGCCGTGCAGGGCCCAGAACAGCTCGGGGTTCTCGTCGGCGTTCGCGTGGATCCGGTTGCCGTCGGCGGTGACCAGCTCGACGCCGAGCAGGTTGTCGACGGCGAGCCCGCAGCAGCGGTCCAGCCAGCCCGTGCCGCCGCCCAGGACGAAGCCCCCGACGCCGGTCGTGGAGGCCCGGCCGCCGGTGGTGGCGAGATCGTAGGGCTGGGTGGCGCGGTCGAGATGGCTCATCGTGGCACCGCCGCCGACCCGTACCGCCTCGGCTGCCGGGTGGACGGTCACCTCGTGCATCCGCCGTAGATCGACGACCAGCCCGCCGTCGTTCAGCGCCATGCCGGCCACGCTGTGCCCGCCACCGCGGACCGCGATGTTCAGGTCCAGCTCCCGCCCGAAGCGCACGGCCCGAACGACGTCGTCCTCGTCCACGCACTGCGCGATCACCGCCGGCCGCCGGTCGATCATGCCGTTGTGGACGGTCCGGGCCTCGTCGTAGCCCGGATCCCCGGGAGCGAACGCCTCACCGGCCAGATCCTCGCGCAGCGCGGCGAGAGCCGCGCCCGCCTTCGAGAGGGAAGCCATGGCCGCCCCCTTCCGTGCGGGGGGTTGGGCTTCCAGCCTAGGCGGGAGCGGCGGGCCGGTCCTGTTCAGCCGCCGTAGGCTCCCGAGGCCGTCAGACGCAGGGCCGTGTCGATCAGTGGCACGTGGCTGAACGCCTGCGGGAAGTTGCCGACCTGGCGTTGCAGGCGCGAGTCCCACTCCTCGGCCAGCAGCCCGAGGTCGTTGCGCAGGGACAGCAGCTTCTCGAACAGCTTGCGGGCCTCGTCGACGCGGCCGATCATCGCGAGGTCGTCGGCCATCCAGAACGAGCAGGCGAGGAAGGCGCCCTCGTCGCCGGGCAGGCCGTCGACGCCCTCGCTCTTGCCGTCCGTCGGGTAGCGCAGGATGAAGCCGTCCGACGTGGACAGCTCGCGCTGGATCGCCTCGATCGTCCCGATCACGCGCTTGTCGTCGGGGGGCAGGAAGCCCATCTGCGGGATCAGCAGCAGGGAGGCGTCCAGCTCCTTCGAGCCGTACGACTGCGTGAAGGTGTTGCGCTCCTTGTCGTAACCCTTCTCACACACGTCCCGGTGGATGTCGTCGCGCAGTTCGCGCCACTTCTCCAGCGGGCCGTCCGCGTCGCCGGACTCGATCAGCTTGATCGTCCGGTCGACGGCGACCCAGGCCATCACCTTGGAGTGCACGAAGTGGCGGCGCGGGCCGCGCACCTCCCAGATGCCCTCGTCCGGCTCGTCCCAGTGGTCCTCCAGGTAGCGGATCAGCTTCAGCTGGAGCAGGGACGCGTAGTCGTTGCGGGCCAAGCCCGTCATGTGGGCCAGGTGCAGGGCCTCGGTCACCTCGCCGTACACGTCCAGCTGGAGCTGGTGCGCGGCGCCGTTGCCGACCCGGACCGGCCCCGAGTTCTCATAGCCCGGCAGCCAGTCCAGCTCCGCCTCACCCAGCTCCCGCTCGCCCGCGATGCCGTACATGATCTGCAGGTTCTCCGGGTCGCCGGCGACCGCCCGCAGCAGCCACTCGCGCCAGGCGCGGGCCTCCTCGCGGTAGCCGGTGCGCAGCAGGGAGGACAGGGTGATCGCCGCGTCCCGCAGCCAGGTGTAGCGGTAGTCCCAGTTGCGGACGCCGCCGATCTCCTCCGGCAGGGAGGTGGTCGGGGCGGCGACGATGCCGCCCGTCGGGGCGTACGTCAGCGCCTTCAGTGTGATCAGGGAGCGGACCACAGCCTCGCGGTACGGGCCGTGGTACGTGCAGTGCTCGACCCAGTCCCGCCAGAAGTCCTCCGTGGCCTCCAGGGACTGCTCCGGCTCGGGCAGCGGCGGCGGCTGCTTGTGCGAGGGCTCCCAGGAGATGGTGAACGCGATCCGCTCGCCCGGGGCCACCGTGAAGTCCGCGTAGGTCGTCAGCGACTTGCCGTAGGTCTCGGCCTCCGTGTCGAACCACACCGAGTCGGGACCGGCGACGGCCACCGTACGGCCCTCGTGCTTGTGCACCCACGGGACGACCCGGCCGTAGGAGAAACGCATCCGGAGCGCCGAGCGCATCGGGACGCGGCCCGAGACACCCTCCACGATCCGGATCAGCTGCGGGGCGCCGTCACGCGGGGGCATGAAGTCCGTCACACGGACCGTGCCGCGGGGGGTGTCCCACTCGGATTCCAGGATCAGGGAGTCGCCGCGGTAGCTGCGCCGGGCCGCGGTGGGCGGTTCGGCGTCGGCCGCGTGGGCGGGTCCCAGCCGCCAGAAGCCGTGTTCCTCGGTGCCCAGCAGACCGGCGAAGATGGCATGCGAGTCGAAGCGGGGCAGGCAGAGCCAGTCCACCGTGCCGTCCCGGCAGACCAGGGCAGCGGTCTGCATGTCTCCGATGAGTGCGTAGTCTTCGATGCGCCCGGCCACGTGCAACTCCAGTCGAACGGCCACGTCGCCCCCGGGAAAATACGGGGGGCTGTCGCTAGTGCGGTCAAGGGGTGTGTGTCATGCGTCGTTGAGCGATGAAGCAAAACAGGCCGTGGTGCCGTGAGGCAAAACGACAACTGTTGCTCAACGATCTGACGAGCTCTCGTTGTTCCGGTGCTTACGGGCGGGGGTGGTGCCGTGTTGCCGGCCTGGCTCGCTCAGCGAGTGTCCGAGCAGGATACGACGCACCTAGATGATCCGCGTGCCGCTCCGGGCAACGCAGGTGCGCCGAACGGGTGAGCAACGGGTGAGAAACGCGTGAGGTCCTGCGGGCTGTGTCGACGTGTGTGCGGAGCGTGGCCGGAAGCCATCTCCTCCGGGCGCTGATACCCTGGTAGCCCGTGGACCGGTGGGCTCGAAACCCCCGAACCGCAGCGAGGGCTCCTCCAGAAAAACCCGGTGTCTCCGGGCCGGAAGCCGCCCCGCACCCCCAGACCGCGACCACGGGAGCCCCCTCTTGGCCATGACGCCCAAATCCACGACGACCAAGCACATCTTCGTCACCGGGGGTGTCGCCTCCTCGCTCGGCAAGGGCCTGACGGCCTCCAGCCTCGGCATGCTGCTCAAGGCGCGGGGCCTGCGCGTCGTGATGCAGAAGCTCGATCCGTATCTGAACGTCGACCCGGGCACGATGAACCCCTTCCAGCACGGTGAGGTGTTCGTCACCAACGACGGCGCCGAGACCGACCTGGACATCGGCCACTACGAGCGTTTCCTCGACCGTGACCTGGACGGCTCCGCCAACGTCACCACCGGCCAGATCTACAACACGGTGATCGCAAAGGAGCGCCGCGGCGAGTACCTGGGCGACACCGTGCAGGTCATCCCGCACATCACCAACGAGATCAAGCACCGCATCCGCCGCATGGCGACGGACGAGGTCGACGTGGTGATCACCGAGGTCGGCGGCACGGTCGGCGACATCGAGTCGCTGCCGTTCCTGGAGACGGTCCGCCAGGTGCGGCACGAGGTCGGTCGCGACAACGTATTTGTGGTGCACATCTCGCTCCTGCCGTACATCGGCCCCTCGGGGGAGCTGAAGACGAAGCCGACCCAGCACTCGGTTGCGGCCCTGCGCAACATCGGTATCCAGCCGGACGCGATCGTGCTGCGCTGCGACCGCGAGGTCCCGACCGCGATCAAGCGCAAGATCTCGCTGATGTGCGACGTCGACGAGGCAGCCGTGGTCGCCTGCCCCGACGCCCGCTCGATCTACGACATCCCCAAGACCGTGCACGGCGAGGGCCTGGACGCCTACGTCGTCCGCAAGCTGGACCTCGCGTTCCGCGACGTGGACTGGACGACCTGGGACGACCTGCTCGACCGCGTCCACAACCCCGACCACGAGATCACCCTCGCCCTGGTCGGCAAGTACATCGACCTGCCCGACGCCTACCTCTCGGTCACCGAGGCGCTGCGCGCGGGCGGCTTCGCCAACAAGGCCCGCGTGAAGATCAAGTGGGTCACCTCGGACGACTGCAAGACCCAGGCCGGCGCCGCCCAGCAGCTCGGTGACGTCGACGGCATCTGCATCCCCGGCGGCTTCGGCGACCGCGGTGTGCTCGGCAAGGTCGGCGCCATCCGCTACGCCCGTGAGAACAAGATCCCGCTGCTCGGACTCTGCCTGGGCCTGCAGTGCATCGTGATCGAGGCCGCCCGGAACCTGGCCGACATCCCCGACGCCAACTCCACCGAGTTCGACGCGGCCACCGGCCACCCGGTCATCTCCACCATGGCCGAGCAGCTCGACATCGTCGCCGGCGAGGGAGACATGGGCGGCACGATGCGCCTGGGCATGTACCCGGCCAAGCTGGCCGAGGGCTCGATCGTGCGCGAGGTGTACGACGGCAAGGAGTACGTCGAGGAGCGCCACCGGCACCGCTACGAGGTGAACAACACCTACCGCGCCGAGCTGGAGAAGAAGGCGGGCATCCTGTTCTCCGGCACCTCGCCGGACGGCAAGCTCGTCGAATACGTCGAGTACCCGCGCGATGTCCACCCCTACCTGGTCGCGACGCAGGCGCACCCGGAGCTGCGCTCGCGCCCGACGCGTCCGCACCCGCTGTTCGCCGGTCTCGTGAAGGCGGCGGTCCACAGGACAGAGACCGCGCGGAAGAATTCGTAGCAGCACAACAGTTGTACGGTGGCCGGGGCGCGCGCATTCAAAAGGTGGGCGTCCCGGCCTCTTCACGCACGTGGAAGGACAGGGCATGACGATCAAGGACACCCCCGAGGCGTGGGAGATCCGGTCCACCGAGACTCCTTTCGTGGGCAACAAGACCTCCGTCCGCACGGACGAGGTGGTCATGCCCGACGGTTCGGTGGTAGGACGCGACTACCAGGTCCACCCCGGCTCCGTGGCCGTCGTCGCCCTCGACGGCGAGGACCGTGTCCTGCTCATCAAGCAGTACCGGCACCCGGTGCGGCAGAAGCTGTGGGAGATCCCGGCCGGCCTGCTCGACGTCCCCGGCGAGAACCCCCTGCACGCGGCCCAGCGCGAGCTGTACGAGGAGGCGCACGTCAAGGCCGAGGACTGGCGGGTCCTCACCGACGTGTACACGACGGCCGGCGGCTGTGACGAGGCCGTACGGATCTTCCTCGCCCGCGATCTGTCCGAGGCCGACGGGGAGCGCTTCGAGGTGGAGGACGAGGAGGCCGACATGGAGCACGCACGCGTGCCGGTCGACGAGCTCGTCCGGGGCGTGCTCGCGGGGGAGCTGCACAACAACTGCCTCGTCGTCGGTGTGCTGTCGCTGGTCGCCGCGCGCGGTGGGGACGGGCTCGACGCGCTGCGCCCGGCCGAGGCGCCCTGGCCCGCGCGACCCTTCGAGTCCTGAACCCACACACCCCGCCGCTGATGTGACCATCGGCTGATCCGATCGGGGGACGTGTCCGCCGCGCTCCACACGGAACGTAGCAGAGCGTGAACTAGGCTCTGGAAACGCCCGAACCGGAGTCCCGGCGGGCTTGCGCGTGCGGTGGGACGGGAGTGTGGCCCGTGACGGATCAGGCGGTGGACACAGGCGGCGTGCAGCTGTCCGGAGACGCTGCTGCGGAGACCCGATTCCTGGGCCGTACAAGAGAGTTGAAAGAACTCCGCGCCGACATCGAGCGCGCCGGCCTGGACACCATCTCCGGCCGCAAGGCCCCCCGCGCGCGCGTGCTCCTCATCGCGGGCAAACCCGGCTCGGGCCGTACGGCGCTCGCCGAGGAACTCGTACGGCAGGTCGCGGACCGTTACCGGGACGGCGTGCTCAGGGCCCGGCTCAGCGAGCCCGACGGCACGCCCGTGCCGACCGAGTTCACCGCCCGCGAACTGCTGGCCGCCCTGGAGCTGCCGACGCCCGCAGGGGCCGCCGAGGACGACCTCACGGCGGCCCTCCGCGAGGCCCTCGCCGACCGCCGGGTGCTGCTCCTGCTCGACGACGCGGCCACCGCCGAGCAGGTCGACGCCCTGCTGCCGGACACGCCGGACTGCCTGGTCGTGGCCGTCTCGGGAGGGCCGCTGACCGGGATCGCGGACGTCCGCCCGTGCACCCTGGGCGGCCTCGACATCAAGTCCGCCGTCGATCTGCTGTCCCGGCACACCGGCTCCGTCCGTATCACCGTCGATCCCCGGGCCGCCGAGGGCCTGGTCGAGGAGTGCCAGGCCCAGCCCGCCGCGCTGACGCTCGCCGGCGGCTGGCTCGCCGCCC
The DNA here is from genome assembly GCF_042714835.1 of Streptomyces sp. NPDC058678. NCBI lineage: Bacteria > Bacillati > Actinomycetota > Actinomycetes > Kitasatosporales > Streptomycetaceae > Streptomyces > Streptomyces sp. NPDC058678. The sequence continues at coordinate 16,357 of NZ_JBHXSG010000076.1, read as the reverse complement.
GCCCCAAGGCGGCCGTCGCCGACCTCGCCAAGCACCTGCACACGGAGGGTGACGAAGGGGCGACCCCGCTCAGCAGGGTCTTCCGGCTCGCCTACACGTCCCTGGCCGCTCCGGCCGCGCGGATACTGCGACTGCTCTGCCTCGCCCCTGCCGGCCTGGTCGACCCGCAGACCGCCTCCGCGCTCGCCGGCTGCTCGGTGGACGGCGCCCGCACCACCCTGGACGACTTCGTCGCCCTCGGCCTGCTGCACGCCGTGCCCTCGCCGCTGCCGCAGTACGAGGTGCCGGGCTGCCTGCAGCCGCTGCTGAAGGCGCTCGCCGAGTCCCACGACCGCCCCGCCGAGCTCCAGCTGGCCCGGGCCCGGATGCTGGAGCGGACCGTACGGCTGCTGCAGTCCTGCCGGGCGATCACCGAGACCGACGACCCCGAGACGCGCGAGAAGCTCCAGGGCATGCCGCGCTCCGTGCGCTTCCCGAGCCCGAGGGCGGCCGCCGACTGGCTGAGCATCCGCAGGCCCGCCCTGCTCGCCGCGGCCCGCCTCGCGGTCGCCGACGGCGAGCTGGACACCCTCGCCCGGCGCCTGATGTCCCAGCTCGTGCGGGCGATGGTCGCCCACTTCGGCACCCAGGCCGCCGCACCCGACCTGTACGGCATCCACCGCCTCGTCCTCGACGTGGCCGAGCGCCGCGAGCTGCCCCGCGAGAAGGCGGCCGCCCTGCTGAACCTCGCCGACCTGGACGCCCGGACCGGCCGCACCACGGACGCCCTGGCCCGGTATCGGGCGGCTCTGGATGCCGGACGGGAGGCGAACGACCCGTACGCGACCGGCCGCGCGATGGAATCCGTAGGCGGCGCCCACCTGGAGCTCGGGGACTACGACCGGGCCGCCGACTGGTACGGCCGGGCCCTCGTCCAGCGCCTCGCCCGGGACGAGCGCGCCGACGCCGCGCGGCTGTACGGCCGTATCGCCGCGGCCCACACCTACGCGGGCCGGTACGGCGAGGCGCAGCGCAACTGGCGGGCCGCGGTCGCCGGGTACCGCAAGAACGGCGATGTGGCCGCCCACGCACGGGCGTTGAGCGAACTCGCGCGCGTCCAGGAGTACGCCGGACGGCCCGAAGAATCGTTGCGCACCTGCCAGGAGGCCGTGGAGTGGGCGCGTCGCGCCGAGGACGTACGCCTGCAGGCCGCACTGCAGTTGCGGCTCGCCGACACGCTGGAGCACCTCGGTGATCCGACGGCGGCGGACCTGCACCGGGGCACGGCCGAGCGGTTGCTGGGGGAGGAGCTCCAGGAGCCCGACGCCGGGGCCGGGGGCGCCGGTACAGCGCCCGATTCGGTGCCGGAACCCCTCGATCTACCGGAACACGGTGCTAACGCCTGCGAAATCCGTAGTACATCCACTGAAGATTGATGCAATGAAAGGCTAGACAGCGGGAACACCTTCATTAGACTGGCTCTGCCGCACCTTCTCCTGCGGTGCATCCCGGTGTGCCCTTGCATGCCTGGGTATGTCTTGCAATGCCCCGACATCCTCTGAGCCAAGGACCGTGATCGACGTGAAGGTCGGCATCCCCCGCGAGGTCAAGAACAACGAGTTCCGGGTGGCCATCACCCCCGCCGGCGTGCACGAGCTGGTGCGCCACGGCCACCAGGTCGTCATCGAGCGCGATGCCGGTGTCGGTTCCTCGATCACGAACGACGAGTACGTCGCCGCCGGCGCGCAGATCCTTCCGACCGCCGACGAGGTGTGGGCCACCGCCGACCTGCTGCTCAAGGTCAAGGAGCCCATCGCCGAGGAGTACCACCGCCTCCGCAAGGACCAGACGCTCTTCACCTACCTGCACCTGGCCGCCTCCAAGGAGTGCACGGACGCCCTCATCGAGTCCGGCACCACCGCGATCGCGTACGAGACGGTCGAGCTGCCCAGTCGCGCGCTCCCGCTGCTCGCTCCCATGTCCGAGGTCGCCGGCCGCCTCGCCCCGCAGGTCGGTGCCTACCACCTCATGGCCGCGAACGGCGGCCGTGGTGTGCTGCCCGGCGGTGTCCCTGGTGTGCTGGCCGGCCGGGCCGTCGTCATCGGCGGCGGCGTCTCCGGCTGGAACGCCGCGCAGATCGCCATCGGCATGGGCTTCCATGTGACGCTGCTCGACAAGGACATCAACAAGCTCAAGGAGGCCGACAAGGTCTTCGGTACGAAGATCCAGACCGTCGTCTCCAACGCCTTCGAGCTCGAGAAGGCCTGCCTGGAGGCCGACCTCGTCATCGGTGCCGTCCTCATCCCGGGCGCCAAGGCGCCGAAGCTGGTCACCAACGAGCTCGTGTCGCGCATGAAGCCCGGAAGTGTCCTTGTCGACATCGCGATCGACCAGGGCGGCTGCTTCGAGGACTCCCGTCCGACCACCCACGCCGAGCCGACCTTCCCGGTCCACAACTCGGTCTTCTACTGCGTCGCCAACATGCCCGGCGCGGTGCCCAACACCTCCACCTACGCCCTCACCAACGCGACGCTTCCGTACATCGTCGAGCTCGCCGACCACGGCTGGGCACAGGCGCTGCGCCGGGATTCCGCTCTGGCCAAGGGGCTCAACGCCCATGACGGCAGGGTCGTTTACCGGGAGGTCGCCGAGGCGCACGGCCTGGAGCACGTGGAGCTGGAGACGCTGCTCGGCTGAGCGCCCGGAGCTCGAAGCGGCAGTTCGCCGTCGCTAAGTCACCATTAGGTAAAAGGCGATACGTCAACACAGGTCGTCAACACCGCGCACCAGGCCGGACCTTGCCCGACAAAGGTCCGGCCCGGTGTGTGTATGGTCACTTTGCGGCTCTAGGTCAACTCGCCTCGAACGTAACCCTTGAACCGATTCGTACACCGGTGAAACCTACCGTGCGACGGCCGTACGCCCTTGACAGAGGGATGTTTCATTGCCGACACATCCTGCCGGGTCCGGCGGATTGTGTTGCTGCGGACGCCCGACACGCCATAGAGTCGCCAACCGTCGGCATGGTGCCACGCTGACCTGTCTAGAAATTTCCTGGTCACCAAGGAGGTAAGACGACTTGTGAATGAGTCGACATTTTCTCCCGGGGGTGGTCAACCAGGAATGCCTGCACGGGCCGAGGGCCCCGCGGGGTTCGAGGCTGTCGGCTCCGTTGCGGTGCGCACCTTCACAGCCCACCAGAGTCACCGGATCTCAGGGGTGACTCAGCCAGCACACCAGAGCATGGATGGCCATCACGTGAACGCCATGGCCGGCGACGGAAGTGGCGCGCCCCACAACCACTTCGCCGACTACGACGAACTGCCCGACGGGCACTTCTACGATCCCGACGCCGAGTACGAGCCCGACCCCGAGTACGCGGCCACGCTCGCGCCCGACGCTGCCCGTCAGCGCCGTGAGCGCATCGGCCCGACCGGTCGTCCGCTGCCGTACTTCCCGATCCCGGGTCCGCTGACCGATCACGGACCCGCGAAGATCATCGCGATGTGCAACCAGAAGGGCGGCGTCGGCAAGACGACGTCCACCATCAACCTGGGTGCCGCCCTCGCGGAGTACGGCCGTCGTGTGCTGCTCGTGGACTTCGACCCGCAGGGCGCGCTGTCGGTGGGTCTCGGTGTCAACCCGATGGAGCTCGACCTCACGGTCTACAACCTGCTCATGGAGCGGGGCATGGCGGCCGACGAGGTGCTCCTGAAGACAGCGGTCCCCAACATGGACCTGCTGCCCAGCAACATCGACCTGTCCGCCGCCGAGGTCCAGCTGGTCTCCGAGGTGGCGCGCGAGTCGACGCTGCAACGCGCCCTGAAGCCGCTCATGGCCGACTACGACTACATCGTGATCGACTGTCAGCCCTCGCTCGGCCTGCTCACGGTGAACGCCCTGACGGCCGCGCACAAGGTGATCGTGCCCCTGGAGTGCGAGTTCTTCGCCCTCCGCGGTGTCGCGCTGCTGACGGAGACCATCGAGAAGGTCCAGGAACGGCTCAACCCGGAGCTGGAGCTCGACGGGATCCTCGCCACGATGTACGACTCCCGCACGGTGCACAGCCGTGAGGTGCTCGCGCGCGTGGTGGAGGCGTTCGACGACCACGTCTACCACACGGTCATCGGGCGCACGGTCCGCTTCCCCGAGACCACGGTCGCCGGCGAGCCGATCACCACGTACGCCTCCAACTCCGTCGGTGCCGCCGCCTACCGCCAGCTCGCCAGGGAGGTGCTCGCCCGGTGTCACGCCGAGTGAGTCTGCCGGGGGCCGACGAACTGTTCCGTACGACAGGGGGAACGGCGCTCCAGGCGTCCACTCCCCGGCGTGGGGCCAACGGAGAGGCCCGGGTGCCGGCCCCCGCGGGGGAGTCCGACGGGGCCGCGGCGACATCGCCTGCGTCCTCGTCCGAGGACGGACCGCAGTCGGTACCCGCCCAGGGCGGTGACGGCGACGGCGCGGAGCACGTGGCGACCGACGCGGAGCCGGCCGAGACCGGCGAGTCCCGCAGCCGGGGCTCGGACCGCTCCGGACGTCGTCAGGACACGCAGGAAGGTTCTGCCTCGGGTGCCGCGCCACGCGGCAAGCGCGGACGGGCGGCCTCACGTCGGCCCAGCGGGCGGGAGCGGCACGACGAGAAGATCACGGTGTACGTGTCCGCCGAGGAGCTCATGGATCTGGAGCACGCGCGTCTGGTGCTCCGCGGCGAGCACGGGCTGGCGGTCGACCGCGGACGGATCGTCCGTGAGGCCGTTGCCGTCGTGCTGGCCGACCTGGAGTCCCGCGGGGACGCAAGCATCCTCGTACGACGGCTGCGCGGGCGGTAGCGGTAGCCTGCGGGGGCCATGACCTCGAACGACGTGCCCCCCGTCTCCGGCGCCACCGCCGGCCGTCGGCGTGCGCTGGGGAAGGGGCCGGGGGCGAATCGAGCTCCTCTCGAGGCCCCGGCTCCGGTGGAGGAGCCGCCCGTTACGGAGCCTCCCGCTCCTTTTGCGGAGGCTCCGGCCCCCGAAGGGCCGCAGACTCCCGCAGGGCCTTCCGCTGCGGCAGGGCCTTCTGCTCCGGCAGGAGTTCCTGCTCTCGCAGAGCCGCCCGTCCCCGTGGCGGCCGAGGAATCCTCCGACGGCATCTTCAAGGTCCGGCTCTCCAACTTCGAGGGGCCCTTCGACCTGCTCCTCCAGCTGATCTCCCGGCACAAGCTGGACGTCACCGAGGTCGCCCTGTCCAAGGTGACCGACGAGTTCATGGCCCACATCAGGGCGATGGGCCCGGACTGGGACCTCGACCAGACGACCGAGTTCCTGGTCGTCGCGGCCACGCTGCTGGACCTCAAGGCCGCGCGGCTGCTGCCCGCCGCCGAGGTGGAGGACGAGGCCGACCTGGCGTTGCTGGAGGCCCGGGACCTGCTGTTCGCGCGGCTCCTGCAGTACCGCGCGTACAAGCAGATCGCCGACATCTTCAGCGGACGCCTCGACGAGGAGGCCCGCCGCTACCCCCGTACCGTCGGACTCGAACCGCACCACGCCGAGCTGCTGCCCGAGGTCGTCATCAGCATCGGCGCGGAAGGGTTCGCGAAGCTCGCCGTCAAGGCGATGCAGCCCAGGCCCAAGCCGCAGGTGTACGTCGACCACATCCACGCGCCGCTGGTGAGTGTCCAGGAGCAGGCCGGGATCGTCGTCGCGCGGCTCAAGGAGCTGGGGGAGGCGAGCTTCCGGACGCTGGTCGAGGACACCGACGACACCCTGACCGTCGTGGCGCGCTTCCTGGCCCTGCTGGAGCTGTACCGGGAGAAGGCCGTGGCCCTCGACCAGGAGACCGCTCTCGGGGAGCTGCTCGTGCGCTGGACCGGTGGGGAGGGGGACGCCCAGCCCGTGGTCACCGACGAGTTCGACCGGCCGCCCGAGGTGCCCAAGGAGGAGAAGAAACCGTGAGCGAGGAGAACACCGACGTCCCGGCCGGGCCGCGCACAGTCGCCGACCTCGACCTCAAGCCGGCCCTGGAGGCCGTGCTCATGGTCGTGGACGAGCCGGCGACCGAGGAACACCTGGCGAAGATCCTCCAGCGGCCCAGGCGCCAGATCGGGGACGCGCTGCGGGAGCTGGCCGACGAGTACACCGTGCAGGGGCGCGGCTTCGAGCTGCGGCTGATCGCCGGCGGCTGGCGTTTCTACAGCCGTCCCGAGTACGCGGCGGCCGTCGAGGGCTTCGTCCTGGACGGCCAGCAGGCCCGGCTCACCCAGGCCGCCCTGGAGACCCTGGCAGTGGTCGCCTACCGCCAGCCGGTCAGCCGGAGCAGGGTCTCGGCGGTCCGCGGAGTCAACTGTGACGGCGTGATGCGCACCCTCCTCCAGCGCGGTCTGGTCGAGGAGGCGGGCACGGAACCCGAAACAGGTGCGATCCTTTACACGACGACGAACTATTTCCTGGAGCGGATGGGCCTGCGCGGTCTGGACGAGCTCCCGGAGCTCGCGCCCTTCCTCCCAGAGGCGGAGGCGATCGAGGCCGAGACCCAGGAAGCCGTACCGTCGTTCGATCCGGATGCTCCGGAGCCGGACGACGGTCCCAGGACGAACATGCCGAACACGACAACGACGGAACTTTGATGCGAAGCAGTGGCAGCGGTAGCGGTAGCGGCAAGAGCGGTGGGCGCGGTAACCCCCGCGGGGCCGGCAACAACAGGGGCCAGAAGCCTGGACCGGGCAAGGCGCAGGGCCAGGGCAAGAGCCAGGGCCAGGGCCAGGGTCAGGGCCGTCCCAGCAAGCCCCGCCCCGAGGAGCGCCGCTACGACGTGGGCCCCAGCGCGTCTCACGAGGGCCCGAAGGCGGGGCGCGGTGGCGCGGCCCGCGGCGGCGCCAAGGGAGGGCCGAAGAGGCCCCAGCAGCGCGGGCGGTCGGCCCCGGCGACCTCGCGCGAGTACGAGACACGGGCCGAGGAGCGCAACCGCGAGCGGTACGCCGACAAGAAGGACGTCAAGCTGCCCAAGACCTTCCCGGGCGCCGAGCAGGAGGGTGAGCGGCTGCAGAAGGTCCTCGCGCGCGCGGGCTACGGCTCCCGGCGTGCCTGCGAGGAGCTGATCGAGCAGGCGCGGGTCGAGGTCAACGGCGAGATCGTCCTGGAGCAGGGCAAGCGGGTCGACCCGGAGAACGACGAGGTCAAGGTCGACGGCCTGACAGTCGCGACCCAGTCGTACCAGTTCTTCTCGCTGAACAAGCCGGCCGGTGTGGTCTCGACGATGGAGGACACCGAGGGCCGGCAGTGCCTCGGCGACTACGTCACCAACCGCGAGACGCGGCTCTTCCACGTCGGGCGGCTCGACACCGAGACCGAGGGTGTCATCCTGCTCACCAACCACGGCGAGCTGGCGCACCGGCTGACCCACCCCAAGTACGGCGTGAAGAAGGTCTACCTCGCGCACATCGTGGGCCCGATCCCGCGCGACCTGGGCAAGCAGCTCAAGAACGGCATCCAGCTGGAGGACGGGTACGCGAAGGCGGACCACTTCCGGGTCGTCGAGCAGACCGGCAAGAACTACCTCGTCGAGGTCACCCTCCACGAGGGCCGCAAGCACATCGTCCGCCGCATGCTGGCCGAGGCCGGCTTCCCGGTCGACAAGCTGGTCCGCGTCGCCTTCGGTCCCATCACTCTGGGCGACCAGAAGTCGGGCTGGCTGCGGCGGCTGTCGAACACCGAGGTCGGCATGCTGATGAAGGAAGTCGACCTGTAGTCCCGCCTCTTCACGCGCGCGTGCGGCCGGTCCCGGATTTCTGTCGGGGCCGGCCGATTCGTTTTCCCTCACGGACCGCGACGAGTTCGTCGGATCCCCATCAACACGTGTGTCTGACGGCGCTGGAGAGCCGTACGCGGCGTCCGCTGCCCTCGGGGGCCGGGCGGGCCCTCGGACGCGCCTGAGGAGCCGCTGAGCGCCCCGGCGACGGACGTCCCGTGGCTGCAGCCGCTCCCGACTCCCTCGTCGACCCCGCACTGCGCGATACGGCTCACCGGACGCCTTCCACGCGGTGGCGGTGGTGGCGGGGTTCGCACCGCGTCGCCCCCAGGGGGTTGTGGAGCCGCACCCGCCTCTTTATAGTCGTATTGACTATTAAGAAGGTGGGTGCGGGTGAACGGCGGCAAGGAGGTCTACGACAAGTACGCCCACGAGCCCTTCGCCGTCACCGTCGACCTCGCCGTGCTCACCCTGCGCGCGGGCGTGTTGCAGGTACTGCTCGTCGAGCGCGGACAGGAACCGTGCGCCGGGCACTGGGCGTTGCCCGGCGGCTTCGTGCAGCCGGACGAGTCGGCGGAAACGGCCGCTCGGCGGGAGCTCGCCGAGGAGACCGGCCTCGCGGACGTGTCCGGGCTGCACCTGGAGCAGCTGCGGACCTACAGTGAGCCCGACCGGGACCCCCGGATGCGGGTCGTGTCGGTCGCGTTCGCCGCACTGCTGCCCGACCCGCCCGAACCGCACGGCGGCAGTGACGCGGCGCAGGCCCGCTGGGTGCCGTACGCCTCCGTCCGGCCGCTCGCCTTCGACCACGACCGGATCCTGGCCGACGCCCATGAACGCGTCGGCGCCAAGCTCGAGTACACCTGCCTCGCCACCGCCTTCTGTCCGCCCGAGTTCACGCTCGGCGAGCTGCAGCAGGTCTACGAGACCGTGTGGGGCACCGCGCTCGACCGGCCCAACTTCCGGCGCAAGGTGCTCGCCACGCCCGGGTTCGTCGAAGCGGTACCCGGTGCCGCCCGGCTGACCGGCGGCCGTGGCAAACCGGCCGCGCTGTACCGGGCGGGTCCGGCCACCGCCCTGCAACCGCCTCTCCTCCGACCGTCCCGGGAAGGACGCCCCGCATGACCACGACCCTCACCAAGCGCGCCGCCACGGGGGCGCTCATCGGGCTCGCCCTCGGTGACGCTCTCGGCTTCCCGACCGAGTTCAACGACGTGCCGTCGATCCTCGCCAAGTGCGGCCCGTGGCGGGAGATGGCGCTGCCGACGCCCGCGATCGTCACCGACGACACGCAGATGACGCTCGCCCTGGGGAAGGGGCTGCGGACGGCGATGGACCGGGGGGTGCTCGGGCCCGACATGGCCGAGCCCGTGCGGCGGGAGTTCATCGCCTGGAACCGCTCCCCGGAGAACAACCGGGCCCCGGGCAACACCTGCCTGCGGGCCTGCGCGCTCCTCGAACGTCCGGACCTGCCCTGGCAGGACGCCAGCCAGATCGGCTCCAAGGGCTGCGGCGCGAACATGCGGGTCGCGCCCGTCGGTCTGGTCCCGGGGCTGAGCGACGAACAGCGCGCGGGCGCCGCCCAGTTGCAGTCCGCCCTCACGCACGGGCATCCGACGGCACTCGCCGCCTCCGACCTCACCGCGCACGCCGTACGGCTGCTCGCGCACGGGGCCGAGCCCGGGGAACTGGTCGGGCTGCTGCGGTCGTACGCCGTGGAGAACCGGAGCCGGTACCACGAGCGCTGGCTCGGAGACCTGTGGACGCGCAGTCAGGACCCCGGCCCCGAGCATTTCATCGCCCGGGGGTGGGACGAGTGCCTGGCGATCCTGGACCGCCTTCAGGAGGCCCTGCGCACGCCCTCGCCCGAGACCGACCCGTGCCTGGCCACCGGTGAGGGGTGGATCGCCGAAGAGGCCATGGCGACCGGGCTGTTGAGCTTCCTGCTCTTCGCCGACGAGCCGGTGACCGCCCTGCGCCGGGCCGCCTGCACGGCCGGCGACTCGGACTCGATCGCGTGCCTCGCGGGTGCCTTCGCCGGCGCGTACCTGGGTGCGGAAGCCTGGCCGTCCGAGTGGGCGGACCGGATCGAGTACCAGGGCGAGCTGGTGACCCTCGGGGCGCTCTGGGACGCCTGACGGGTCAGGCCAGGGTGATCGACTCCCCGGACACCTTGATCTGCTTCTCGGGCAACGGCTTGGTCGCCGGAGGCTTGGCCACCGAACCGTCCGTGATGCTGAACTTGCTGCCGTGGCAGGTGCAGTTGATGGTGCCGTCGGAGACGTTGGCCACCGGGCACTGCTGGTGGGTGCAGATGTTCGAGAAGGCCTTGAACTCGCCCTCCTTCGGCTGGGTGACGACGATCCTCTCGTCCGGGAAGATCGTGCCGCCGCCGACCGGGATGTCGCTCGTCTTCGCCAGTTCCTGCCCGGCGGAGGCGTCGACGGACGAGGGTGCACCGGTGTCCTCGTCGGAGCCCTCGTCGCCGTACTCGCTGCACCCGACGGTCAGTGCCGCCGCACCCGTCGCGAGAAGAATCGTGCGCCGCGTCGGGCCTTGAGTCATGTCGTCACTCCGAAGGTGCGGAAGAACCAGAGGGCAGAGGTGAGCCAGATGATCGTGAGCCCGGTGAAGACCAGGCCGCCGACGAGGGGCAGCAGCCAGCCGGGCAGTCGCTCCGAGCGGAGCAGCAGCATCTTGGCACTGAAGGCACCGAAGAAGAAGCAACCCAGCAGAGAGTGCCACAAAACGCGCGATTCGTACGTCTGGTAGCCGAAGGCGTACAGGCAGTGCACCGCGACCGGAACCGACAGCAGGAACGCCACCCGGCCCGACCAGCGGTGCAGGGCCGGTGACCAGCGGGGGCCCGGCAGTCTGCCGTACACCATCGCCGCCGAGACCACCTGGACGAGTGCGAAGAAGAACGCCGCGGTGGCCAGCCACGACTTCACCGCCCCGGTGCTGCTGAAGCCGGCCAGGTTGAAGGCGGTCCCGGCCGGGTCGTGGACCTTGCCGTACACGCCGAGGCCCACCGCCACCGCGGCGGCGACGAGCGCCGGCACCAGGTAGCGGGCGGGGTGCGGGCGGCGGTGGCGGGGCTCCGGGGAGGGGAAGTTCTGGGTGGCGGCGTTCGGGTCGACGGTCATGAACGACTCCGGGAAGGGTCAAGGGGTGACGGGGCGTGCCGTGAGCTGCTGTCCGTCGACCGTCACCGCGCCGGTCTCCGGGTCGATCCGCGGTGCCGGGGAGGGCTCGTCGTCGCGGGTGAGGATGCCGACCTGCCGGCCGTCCGGCAGGACGATCCAGCCGCCGTCGACCTTCGCGCCGCGTACCGTCGCCGTGGCCCGGTACAGCCCGGACGGCTTCTTCGCCTTGTCGGCGGTGAAGGCGTACCGGTCGCCGTCGATGTCGACGGTGCCGCTGATCCGCTTGCCCTCCTTGATGGTGCCGTTCAGCTCGGCGCCGTGCTTGCCGGTGAGCTTCATGGTGCCGTCGTCCTCGACGTCCCCCTTCAGCCAGGACTCCTTCGCGCGGCCGTCGCAGAAGTACGCGATCGCCTTGCCGTCGCTCAGCGTCACGGCGACGGCGGCGGAGTCGTCGGTGGTACGGCCCGCGTAGTCGCCGTCGGGGACCTGGGTGCGGGAAGGGGACGGCGAGGACGGTGAAGGGGACGCGGTCGTCCTGGTGGGCGTCGGGGAGGCCGTGGCCTCCGGTGACTCGGCGTACGAGGTGGAGGCGCTCTTCGTCCCCGTCGTCGCGTTCAGCGACAGCATGAAAAGGCCGAGCAGCAGTCCCGCGAGCAGAGTGACGAGTGGTCCGGAGCGCTTCATGAAGGGCCTCCCCCGAGGCGAGCTTCCTGCCATGAGAGCGGAACGGGGGCCCCGAGTCCAGAGGCGCACGGGGGCTTTCTCACCCCAAGTAGCGGAATTGGGCGATACGAGTGACATGGGCGGGGTTCGCCGCAGGACGCGCCCCGTCTCAGCGGGCGGGCGCCGCGCACCGGCCCCACGTGGGCTGACTAGGCTGGATGCACCAAGAGCCGTACATCAGCAAGGAGCATCGTCGTGGCGGTACGAGCGGTGAGGGGCGCCGTCCAACTCGAGCGGGACGAGGCCGGCCACATGGACGAGCAGGTCGGGGCCCTGCTCACCGCGGTCCTGGAGCGCAACGGGCTCACCCCCGACGACCTGATCAGCATCTGGTTCACGGCCACGCCCGACCTGCACAGCGACTTTCCGGCCGCCGCGGCCCGCAAGCTCGGCATCGTGGACGTCCCGCTGATCTGCGCCCAGGAACTGGACATCGAGGGCGCCATGCCCCGCGTCGTCCGCGTCCTCGCGCACATCGAGTCGGACCGGCCCCGCGCCGACATCGCGCATGTCTACCTCGGCGCCGCGGCCGCCCTGCGCAAGGACATCGCCCAGTGAGAACCGCCCTCGTCATCGGCACCGGCCTGATCGGTACGTCCGCCGCCCTGGCCCTGTCCCAGCGGGGCGTCGTCGTCCACCTCGCCGACCACGACCCGGAACAGGCCCGCACGGCGACCGCGCTCGGCGCCGGCACCGACGAGGCGCCCGAACAGCCCGTCGACCTCGCGATCGTCGCCGCCCCGCCCGCCCACGTGGCCGCGGTGCTCGCCGACACGATGCGCCGGGGCGTCGCCCGCGGCTACCTCGACGTCGCCAGCGTCAAGGGCGGCCCGCGCCGCGAGCTGGAGGCGCTCGGCCTTGACCTGTCCTCGTACATCGGCACCCATCCGATGTCGGGCCGCGAGAAGTCGGGCCCGCTGGCCGCCACCGGCGACCTCTTCGAGGGCCGCCCCTGGGTGCTGACGCCGACCCGGGACACCGACACCGAGGTGCTGAACCTCGCCCTGGAACTGGTCTCGCACTGCCGTGCCGTGCCGGTCGTCATGGACGCCGACGCCCACGACCGTGCCGTCGCCCTCGTCTCCCACATGCCCCACCTGGTCTCCAGCATGGTCGCCGCGCGCCTGGAGAACGCCGAGGAGGCCGCCGTACGGCTGTGCGGGCAGGGCATCCGGGACGTGACCCGGATCGCCGCGTCCGACCCCGGGATGTGGATCGACATCCTGTCCGCGAACCCCGGGCCGGTCGCCGACCTCCTGGGGGACGTCGCCGCCGACATCGAGGAGACGGTCCGGGCGCTGCGCGCGCTGCAGTCCTCCGACGAGGACAAGCGGCGCGAGGGCACCGTCGGCATCGAGGGCGTCCTGCGGCGCGGCAACGCGGGCCAGGTCCGCGTACCCGGCAAGCACGGGTCGGCCCCGCGGGCTTACGAGGTCGTGGCCGTCCTCATCGACGACCAGCCGGGCCAGCTGGCCCGCATCTTCGCGGACGCGGGGATGGCCGGGGTCAACATCGAGGACGTACGGATCGAGCACGCGACCGGGCAGCAGGCCGGTCTGGTGCAGCTGATGGTGGAGCCGAAGGCGGCGCCGGTCCTGACGGCGGCACTGCGGGAGCGGGGCTGGGCCATCCGCCAGTAGGAAGTCCCTCGGCAATCCGCCGGTGACGAGGCCTCCGGATCCGCCCGTCAAGGAGGCCTCCGGCGAGCCAGTAACCTTGTGCGGGGTGCTTTTGCGTCCCCGCACACTCCCACCACGCACCAGGAAGGTGTCCCCCCGTGGAAAACGGCGCCGCCCCGCCCGTGATTGTCGCCATAGACGGCCCCTCCGGCACGGGCAAGTCGAGCACGTCGAAGGCCGTCGCCGCCCAGCTCGGCCTGAGCTACCTCGACACCGGCGCCCAGTACCGGGCGATCACCTGGTGGATGGTGAGCAACGGGATCGACATCGACGACCCGTCGGAGATCGCCGCGGCGGCCGGCAAGCCCGACATCGTCTCCGGCACCGACCCGGCGAACCCCACGATCAGGGTCGACGGCACCGACGTGGCCGCCCCGATCCGCACCCAGGAGGTCACCTCCAAGGTCAGCGCGGTCAGCGCGGTGGCGGAGGTGCGCGCCCGGATCACCGAGCTGCAGCGCTCCATCGCGGCCACTGCAGAGCAGGGCATCGTCGTCGAGGGCCGCGACATCGGCACCACCGTGCTGCCCGACGCCGACCTGAAGATCTTCCTCACCGCCGCGCCGGAGGCGCGGGCCGCCCGCCGCAGCGGTGAGCTGAAGGGCGCCGACGTCAACGCCACCCGCGAGGCCCTGATCAAGCGGGACGCGGCCGACTCCAGCCGCAAGACCTCGCCGCTCGCCAAGGCGGACGACGCGGTCGAGGTGGACACCACCGAGCTCACACTGGCGCAGGTCATCGAGTGCGTCGTCACGCTCGTCGAGGAGAAGCGGGCCACGAAGTGAGCGTTGCGTCCGTGCCCTCGGAAAAGGGCGCCGAGGTCGGGCGGCGTATCGGCGTCGGCCTGATGTACGGCCTGTGGAAGCCGCGGGTGCTCGGCGCCTGGCGGGTCCCCGCCACCGGCCCGGTGATCCTCGCCGTCAACCACTCCCACGTCATCGACGGCCCGATGGTCATGGGCGTGGCGCCCCGGCCCACGCACTTCCTGATCAAGAAGGAAGCGTTCATCGGGCCGCTCGACCCCTTCCTGCTCGGCATCGGGCAGGTCAAGGTGGACCGTGACACCACCGACCGTAGGGCGATCACCCAGGCACTGGGCGTGCTCGCCGACGGCGGCGTCCTCGGGATCTTCCCGGAGGGCACCCGCGGCGAGGGCGACTTCGCCGCACTGCGCGCCGGGCTCGCGTACTTCGCCGTACGCGGCGGTGCCCCGATCGTCCCGGTCGCCGTACTGGGAAGTTCCGACCGGCCCGGACGGTTGGCAAAGGAGCTGCCCGCGCTGCGCAGCCGCGTCGACGTCGTCTTCGGCGACCCGTTCGAGGCCGGCGACGGCAGCGGACGACGTACGCGCAAGGCGCTCGACGAGGCGACCGAACGCATCCAGAAGCAGCTCACCGCACACCTGGAAAACGCCAGGCGCCTGACCGGGCGCTAGGCGACACTGAGTAGTGGATCAACCCGGAGAAAACGGGTGCTCCACCGATCACCACGATGAACGAGGTACGGACTTCATGAACGACCACATCCACTCCGACGGCTCGGGCGAGGAGCACGACCACGGAGCGCTTGGCGACGCCGAGTACGCGGAGTTCATGGAGCTCGCCGCGGAAGAGGGCTTCGACGTCGAGGACGTCGAGGGGGCGATCGAGGCGGCCGGTCACGGGCCGCTGCCCGTTCTCGCCGTCGTCGGCCGCCCGAACGTCGGCAAGTCGACTCTGGTGAACCGCATCATCGGCCGCCGCGAGGCCGTCGTCGAGGACAAGCCCGGCGTCACCCGCGACCGCGTCTCCTACGAGGCCGAATGGGCGGGCCGCCGCTTCAAGCTCGTCGACACCGGCGGCTGGGAGCAGGACGTCCTCGGCATCGACGCCTCGGTGGCCGCACAGGCCGAGTACGCGATCGAGGCGGCCGACGCGGTCGTGTTCGTCGTGGACGCCAAGGTCGGCGCGACCGACACCGACGAGGCGGTCGTACGACTGCTGCGCAAGGCCGGCAAGCCCGTGGTGCTGGCCGCCAACAAGGTCGACGGCCAGAGCGGTGAGGCCGACGCCGCCTACCTGTGGGCCCTGGGCCTCGGCGAGCCGCACCCCATCTCCGCGCTGCACGGCCGCGGCACCGGCGACATGCTGGACGCCGTCCTGGAAGCCCTGCCGGAGGCGCCCGAGCAGACCTTCGGCACCGCGGTCGGCGGTCCGCGCCGCATCGCCCTCATCGGCCGCCCGAACGTCGGCAAGTCCTCGCTGCTCAACAAGGTGGCCAACGAGGAGCGCGTCGTCGTCAACGAGGTCGCGGGCACCACCCGCGACCCGGTCGACGAGCTGATCGAACTCGGCGGCATCACCTGGAAGTTCGTCGACACGGCGGGCATCCGCAAGCGCGTCCACCTCCAGCAGGGCGCCGACTACTACGCCTCGCTGCGCACCGCGGCAGCCGTGGAGAAGGCCGAGGTGGCGGTCATCCTGATCGACGCCTCCGAGCCCATCTCGGTCCAGGACCAGCGCATCGTCAGCATGGCCGTGGACGCGGGCCGCGCCCTCGTCATCGCCTACAACAAGTGGGACACCCTCGACGAGGAGCGCCGCTACTACCTGGAGCGCGAGATCGAGACCGAGTTCGGCCAGGTCGCCTGGGCGCCCCGGGTGAACGTCTCGGCGCTCACCGGACGCCACATGGAGAAGCTGGTCCCGGCGATCGAGACGGCACTGGCCGGCTGGGAGACCCGTGTCCCCACGGGCCGACTGAACGCCTTCCTCGGCGAACTGGTCGCCGCCCACCCGCACCCGATCCGGGGCGGCAAGCAGCCGCGCATCCTCTTCGGCACCCAGGCCGGCACCAAGCCCCCGCGGTTCGTGCTCTTCGCCTCCGGCTTCATCGAGGCGGGCTACCGGCGCTTCATCGAGCGCCGCCTGCGCGAGGAGTTCGGCTTCGAGGGGACGCCGATCCACATCTCGGTGCGGGTGCGCGAGAAGCGCGGCAGGAAGAAGTGACGCAGGCATGAAAGAGGGCGGCCCCCCGACCGGGGGGCCCCCCGCATTAATGCCACATCCCCCGCGCCGTCCGGGCGGCCGCCCCCCCGGTACGGGGTGGAACCCGGGGCTGTGCTGC